>NZ_JBHUXA010000016.1:0-171837 GCF_042669725.1 Nocardia sp. NPDC057227 | reverse complement strand
AGCCGATCATGAACCAGCCGGTGACCTTCCAGGTGAACGGAACCTTCACGATGTTCTCCAGTCGTCGTGGAATGTTTCGCCGAAGCGGTCGAGGAAAGCCGCGGTCGCCGCCGGCGAGCTGCCGTCGGCGTGCACCACCGCGGAGGTCGCGCCGCGCTTGCCCAGATCGGCGAGCACCGCACGCGCCTCGGCGACGCTTGCGGAGTCGTCGAAGCGGAAGTGCGGGCAGACCACCTGGATGGTCACCGATTCCGGGTCGCGGCCCGCCCGCTCCAGGTCGCGGCGCAGGCGGTCGACCGCGGTGCCGAACTGTTCGGGTGTTTCGAGAGCCGTGGTGCGCATGGCGGCGGCCATGCGGGCGGCGGCGATGATCGGCATCCAGCCGTCACCGTGCACGACCACCCGGCGGCGGGCCGCGGCGCCGTTGCCGCCGATCCAGATCGGTGGGTACGGGAGCTGCACCGGCCGCTGCGACCACGTCTCGCCGGGCGCGCCGAAACCGGTGCCGGACACCGGCGATGCGGGGTCGGTCCAGATCGAGCGCAGCGCGCCGAGCGCCTCGTCGAAGAGAGCGGCGCGCCGCTCGTGGTCGACCCCGAGCGCGGCGAACTCGGCGCGCAGATACCCGGCGCCGACACCGGCGATCAGCCGGCCGCCGGAGACGATGTCCAGACTGCCGAGCGCCTTGGCCGACAGGTACGGGTTGCGGAAGGGCAGCACGTAGAGGTTGGTGAGCAGCCGCAGCCGGGTGGTCACCCCGGCCACGAAGCCGAGCGCCGCGATCGGGTCGAGGGTTTCGTGCCCGCCCGCGCCCCGCCACTTGGCCGAGGGCGCGGGGTGCTCGCTCAGCGCGACCGCGTCGAAGCCGACCGCCTCGGCGCGCACCACAACCTCGCGGATCACCTCCGGGCGCAGGAAGTCGACCGGGGCGATCGGCTGCTCGCTCGGATACTCCAGTACGTACTTCATGCGCCGCGCTCCCTCTCGTACGGTGCGGTCTCGGCCGCTACCGCGCACTCTTCGGCGAAGGCGAGCACACCGAGGTGGTAGGCGGTGGCGCCGTACCCCGCGCTCAGGTTGTGCCCGGCGTCGGCCTGGTGGTTGATCTCGAACCGCGGTGCGCCGCGGAAGATTCCGCGCACCTCGTCGAGCGCCGCGGCGTCGCGGCGCCACACCGACTCGTGCTCGGCGCAGGTGAAGCGCACCGGAACCCGGATGTCGGGGGCCAGCGCCCGGAAGTCGCCGGGCCAGTCCACCGCGACATCGGCCTCGTAGCCGGGGGCCCGGTCGGCGATCGGCCTGCCGCCGAACAACTCCGGCGGATACACCCGCGCGGGCTGCCACAGCAGGTCGCGGATGCCCGCGCGGTCCTGCTCCCGCACCAGGGCGGCGATTCGCTGGACGGCGCGCTCCTGCCGTACCAGCCCGGTGCCCGCGAGTTCGAGCCCGAGCAGCGCGGCGCCGCGCTCGTCGGCGGCCATCCGGACCGCGAGATCGCACCCGGCCGAGTGCCCGATCAGGAAGACCCCCGCACCGCGGCTGCGGGCTCCGAGCAGCGCGTCCACGGTGCGATACACCGCATCGACCCGGCGCTGCGGCGGCCGGAACTCGGCCTCGGCGCCGGCGGAGGCGCCGTAGCCGGGGCGGTCCGGCGCGAGCACGGTGCAGCCGAGCGCGGCGCCGAGCCGCAGCAGCGACGCCCTCGGGTGGCCGGGCAGATCGAAGTATCGCGCGTTGGCGGCACCGCCGTGCACGGCGACCAGCACGGCGCGCGGCTCGTCGACCTCGGCGCAGAGCGCCGACATCGGGATGCCGTCAACCTCGACCGTGCGCGCCGCCACCGGCGACCCGGCCCTCATCGGTCCGCCCGCAGCAGCAGCACGCCGCTGGGGGTGAGCCCGCCGCTGGAGACCACCGCCACCGAGGCGTCGGCGACCTGCCGCGCGCCGCCGTCGCCGCGCAGCTGCACGATCGCCTCGTGCAGCAGCCCCATACCGTGGGTGCGGCCGTGCGAGAGCTGGCCGCCGTGGGTATTGAGCGGCAGCACGCCGTCGCGGGCGATATTCACCCCGCCCGTCAGGAAGTCCTTGGCCTCGCCGATGCCGCAGAAGCCGAGCGCCTCGATCCAGGACAGGCAGTTGAAGGTGAAGCCGTCGTAGAGCTGGGCCACGTCCACATCGGCCGGGCGCAGGTCGGTGCGGGTCCACAGGTGCGCGGCCTGGCCGATGACCTGGGGTTCGTGGGTGAGCGTGCTCTGGTCCCACTCCAGCCGCTCGATGATCTGGGTGCCGACGGCCTCCACCAGGACCGGCGGTCGGGCCAGGTCGGCGGCGGCGTCCCTGGCCGAGACGACGACGGCCACGGCGGCGTCGCAGGGCACGTCGCAGTCGTAGAGCCCGAACGGGGTGGTGATCGGGCGGGCGTTCAGGTAGTCGTCCATGGTGAGCGGATCGCGGTAGATCGCATCCGGATTCAGGGCGGCATTGGCGCGCTGGTTGAGCGCGATCCAGCCGAGCGTTTCCCGGTCGGTGCCGTAGCGGTGGAAGTGCCGCTGCGCGTTCTGCGCGAGGGTGTGCGCGGCCGAGGTGGCGCCGAACGGGATCTGCCAGCTGTCGGTGCGCCCGCCGGGCAGGGCCAGCCTGCCCGTGCGCACCAGCTCGCCGTGGGTGGACTCCCAGATGGTGCGGAAGCACAGCACGTGCCTGGCCAGCCCGCTCGCTACCGCGAGCATGGCGGCGATCACCGAGCCGCCGGGGCCGAAGGTCTCCGGGCCGCCGCTGTGCCAGGTCGGCCGCAGCCCGAGCGCGGACTCCACCGCGGTGACACCACCCTCGCCGAACGGGCCGAGGTTGGGGCCGGGGTAGGTGGAGAGGCCGTCGATGTCGTCGAGCAGCAGCCCGGCGTCGGCCACCGCCTCCCGGCACGCCTGCAGGGTCAGCGCCAGCGGGTCGGCCATGGTGCGGCGGCCGGGCGGTGTCGCGCCGATTCCGGTGATCGCGACCCGGTCCTCGAACTTCGAGGTGCTCGCCGGGCGGCGGACGTACCGGGCGACGGTCTCGGCCGTGACCTCGTCCTCGGGCAGCGGGGCGGGCAGCGCGGGCGGCGGGGCCGGGCGGAAGAGCGGCAGCCAGACGTCGTCGTGCCGCTCGAACACCACCTCCATCGGCATGCCCAGGTGCAGGGTCTCGGGGTCGCACTGCACCGCGTTGGTGGTCAGCCGCACCCGCGCGTCCTCGGCCAGCGCCACCTGCGCCACCACGTACGGGGCGGGCAGGCCGGGCAGCGCGAAGCGGTGGTTGACGGTGAACCCGATCAGGGTCGCCGCACCGGACACCGCCCGCACGCCCATCTCCGCGCCGCGGCAGTACCGGCACACCGGCTGCGGCGGGTGGATGAGCGACGAGCAGGACCGGCACTCCTGCACCCGCAGCCGCCCGTCCGCCCCCGAGCTCCAGAAGAACTCGTTCTGCGGGGTCAGCAGCGGCAGCGGCCGGCGCGGCGCTTCGTTCTCCGGCATCAGCTCGCGGCCACCGGCTTCTTCGGCGGCGCGTAGGCGGGCCTGCCCAGGCCGAGCACGTGCTGGGCGATCATATTGCGGAACACCTCGAGCGTGCCGCCGTAGATCCCGCACAGCGGCGCCCACCGGTACAGATAGCCGGCGGCGCCCTCGTCGGCGGCCCCGTCGGTGTCGGCGGACAGCGCCGCAGCCGGACCGAGCACGTCCATCAGATCGGGCGAGATATCGCGCATGGTCTGGGCGAGGGCGACCCGGCCGAACATGTGCGGCGCGCTCAGCGCGGCTTCGAGTTTCGCGAAGCTGCGGCCCAGCCGCACCGCCGCCGAGGCATCCTCGGCCACCCGGTCGGCGGCGAGCCCGGCGACCCGGTCGACGGTGGTCGCCATGGTCGAGCCCTGGTGGGTCATGATCGAGACGTCCTGCAGCCCGTCATTGGCCGCGTCGACCACGCCGTGTTCCTCGTTGAGCGGGCCGAGCAGCACGGCCCAGCCGTCGTTCACCTCGCCCAGCCGGTAGCGGTCGTGCACCCGCACATCGCTGTAGTAGACGATGTTGGTGCGGTCACCGTCCACCGTGCGCAGCCCCTGGATCTCGATACCCGGCGTATCCAGCGGCACCAGGAACATGGTGAGGCTCTTGTGTTTCCGCGCCGTGGGGTCGGTGTTGGTGATCAGGAAGACGTAGCGGGAGTTGTGCGCCCCGGTGGTGAACATCTTGGAGCCGTTGATGATCCACTGGTCACCGTCGCGCACCGCGCGGGTCTTGCAGGAGGCGACATCGGAGCCACCGTCCGGCTCGGTATAACCGAGGCACAGCCGGACGGTGCCGTCCAGCACACCGGGCAGCACTTCGTCCTGCAGCTCCTTCGACCCGTGCCGCAGCACCGAGGGAACCACGATCTTGGTCGTCCCCCAGGTCACCCACGGCACCTCGGCGCGGCGCTTCTCCAGGTCCCAGAGCCGCTCACGCAGCCGGTTCAGCTGGGGCCCGCCCTCCCGGTGCAGCTCGGCGGCGAGCCAGCCCGCCGCGGCCATGGCCAGGTGCACGCCCTCGTCGAAGTTGTCGCCGGTCTCGCGGTCGCGGCGGCGCACCTCGTCGGTGACGTGCTCGTCCAGAAAAGCGCGGACCTCGGCCTGGAAGGCGGAGTCCTGCTCGGACAGCTCAACGCGTGAGAAATCCATGTCTGCGTTCTCCTATGCGGAAAGGGCGGCGGCTTCGCGCCTGGCCACGGTCTCGGCGAGTTCGCGGGCGTGCAGGGCGGGGTCGCCGCCTGCCAGCGCCCAGCCCCTGGCCCGGACCAGGTAGGCGGCCGCGGCCGCCTCGGCCGAGACCCCGAGGCCGCCCTGCACCTGGACCGCCATGGTGGCCGCGGCGGGCGCCTCGCCGGTGATGTAGACGAACGCGGCGGCGGGCAGCTCCGGCTGGTGCCCGGGCTCGTGCTCGAGGAACCAGGCAGCGCGGCGGTTCAGGTTGCGGCCCGCGTTCACCGCGATCGCGATATTCGCCAGCGGGTGCGAGATGGCCTGCAGGGTGCCGATCGGGACGCCGAGCGTGAAGCGGGTGGTGGCGAATTCGGCGGCGATGCGCAGGGTTTCGTCGAGGAGCCCGACCAGTGCAGCGGCGGTCAGCACCCGCCACTCGTCCAGTGCGCGCCGGTACTCGGCCACCGCCTCGGGGCCGCTCGCGAGCACCGTGGCGGAGTCTGCGGTGCCCGCGTCCACCCACGCCATCGGCAGCTTGCCGATATTCTCCACCCGGGTGGGCGGGCTGTCGAAGGTCAGCCGGACCACGTCCGCGCCGTCGAGCACAACGACCTCCTCGGCCACCGCCCCGGCGGGGATCAGCCGGGGGCCGGGGCGCGCAGCCGGGTCGGGATCCAGCGCGACGATCCGCCTGCCGCCCACGATGTCGTCCGGCACCGACCCGAGCCGGGCCAGCAGCCGCGCGGCGACCACATGCTCGATCCACGGCACCGGCGCCAGCGTCCGGCCCAGCTCCTCGGCGACCAGGGTCAGCTCGACCAGCCCCGCGCCGTCACCGCCCGCCGACTCCGGCAGCGCCATGCTGGTCGCCCCGGTGCCGCAGAGCCGCTCCCACAGGCTCTTGTCGAACCCGGTGCCCTCGGCCGCGCGGACCGTGTCGATCGGGGAGCGGGTGCGGAAGAACTTGGCGTAGACCGCCTGCAGCTCGGTCTGGTCCTCGGAGAGGCTGTAGTCCTGCCTGCGCAGTTCGTAGCGATTCATTGCTGCTCCTGACCCGCCCGGTCGCCGAAGAAGAAGGCATCGGCGTTGGCGTAGAGGTAGTTGTCGATGACGTCGGCGGGCAGGTCGAGCGCGAGCGCCTCGGGGATTACCCGCCGCATCGGCAGCACCGGCCAGTCCGACCCGAACATGACCTTCTGCTTGCCCCTGGTCCGCATGTAGTGGATCAAGCTGTCCGGCAACCGCTTCGGCGACCAGGCGGAGGTCATGAGCCGCAGGTTCTCGTACTTGATCAGCAGCCGGATCGCCACGTCCCACCACGGGTCGGCGCCGTGGATCATGCACAGCTTCAGCTCGGGGAAGCGCACGCAGACCATGTCGAGGTAGATCGGGTTCTGCACCTCGCCCGGGATGGGCGGGCCCGGGATGCCGGTGTTCATGCAGAGCGGCAGCCCCAGCTCCGAGCACTTGTAGTAGAGCGGGTAGTACACCGCGTCACTGGGCGGGTACCTGCCCTCGCCCCAGAAGCTCGCGCCGACGGCGGTGTACGCGACCGGCAGGTCGCGGGTGAGCGCGGTGAGTTCGCGCAGCGAGGCCACCGGGCGCAGCAGGTCGACGCCGTTGATCGCCAACGCGAACCGCTCCGGCCGCGCCTCCGCGAACTTCAGCGCGGTGGCCGACGGCTTGCGCATGTTGTACATCAGGATCGCCTTCTCGACGCCCTGCTCGTCCATCTCGTCGATCAGCTCGTCCAGCTCTGGCTGGGCGAACATCGACTTCGGGCCCTTGAAGTAGTCGTCGCGCACCTTCAGCATCCAGTCGGGCTGCTGCTCGACCTCACCGAAGTGCACATTGACGAGGCCATCGATGACTCTGGTCACGAATCAGGCTCCGATTTCTCGCGCGGCGGACTCCAGGGCCTGCTCGGCCGCCCACCGGTAGTCGGGTTTGCCGTTGCCGAGGCGCCGCACCTCGGCAACGGGGAGGAAGTCCTTGGGGATCTTGTAACCGGCCAGCTTCTCCCGGCAGGCGGTGCGCAGCTCCGCCACCGGGATCGCCCCCGACTCGGTGCGGACCAGCGCGACGACCTCGTTGCCCCAGCGCGCGCTCGGCCGCCCGACCACCAGGGCGTCGGCGATGCCGGGAAACGCACGCAGCACCTCCTCCACCTCCTCGACGAAGACCTTCTCGCCGCCGGTATTGATGACCAGCGAGTCCCGGCCGAGCAGCCGCAGGGTGCCGTCGGCGTCGACGGTCACCCGGTCGCCCGGCACGGCCATGCGCTTGCCGTCGATCTCGGGGAAGGTGCGCGCGGTGGCCTCGGGGTCGTCGAAGTAGCCCAGCGGCACCCGCCCGACCCGGACCGCCCAGCCGACCTCGCTCTCCCCCGGCTCCAGGAAGCGGGTGCGGTCGGCGGAGATGGCGGTGCCGCCCGGCATCGGCGCGAAGGTCTCCACCGGGTTGTCCTTGCTGCTGCGCCCGAAGCCCATGCCGCCGGTCTCCGAGGAGCCGTATCCCTCCATGATCATGATGTGCGGGAGCAGCTCCAGCAGCGCGCGCTTGTACACCGGGTTGGTGGCGGCGCCGCCGGTGCCGATGCCGAAGAGCCCGGACAGGTCGTAGGAGCGCTCGCGGAGCGCGGCGACCAGGGGCGCGGCGTAGGCGTCGCCGACCATGGTGAGCAGCGCCGCCTTCTCCCGCTCCGCGGTCGCCAGCGCGAGCGCGGCGTCGAAGCGGTGGCGGTCGTCGTAGAGGACGATGGTCTGCCCGGCCAGCAGCCCGGCGCACGCGGTGAAGATGCCGGCCGCGTGCGAGAGCGGGGACATGGCGAACCAGGACTGGCCGGTGGCGCGGGCGAAACCGTGGAGTACGTCGGTGGACTCGTGGTCGGCGCCGTTCATCGAGGAGACGTACAGGTCGGCCTGCCGCCAGAGCACGCCCTTGGGCCTGCCGGTGGTTCCGCCGGTACACAACATCGCCACGTCGTCGGGGGATGTCTCGATGACCCGGTCCGGGTCGCCCTGGCGCACCGCGTCGTCGAAGGCGATCGCGCCGGGCAGCTCGGGTGCGCCGCTGCCGTCCTCGACCACGATCAGCAGCAGCTCCGCCAGGTTCGGGACCGCCTCGGCCAGCACCGGCCCGAAGCCGCGGTGGTACACGATCGCGCTGGGGCGCAGGTAGGCGAGCAGCTCGCCGACCTCGTGCGCGGTGTAGCTGGGGTTCACGTTGACCGGGACGGTGCGCGCCTTGAGGCAGCCGATCATGGCGTCCAGGTAGAGGTCGTTGCGCATGAGCAGCGCGACCCGGTCCTGGCCGCACTCCCAGCGCTCCAGCTCGGCGCGCTCGGTGTGCAGGCCGAGCCCGCGGTCGGCGAGGAAGTTCGCGAGCCTGCGGGTGCGCTCGGCGGATTCGGCGAAGGTGCTGCGGCGCTCGCCGCAGACCGTCATCGTGCGCTCCGGCACCGCCGACGCCACGGCGTCGAGCACCGTGCCGATTGTCCATTCGGTCACTGCATTCCTCCACGAAGATCCCGGCTGACGCTGTTACTGTATACCTATCGGTAAGGGTTCACACAAGGTTCGGGACGGTAACTCGGATGAAAACCAAAGGCGCTGTGCTCTGGGGGCTCGACACGTCGTGGTCGGTGGAGGAGATCGAGATCGGGGAGCCGAGAGCCGGTGAGGTCGCGGTCCGGCTGGAGACCGCCGGGTTGTGCCGCGCCGACCACAATCTCGTCACCGGCGCCATCCCGATGAGCGCCTTTCCGGTGCTCGGCGGGCACGAGGGGGCCGGCGTCGTGACCGCGGTCGGCCCCGGCGTCTCCGACCTGGCCGCCGGTGACCACGTCGTCACCTCGTTCCTCCCGTCCTGCGGACGCTGCCCGTCCTGCCAGGCGGGCGTACACAACCTCTGCGATCTGGGGGCGGGGCTGCTCGCGGGCACCTCGGTCACCGACCGCAGCTTCCGCGTGCACGCCCGCGGCCGCCCGGTGCACCCCATGTCGCTGGTCGGCACCTTCGCCCCGTACGCGGTCGTCCATCGCGCCTCGGTGGTGAAGATCGACCCCTCCATCCCGTTCGACATCGCCTGCCTGGCGGGCTGCCAGATCACCACCGGCTACGGCTCGGCCGTGCACACCGCCCGGATCGCGCCCGGCGAGGACGTGGCGATCATCGGCCTCGGCGGGGTCGGGGCCTCGGCCCTGCAGGGCGCCGTGCTCTCCGGGGCACGGCAGATCTTCGTCGTGGAGTCCGCGCGGTGGAAGCGGGACCGGGCGGTGAAGTTCGGCGCCACCGAGGTCTACCCGGATATCGGGTCGGCGACGGAGGGGATCGCCGAGCGGACAGGGGGCCGCATGTGCCAGAAGGTCGTCGTCACCACCGGCCGCTACGACGGCCACGAGCTCGACGACTGGCTCCGCATCACCGCCCGCGCGGGCACCTGCGTGCTCACCGCCCGCGCCGACGTGATGACCTCGGACCTGAAGCTCGACCTGTCGCTGGTGCCGCTGCTGCAGAAGAACCTGCAGGGCAGCCTCTACGGCGGCGGCGACCCGCACCACGACATCCCCGAGGTGCTCGCGTTGCACAAGCTCGGCGATATCGACCTCGCGGCGGCGCCGGTCCGGGAGTACCGCCTGGAGCAGATCAACGACGCCTACGCCGAGTTGCTCGGTGGCCACGACCTGCGCGGCATCATCCGCTACACCGACGCCGACCGGTGAAGGCGCGGTGTCCGGTGGTGGAGTGCCACCGGACACCGACCCACCCGAGAATCAGGGCACGATGGCCGTGCGCAGCACCGGCTCCGCCACCTGCTGGCGGCTGAAAATCCCGCGGCGGAGTGCGGTCAGCAGCGCGTCGCGGGTCTCCTCCGGGCGGATCAGCTCGTCGAAGCCCATGTGCTCGGCGGAGTGGTAGGACGCCAGCAGCTCCATCTCGCGCAGCTGCGCGGCCACCTCCTCCGCCGCGCCGGAGGCCAGCCCCAGCGCGGCGGCGCTCATAGCGCCCATGGTGGCGCCGGGGTAGGCGTAGGCTGCGGTCTGGTTGTCGAAGCCGATGAGCGACATGACCATCGAGCCGAATCCATACGCCTTGCGCAGTGTGACGTGCAGTTTGATGGTGCTCGCGGTGGTCTGGGCGGCGAACATCCGCGCCCCGGCGCGCAGCACCCCCGCGCGCTCGGATTCGCCGCCCGGCAGCATGCCGGGGTTGTCGGCGAGGAACACCAGCGGCAAGTGGAACGAGTCCGCGACCGTGATGAAGTGCGCGGCCTTGTTCGCCGCGGCGGTGTCGATCGAGCCGGCCAGGATCTCGGGCTGGTTGGCGACCACCGCGACCGGATGCCCGCCCAGGTGGGCCAGCGCGCACACGATCGCGGGGCCGTACCCGGGCTGCACCTCGAACCAGTCCGGGGTGTCGAAGACGACGTCGAGCACCGCGCGGATGTCGTAGGTGCTGCGGTTGTCCCGGGAGATGATGTCGAGCAGCTCCGGGGTCGCGCGCGGCTCGGTGGCGTCGTCGGAGAGCAGGGCGGGCGGGTAGGACCAGGCACTGGACGGAAAGTACGAGAGGTAGCGGCGAATCTCGTCGAGCGCGTCCCCGTCGTTCTCGGCCACATTGTGGATGAGCCCGCTCGGCACCGCCACGTCCGGGCCGCCGAGGTCCTCCTTGCTGATCTGCTCCCCGGTGGACGCCCGCACCACCGGCGGACCGGCGGTGAAGATGGCGCCCTGGCGGCTCATGATCGCGAAGTCCGAGACCGGCGCGATCAGCGCGCCGTGCCCGGCCGACGGGCCGAGCACGGCGGTGACCATGGGCACCTTGCCCGAGCACCGCGCCTGCGCGAGCAGGTCGGTGGGGGTGCGGCCGTAGTGCGCGCCGGTCGGCCGGAATCCGGCGCCCTCCAGCAGCATGACGAGCGGCACCTTGTTGCGCACCGCCAGCTCGGCCAGGCGGTACCGCTTGGCATTGCTGCCGGGGGCGATGGTGCCCGCGACCGTCGTGAAATCCTCCGCCCCGACCATGACCGGGGTGCCGCCGATCAGCCCGGAGCCGGTCACGACGGCGTCGGCGGCGATCTCGCCGCCGACCAGTGCGCCGAACTCCTGGAACGAGCCGGGGTCGAGCAGGTGTGCGATCCGGGCGCGCGCGTCCAGTTTGCCCTTGGCCCGGTGCTTGGCGACCCGCTCCTGACCGCCCATGGCCGCCGACCGCTCCCGGCGCCCGTCGAGATCCTCGAGCGTTTCCTTCCAGCTCACGACGGGGCTCCTCAGCGCAGGGTGTAGCGGATCGGCAGGTGCTTGAGGCCGCCGACGAAGGTGGTGGCGATCAGCTCCGGCTCACCGGCCAGCTCCACCGAGGTGAGCCGCGGGATCAGCTCGGCGAAGAAGCGGTTCACCTCGAGCCGGGCCAGCGCCGCGCCCAGGCAGAAGTGGATGCCGAAGCCGAAGGCAACGTGCTTGTTCGGCTCACGCCCGACGTCGAAGCGGAAGGGGTCGTCGAAGGCCTCCTCGTCGCGGTTGGCCGAGATGTAGGAGAGCAGCAGCGAGTCGCCCTCGGCGATCGGGACCCCACGCAGGGTGGTGTCCGCCGTCGCGGTGCGCATGAACGCCTTGACCGGGGTGACCCAGCGGATCATCTCCTCGGTGGCCTGCGGCAGCAGCGACATGTCGGCCTGCAGCCGGGCCAGCTGGTCCGGGTTCTCCGCCAGCGCGCGCATGCCGCCGGAGATGGTGCCGCTGGTGGTGTCGTGGCCCGCCGTCGCGATGATGGCGTAATAGGAGACGGTGTCGATATCGCCGAGCGGCTCGCCGTCGACGCGGGCATTGGCGATGGTGGAGGCGAGATCCGCGGTCGGGGTGGCCCGCCGCGCGGCGGTGAGGTCGTTGAAGAAGGCGAACATGTCGAGCAGTGCGCCGACCTTCTCCTCCTGGGAGACCGCCGAGCGCTGGTACTCCTCGTCGTCGCTGCCGAGCAGCTCCTGAGTCAGCTTCAGCATGCGCGGGAAGTCGGACTCGGGGACGCCGAGCAGGGACATGATCACGTACAGCGGGTAGTTGACCGCCACCTCCTGCACGAAGTCGCACTCGCCGCCCGCGTCGCGCATCCGATCCACGTACCGCTTGGCGAGGTCGGTGATGCGGAGGTCCATGGCGCGCATGGCCTTCGGGCCGAACCAGTCGGCGGCGATCGCGCGCACCACGCGGTGCTGCGGGTCGTCCATGTGGATCAGGGTGCGGATGCCGACCGCGGCCTGCTGCTCGTCGGACTCCGCCGACATCAGCACCGGGCGCGGCCAGTTGGAGAAGAGCTTGCTGTTGCGCTCGACCGCAAGCACGTCCGCGTGCTTGGTGACGGCCCAGAAGGGCTTGTATCCGGGGACGTCGACGTACGACACCGGGGTGTTGGCGCGGAGGCCCGAGAGCGCGGCGTGCAGACGCGGCTCGTCGGTGTAGGCGGCAGGCTCCGCGAGTAGCTTCGCGGCTTCATCGACGATCGGCGTGCTCATCCGGTCTGTTCCGTCCACTCAGGGCTCGTTGTCTCGGTAGCCAGGGTGATTTATAGTCGAGCTTACTGTCAAGCATTCCGTAAGACCTTCGAAACGACTGGACGGCGGTAATCCCATGGCGCAGCCACAGCGCAGGATCGTGGTCGTGGGGGCGGGATCGGGCATCGGCGCGGCCACCGCGGCGCACTTCCACGCCGCCGGTGCGCACGTGCTCGCGGTCGACCTCCGCGACAACGACACCCCGGCCACCGAGCACCGGCGCTGCGACCTGCGCGACGGCGCCGCCATCGAGGCGCTGCTCGCCGGGATCGGCGACGGCTGGGACCTGCTCGCGCACGTCGCGGGGGTGCCGGGCACCGCGCCCGCCGGCGACGTGCTCGAGGTCAACTACCTCGGCATGCGGCGCACCGTGACCGGCATGCTGCCGCTGCTGCGCACCGGGGGCGCGGTCGTCACCGTCGCCTCGGTGGCGGCACTCGGCTGGCAGCAGCGCATCCCCGAACTGGAGGGGTTGCTCGCGGCGACCGACGAGGCCGCGGTGCGGGCCTGGCAGGCGGGGCAGGACCCGGCCTACCCGGTCTACAGCACCTCCAAGCAGGCGGCGGTGCTCTTCGCCACGCGACTCGCGCCCGCGGCCTGGCAGAAGTACGGCGTCCGGGTGAACACGGTCAGCCCCGGGCCGACCGAGACGCCGATCCTCGGCGATTTCGAGACCTCCATGGGCAAAGAACTCCTCGACACGGTGAAAGCCACCGTCGGCCGCCATGCCACCGCCGCGGACATCGTCCCGGTGATCGAGTTCCTCGGCTCGCCCGCGGCGGGCTGGGTGAACGGCCATGACCTGCACGTGGACGGCGGATTCGTCGCCCCGATGTCGGCCGGCGGCCGGCTCGCGCTGTAGCCGCGCTCTACCCGAAAGGTACACTGTGAACAGCCCCGTACGGGACCTGGATCTCCGCGATCCCTACCCCTTCTTCGCCGCCCACCGCCGCGAACACGGCGTCTACCACGGCGGCGTCATGGACTACTCGCGAACACCGGAGGAGTTCCGGCCACGCGACTCCTGGTCGGCGCTCTCCTGGTCCGCGGCCAATGCGGCGCTGCGGGACACCGAGACCTTCAGCTCGAAGCTCTACGACAGCACCATCGGCGTCTTCATGGGCCCGACGATCCTGGCCATGAGCGGCTCCAGGCACAAGGCGCACCGCAACCTGGTGACCGCGGCGTTCAAGCCGCAGTCGCTGCTGACCTGGGAGCCGGAGATCGTGCGCCCGATCTGCACCGCGCTGATCGACGAGTTCGCCGAGCGCGGCACCGCGGATCTGGTGCGCGAGTTCACCTTCGAGTTCCCGACCCGGGTGATCGCCCGGCTGCTCGGGCTCCCGGAGGAGGACCTGCCGTTCTTCCGTAAGGCCGCGGTCGACATCATCAGCTACACCGGCAACTACAAGGCGGCCTTCGCGGCCTCGGCCGCGCTGCAGGAGTACTTCCAGGGCCACATCGATCAGCGCCGCTCGCAGCCCACCGACGACATCATCGGCGACCTCGTCACCGCCGAGATCGAGGGTGAGCAGCTCACCGACGAGGCGATCTACTCGTTCCTGCGGCTGCTGCTGCCCGCCGGGCTGGAGACCACCTACCGCTCCTCGGGCAATCTGCTGTACCTGCTGCTCACCCACCCCGAGCAGTTCGCGGCGGTGCAGGCGGATCGCCGGTTGCTCGGGCCGGCCATCGAGGAGGGGCTGCGCTACGAGACCCCGCTGACCCTGGTGCAGCGCACGGTCACTCGCGACACCGAGCTCGAGGGGGTGGCGATCCCGAAGGGCGCGACCCTGGATATCGCGCTCGGCGCGGCCAACCGGGACGAGGGGCGCTGGGAGCGCGCCGAGGAGTTCGACATCTCCCGCAAGCGCCTGCCGCACATCAGCTTCACCGCGGGCGCGCACACCTGCCTCGGGCTGCACCTGGCCCGGATGGAGACCAGGGTGGCGCTGGAGGTCCTGCTGGACCGGCTCACCGAGATCACCCTGCTGACCGAGGACGACCCGCACATCTTCGGCCAGCCCTTCCGCTCCCCCACCGCGCTGCCGGTGTCGTTCGAGGTGGCCGGATGAGCGAGCGCGACCCGTTCGACCTGTCCGGGCGCTCGGCGCTGGTGACCGGGGCCGCGGGCGGGATCGGTGCGGCGGTCGCCGTCGCGCTCGCCGCCCGCGGCGCGGCGGTGCTGGTGACCGACCTGGACGAAGCCGCCGCCGCGGGCACGGCCGAGCGCATCACGGGTGCGGGCGGTATCGCGGAGGCGGCGGCGCTCGATGTGCGCGACGGCGCCGCGGCCACCGCCGCGGCGGGCCGCGCGGCGGCACTGACCGGCGGCACCCTGCACATCGTGGTCAACAATGCCGGGGCAACGGCACCGGCCATGTTCGCCAAGACCACCGAGGAATCGGTGCTCGCCATGCTGGACATCCACGTCCTCGGGGCATTCCGCTGTGCCAAGGCCGCGCTGGCGTACCTGCCGGAGGACGGCACCGGCAGGATCATCAACGTCACCTCCTCGGCCGGGCTCACCGGCGCGCTCGGCCAGGTGAACTACTCGGCCGCCAAGGCGGGCATCGTCGGGCTCACCAAGTCGCTGGCCAAGGAGCTGGCCCGCAAGCAGATCACGGTGAACGCGCTGGCACCGGCCGCGGCGACGCCGATGACCGAGACCATCCGCACCGACGAGCGCTTCGCCGAGCAGACACTGGCCCGGATTCCGCTGCGCCGCTGGGCCGAACCGGCCGAGGTCGCGCAGGCCTTCGTCTTCCTCGCATCGGACGCGGCCTCCTACGTCACCGGCCAGGTGCTCCCGGTCGACGGCGGGCTGGTGATCTGATGGCGGGCCCGCTCACCGGGGTCACCGTGGTCGCGCTGGAGCAGGCGGTCTCGGCGCCCATGTGCACCCGCACGCTGGCCGATCTCGGCGCGCGGGTGATCAAGGTGGAGAATCCGCGCGGCGGCGACTTCGCCAGGCACTACGACGATGTGGTGCACGGGCAGGCGGCGCACTTCGTCTGGGCGAACCGGGGGAAGGAGTCGATCGCGCTCGACTTCACCGCGCCCGATGGGCTCGCGGTACTGCACCGGCTGCTGGCCACGGCGGATGTCTTCGTCGCCAATCTCGCGCCGGGTGCGCTGGCCCGGCGCGGTCTGGACCCCGCCGAGCTGCGGCGGCGCTACCCCGAGCTGATCGCGCTGGAGATCGACGGCTACGGCGCCGGCGGGCCGCTGTCGCACAAGCGCGCCTACGACCTGCTGATCCAGGCCGAGTCCGGCGCCTGCGCGGTCACCGGATTCCCCGGCGCGCCCGCCAAGCCGGGGCCGCCGGTCGCCGACGTGACCGCCGGGCTCTACGCCGCGATCACCATCCTCGCGCTGCTCTACCGCCGCGGTGGCGCGACGGCGTCGGTGAGCCTGTTCGACACCATGGCCGAGCTCATGGGCTATCCGCTCACGCACGCCCGCTACTCCGGCGCCGAACAGCCGCCGGTCGGCATGGGCTCGCCCGCGGTCGCCCCCTACGGCGCCTACCCGACCGCCGACGGGGCGACCGCGGTACTCGGCACCACCAATGACCGGGAGTGGCAGCGCCTCGCGACCGAGCTGCTCGCCCGCCCCGAGCTGGCGGCCGACCCGCGCTTCGCGAGCAATGCGGGGCGCGTGGCGCACCGGGCCGAACTCGACACCGCGCTCGCCGCGTGGTGCGCGGAGCTGCCCCTGACCGAGATCCTGCGCCGCGCCGACGCGGCCGGAATCGGCAATGCCCGATTCAACACCCCCGCCGAGGTCAACGCGCACCCGCAGCTGGCGGCGCGGGGCCGGTGGCGATCGGTCGAGAGCCCCGGCGGCACCGTGACCGCCCTGCTTCCGCCCCCGGTGATCGAGGGCTGGACCGCCGCGATGGGCGCCGTCCCCGCGCTCGGCGAACACACCGAATCCATCTTGCGCACCGCGGGTTTCGCATCCGACGAGATCGCCGCGCTCGGCACCGCCGGGATCGCGGTGCCCGCCCTGGAAGGAACGCCATGACCGTACTCCTTGCCGAACAGCACGGCGACGTGCGCACCCTCACGCTGAACCGCCCGGACCGGCGCAATGCCATCGATCGGGCGCTGTGGGCGGCGCTGCGCGAGCAACTCGCCGAGATCGCCGCGGGCGGTGCGCGGGCCGTCGTCCTCACCGGCGCGGGCGGGGCCTTCTCCGGTGGCGCCGATCTCTCCGCCACCGCCGACGTCGAGGAGTTCCCGGACCCGGCCGAGGAGATGCGCGGCATCAACGAGGTGGTGCGGCGGCTGCACGAACTGCCGGTGCCGACGGTGGCCAAGGTGCGCGGCCCGGCCTACGGCGCGGGCTGGAACCTCGCGCTCGCCTGCGATCTCGTGGTCGCGGCGCCCGATGCCCGGTTCTGTCAGATCTTCACCCGCCGCGCACTCTCCCCGGACTGCGGCGGTTCGTGGGTGCTGCCCCGGCTCGTCGGGTTGCAGCAGGCCAAGCGGCTCACCCTGCTCGCCGAGGCCATCGGCGCCGAGGAGGCGCTGGCGCTCGGGCTCGTCACCTGGGTCCGGCCGGAGCCCGAGATCGACGCCTTCACCGCCGAACTCGCCGGGCGGCTCGCCGCCGGAGCCCCCACCGCGCTGGCGCAGACCAAGGCGCTGCTGGCCGCGGGCGCGGACCGGACACTCGACGAGGCGCTGGACGCCGAGACCAGGGCCCAGGCCGTCAATCTCGCCGGTCCCGACGTGCTCGAGGCGTTCGCCGCCTTCCTGGAGAAACGCGAGCCGGCATTTCCGGGCGCGAACGCGAATTCGGGAGCCGCCGCGGAAATGTGATCTGAGATACATTATCGGCCGATCGGAATACCGCGGCGCCGTCGGAAATACCGAACGGTAAACCCCGTGGTAGCATCTACCGTGCGGATTTCGACGATCCGCTTCCGGCATTTCCCCGGCGGCGCCGGATGCCGGAAACACCGAGCACCGCAGAGGAAGTGAGTTCGGCGATGGCGAAGCGCGCAACGCCCGTGAAGCGGCAGCGCCGCGAGCGAGGATCGCTCAATCCCGAGGACATCATCCAGGGCGCCTTCGAACTCGCCGAAGAGGTCTCCATCGACGGGCTGAGCATGCCGCTGCTCGGCAAACACCTCGATGTCGGTGTCACCAGCATCTACTGGTACTTCCGCAAGAAGGACGACCTGCTCAACGCCATGACCGACCGGGCGCTGAGCCAGTACGCCTTCGCCGCGCCCTTCGTCGAGGCCGACGACTGGCGCGAGACGCTCCGCAATCACGCGCGGACAATGCGCCAAACGTTTCTCGGCAATCCGATTCTGTGCGATCTGATTCTCATTCGCTCCGCGCTGAGCCGCGATGCCGCCCGGCTCGGCGCGCAGGGAATCGAGCGCGCCATCAACACTCTGGTCAAAGCGGGATTCTCCGTCGACGACGCCTTCGACCTGTATTCCGCGATCAATCTGCACGTGCGCGGCTCGGTCGTATTGCAGCGGCTCTACGACAAGAACAAGGAACTCGAGGCCGAGGCGTCCGCCTACTACGAGGACATCGCCATCGAGCCGGAGACCACGCCGCTGCTCGCCGAGGCCATGGCGCGGGGGCGGCGCAGTGGTGCGCCGGACGACCGGAACTTCGAGTACGGGCTGGAGTGCATTCTCGACCACGCGAGCCGGGTGATCGCGGGCAGCGCGCCCGCCGTCCCGGCGAAGAAGGCGAAGGCTGCGGCCCCGGCGGCCAAGGCTCCTGCGAAGCAGGCCGCCGCCAAGCGGACCGCTGCCAAGGCACCGGCCACCCGCACCCGGCGCACCGCCGCCGCCTCCTGATCCGGCCCGCCGGCCGCGTGCCCCGGCGAACGCCCCGTGCCCCGGCTCTCACCCGCCGGGGCACGCTCGCGTTCACGGCTCCGGCACGTGGAAGTGCTCGTCCCGCAACCGGAATGCCTCGCGGGTGCCGTGCTCGGCCCTGGTCTTGACGAAGTTGAACTCACCGTCGGCGAACTGCAGATTCGTCCCGAAGGCGTGGAAGAGGTAACTCGCGACTTCCTCCCCCTGGTACGCCTGGCTCTGCTCGACCAGCCGGAACGCCTCCTTGGCGATCACCACACCGTCGGCGGGCATCTTCGCCGCCTTCTCCGCCCAGTACCGCGCCCGCGCCGTCACCTGCCCCGGCTCGCAGGTCTCGGTGAACACCCCGAGGTGCTCGAGCGTCCCCGCCTCCACGATGTCGCCGGTGAGCAGCAGCCGCCGCGCCAGCACCGGCCCGAGCCGGTGGAAGAACATGTGCAGACTGCCCAGCGCGGGCCCGAGGAAGCGGGTGGCGGGCATGCCGAGCCGCGCGTCCCGCGCCACCACGGCGATATCGGCCATCAGCGCCATCTCGAACCCGCCGCCGAGCGCGAAGCCGCCGATCTCGGCGACGGTGACCTTCGGGAAGCCGAGGAACTCGTGGTAGAAGTCGAAGGACTTGCGGTCCACCGTGAGCCGGCGCCGCTGGCTCGGCCTGCTCTTCTTCGGCGCGGCGCCATTGCCCTCGCCGTACCAGCCGTAGGCATTGTTCATATCGGCGCCGGTGCTGAAGACCCCGCCCTCGCCGCGCAGCAGGACCACGGTGATGTCGTCGTCGGCGGCCACCTCGTCGAGGAAGCGGGCCAGTCCGTCGCGCATGGTCGCGTCGTAGGAGTTGCGGCGCTCGGGGTTGTTCAGCGTGATGGTGGCGATCCGGCGGTCGTCGTCCACCTCGTAGCGGACGCGGCCGTCAGCGGCGCTGGTCATCGCGGGATCCTCTCGGTCGTCGGCGTGCCGGGGGCCCGGCGGTGGCCGTATCTGGTGCCGGTGAGACGCTCCGGCGTCGCCGCGACCGTCGCCACCACCGCGCGGCACAGCACCTCCGCGCCGTGGCGCAGCAGCGCCTGCGATTCGATGCCGGCCTCGGTGGCCGTGCGCTCGATCGAGAAGGTCAGCTCGGTCAGCAGCGGGGTCGGGCGCCGGTAGGTGATCGTCAGCGACCTCGTCTTGCCGGTGACGCCCGCCGCGCAGCTGTGCTGCTGGACCACGCAGTCGAAGAAGACGCCGAGAAAGCCGCCGTGCACCAGCCCCGGCGGGCCCTCGAAGGTCACCGGGAAGGTCACCCGGCCGGTCGCGGAGGCCGGATCGATGGCGTCGAAGACGTACTCCGGGAAGCACGGGTTGTAGCTGCCGATATCGAAGGCGTGGTCGAGGTAGATCCGGCGCTCCGGATCGTCCTCGGCATCACCCACCCGCGGCCGGGCGTCGGCAGGCGCGGTGGCGGTGAGCGCGCGCTCCCACTCCGCGAAGCGCGGCAGCATCTCCTCGACCACCGGCTGCGGCTGCTCCTGGGAGAGCAGCAGCGCGGCGAGGCGGCGCAGCGCGGATGCCGCGGCCTCGGTCTGGGCCAGCGGGCGCTCGCCGAAATGAATCTCCATGCGGGCCTCGTTCCTCCTCGGGCTCACGCCCACCTTGGCAGACGAGCAACGGTATTGTCTACTGTATCTATCTCAGTAAGGATCGGAGGGTGGCTGTGGGCGACGCGGTGACGAAGGTGGAGCGGGACGGAGCGGTGCTGCGGCTGACCCTGGACCGACCTGGGCGGCGCAACTCGCTGACCCCGGACATGGTGGAGACCCTGGTCACCGCGCTGACCGCCGCCGCATCCGACGACACCCTGCGCGCCGTCCACCTGCGCGGCGCGGGCGAGCACTTCTGCGCGGGCGTGGACTGGGTCTCCGGCAATGCCGGGGAGGCCAGGCCACGCACCGGCGCGGTGCTGCGCCGGGTCCCGCACACCGCGCACCGGGTGATCGAGCTGCTGCACACCGTGCAGCTGCCGGTGGTCGCCACAGTGCGCGGCTGGGCCGCCGGCCTCGGCTGCAACCTCGCGCTGGCCGCCGATTTCACCGTGGCCGCCCCGGACGCGACCTTCTGGGAGCCATTCCTGGACCGCGGCTTCAGCCCCGACTCCGGCTCCACCTGGCTGCTGCCGCGGCTCACCGGGCTCGCCCGCGCCCGCCGCATGCTGCTGCTCGGCGAGAAGATCGACGGCGCCACCGCCGCCGAGTGGGGGCTGATCCACGAGGTCGCCGACGACCCGGACGCCGCCGCCGAGGCACTGCTGACCCGGCTGGCCGCCGCGCCCACCGTGGCGTTCGGGCTGGCCAAGCAGGCGCTCGCGCAGAACCTGCACGCCACGCTGCCGCAGGCCATGACCAACGAGCTGTTCGCGCTCGAACTGTCCAGTCGCACCCGCGACTTCAAGGAGGGGCTCGCCGCGTTCCGGGAGCGCCGCACCCCGGACTTCGAGGGCCGATGACCACCGACGAAGGGAAGCCCATGCCGTACGACTCCATCGGATACGAGGTCGAGGGGCACACGGCCACCGTCACCCTGAACCGGCCCGAGGCGCTCAACGCGCTGAGCCCGCACATGATCACCGAACTGCGCGCCGCCTACACCGAGGCCGAGAACGACGACCGGGTCTGGCTGCTGATCGTCACCGCCACCGGCCGCGCCTTCTGCACCGGCGCCGACGTCAAGGCGATCCCCGGCGACGGCAAGGTGCTCAACGAACGCCCCTACCTCTCCACCTACGAGCAGTGGGAAGCGCCGCAGGAGGGAACTCCCCCGTTCCGCACCATGGCCAAGCCCATCCTGACCGCGGTGAACGGGATCTGCTGCGGCGCCGGGCTGGACTGGGTGACGACCTCCGACATCGTGATCGCCTCCGAGCAGGCCACCTTCTTCGACCCCCACGTCAGCATCGGGCTGGTGGCCGGACGCGAGGTGGTCCGGCTGGCGCGGGTGCTCCCCCGCTCGGTGGCGCTGCGGATGGCGATCATGGGCAAGCACGAGCGGATGAGCGCGCAGCGCGCCTACGAGCTCGGGATGATCAGCGAGGTGGTCGAGCACGACCGATTGCTCGAGCGGGCGCACGAACTGGCCGCCCTGGTCAACCGCAACGCCCCGCTGGCCGTGCGCGGCACCCGGCTCGCCATCCAGAAGGGACTCGACCTGCCGCTGCACGAGGCGGAGATGCTCGCCGAGTCGTTCCGCGAGCGCGTCACCCGCACCGAGGACGCACTGGAGGGCCCGAAGGCGTTCGTGGAGAAGCGGACCCCGGATTGGCAGGCGCGATGAGCGAGTACGACACCCTCCTGCTCGACATCGACGCGGCGGCGAAGGTCGCCACCATCACCCTGAACCGCCCCGAACGGCTCAACTCCTTCGACCGGCGCATGTGCGAGGAGATGGCCCGGATCTGGCACTCGCTGCGTACCGACGACCGGGTGCACGCGGTGGTGCTGCGCGCCGCGGGCGAGCGGGCCTTCAGCGCCGGGCTCGACATCAAATCCAGCTACGGCCAGCCGGACAGCATCTGGCACCACGAGGACCCGGGCGAGCTGCTCAGCCCCAAGTGGCAGAAGATGTGGAAACCGGTGGTCTGCGCGGTGCAGGGCATGTGCACCGCGGGCGCCTTCTACTTCGTCAACGAATCCGACGTGGTGCTCTGCGCCGAAGACGCCACCTTCTTCGACTCCCACGTCTCGGCCGGGCTGGTCTCCGCACTGGAGCCGATCGGGCTCATGCGCCGCGTCGGGCTCGGCGAAACGCTGCGCATCGCGCTGCTCGGCAACGACGAACGAGTCAGCGCCGCCACCGCACTACGGATCGGGCTGGTCACCGAGGTCGTTCCCGGCGAACGGCTGTGGGCGCGGGCGCACGAGATCGCCGCGACCATCGCCGCCAAACCACCCTCGGCCACCCAGGGCACCGTCAAAGCGATCTGGGAATCACTGGACAAGCCCTACCGCGCGGCGCTGGACCAGGGCCTGATCTACACCCGCCTCGGCAACCCGCTCGGCACCGCCGAACTCGCCGCCCACGGCCGCCCCGCCCCCACCCAACCGAGGATCCGCTGATGAGCACCTCCGTCCATCCCCTCATCCGCCGCCTCGCCGACGTGCTCACCCTGCGCCCCGACGCGCCGGCCATCGAATTCGACGGCCACTGGCACACCTGGGGCGAGCTCGCCGGTCCCGCGGCCCGGATCGCCGCGCTCACCAGGGCACACGCCGTCGACGGGCAGGCGCCGATCGGCATCCTGCTGCGCAACACCCCCGCGCACGTCACCGCCTTCCTCGGGGTGCTCGGCGCGGGCGGCACCGTGGTCGCCGTCAACCCGTCCCGCGGCGCGGAGCGCACCCGCGCCGACCTGCGCGAGCTGGGGCTGCCGCTGGTGCTCGGGCTCCCCGGCGACCTGGCGGCGGTGGTGCCGGACGGCACGCCGACCGCCTCGCTGGCCGGACTGTTCACCGGCCCCACCCCGCCGTATGCCGCCGACCCGCTCTCCACCGCGGTGGCGGTGCGCATGCTGACCAGCGGCACCACCGGCCCGCCGAAGCGGATCGACCTCGGCTACGACATGCTCGCGCACAGCGTCATCGGCCCCGGCTTCCGCGGCGCGCCCGCCCCGGACCGGCCGCGCACCGGCGTCGCGATCGTCAACGCGCCCTTGGTGCACATCGGCGGCGTGTTCCGCGTGCTGCAGTGCGTCGCCGAGGCGCGGCCGTTCGTGCTGCTGCCCCGGTTCGAGCTGGAGTCGTGGGCCCGCGCGGTACGCACGCACCGGCCGCGCGCGGTCTCGCTGGTGCCCGCCGCGCTGCGCATGGTGCTGCACTCCGAGCTGACCCGCGACGATCTGGCGAGCGTCGCGGTCGTCACCTCCGGCACCGCCCCGCTCGCCGCCGCCGACGCCGACGCCTTCCACGAGCGGTTCGGCATCCCGGTGCTGACCTCCTACGCCGCCACCGAATTCGGCGGCGGAGTAGCGGGCTGGAGCCTCGCCGACCACCGCGAGTTCTGGGCGACCAAACGCGGCAGCGTCGGCCGCGCCCAGGGCGGCGCGAAGCTGCGAGTGGTCGCCGACGACGGCGCCGCGCTGCCGCCGGGCGAGCCGGGGCTGCTGGAGGTGGCGCCCGGGCAGCTCGGCCCGGACGCGGACTGGATCCGCACCACCGACCTGGCCCGGCTCGACGACGACGGCTTCCTGTGGATCCTCGGCCGCGCCGACCAGGCGATCATCCGCGGCGGCTTCAAGGTGCTGCCCGACGATGTGCGCGGCGCGCTGGAGACGCACCCCGCGGTGCGCGGCGCCGCGGTGGTCGCCCGCCCCGACCCCCGCCTCGGCGAGACACCGGTGGCGATGGTCGAGCTGCGCTCCGGCACGCACGCCGACGCCACCGAGCTCACCGAGTTCCTGCGCGATCGGCTCGCCGGATACGAGGTGCCCGCCGAGATCGCGATAGTGCCGGAGATCCCGCGCACCCCCTCCGGCAAGCCGGATCTGACCGCGGTGCGCCTGCACTTCACCGAGATCGGTGAAGTACAGACGGTCACAGCCGCCGGGGCTTCCGCGATCGGAGGCGACCATGCCGTGTGACGCACCCGGTCGAGCGGTGCCGGCATCCCGCCCGCGATATCCGGGCGACGGCCCCCGCGCAGCGACGGGCCGGTACCGGCCTCCCGCCCGGATCACCGGCTCCGCGCGCCGGGAGCACCCCCATGCCTGACACCATCGACGCGCTGCTCACCGCCGCGGCGGCGGCGCACCCGGATCGCGAAGCGGTGATCGACCCGGAGCACCGGCTCACCTACGCCGAACTCGACTCGGCCACCGCCGAACTCGCGGCCGGGCTGGTGGCCGCCGGGATCGGGCCGGGCACCCGGGTCGGGCTGCTCGCCCCGAACAACACCGGCTGGGTGCGCACCGCGCTCGCCCTCACCCGGGTCGGCGCCGTGCTGGTTCCGCTCTCCACCCTGCTCACCCCGCCGGAGCTGCGCACCCAGCTGCGGGTGGCGTCGGTGCAGGTGCTCATCGCGGCCGAGGAGTTCCGCGGGCACCGCTACCTCGACGACCTGCGCGCGGCACTGGACTCCCCGCTCACCGCCCCGATCCTGCATCCCGAGGTCCCCGCGCTGCGCGCCCTGTGGACGACCGCCGAGGCCGCCGCCCTGCGCGGCGACGCAGCGGCCGTCACCCGCGCCCTCGCCGCCGCGGTGACCCCGGCCGACCCGCTCATCGTCCTGTTCACCTCCGGCAGCCGCGGTGCCCCGAAGGGGGTGATCCACGCGCACGGCAGCGCGCTCGGCGCGGTGCGGGCCGGGCTGGCCGACCGGTGCGTCACCGCGGGCACCCGGCTGTACCTGCCGATGCCGTTCTTCTGGGTCGGCGGCTTCGGCGGCGGCATCCTGTCCGCGCTGCTGGCCGGCGCGACGCTCGTCACCGAGGAGATCCCGCAGCCGGAGAGCACCCTGCGGCTGCTGGAGCGCGAACGGGTCACCCTGTTCCGGGGCTGGCCCGATCAGGCCGCGGCACTGGCCCGCGAGGCCACGGCGGCCGGTGCCGACCTCTCCGCGCTGCGGCCGGGCAGTCTCGAGGCGCTGCTCCCGCCGGAGCTGCGCGCGGCGCCCGGCGCCCGCGCCAACCTGTTCGGCATGACCGAATCCTTCGGCCCCTACTGCGGTTATGCCGCCGACACCGACATGCCGGAGCGGGCGTGGGGCAGCTGCGGAAGGCCGTTCCCCGGCACCGAGGTGCGCATCGCGGCCCCCGGCGGCGGCGAAGCGCTGCCCGCCGGGGAGATCGGCGAGATCCTGATCCGCGGCCCGCACATCCTGCGCGGCATGTGCGGGCGTAGCCGGGAGGAGCTGTTCACCCCCGACGGCTTCTACCGCACCGGGGACCTCGGCCGCCTCGACGAGGCCGGATTCCTCTTCTACCACGGCCGCACCGACGACATGGTCAAGGTCAGCGGCGCCACCGTCTACCCCGGCGAAGTCGAGCGCGCGCTGCGCTCGCTGCCCGCCGTGACACACGCCTACGTCACCGATCTGCCCGGACCGCGGATCGCCGCCGCCGTGGTCAGTCCCGCCGAGACCACCGTCGAGGAGCTGCGCGCGGCGGCCCGCGAGGTACTCAGCGCCTTCAAGGTGCCCGCGCTCTGGCTACTGCTCGACTCCGACAACGCGGTGCCGCGCGGCGGCACCGGCAAGGTCGACCTCCCCGCCCTGCGCGCGCTGCTCGCCGCCCGGGGCACCACCGCCACCACAGCAAGGACCGCACCATGACATCGCTCGAAGCGATCGGCGATCTGATGAACCGGATCGGCATCCGTCGGATCACCGAGGACGGAGCCGAGTACTGGGAACTGCCGGTGGCGCCGCACGTCGTCAACCTGTCCGGCGGACTGCAGGGCGGGCTGCTCGCCACCCTGGTCGATGTCGCGGCGGGCTCCGCCGCGCTCGCGGGGCGGCCTGCGGGCACCGGCGTCGTCACCTCCGACCTGAACATTCGCTACCTGCGCGCGGTCACCGCGGGCACGGCGCGGGCGTACACCCGGATCGTGCACAGCGGCAGGCGCTCCACCGTGGTGGAGGTCGAGGTGCGGGTGCTGCCCGGCGACGCGCTCGCGGTCCTCGCCACCTCCAGCTTCGCCAATGTCGAGTTCCCCGGGATAGGCACGCCGCCGGCCTGAGCCGTCAGCCGCGGTCGCCGTGCAGCGCGGCGACCGCGTCCACCCGCACCTTCATCGCCGCGTTGCGCGGCAGCTCGGCCAGCACCGCGACCGCCACCGGGACGTGGTGGCTCGGGAGTTCCGCGCGGACCAGTGCCCGCAGCTCGTCCGGGGTCGGCGCCGGGCTGCCGCGGCGCACCTCGACGGCGGCGAAGGGCACCTGCCCGAGCCGCCGGTCGGGCACCCCGACCACGCAGGCGTCGCGGACCGCCGGGTGCCGGATCAGCACGGCGCGCACCGATTCCGGCAGGATCTTGAAGCCGCCGCGGTTGATCGCCCCGTCGGCGCGGCCGTGGATGGTGACGAAGTCGTCGGCGTCGCGGGAGGCCAGATCGGTGGTCCGGATCCACTCCGGGCCCAGCGCCGCCACCCGCGCCTCCAGCAGTCCCCGCGCACCGGCCGTGACCTCGGCGCCGGTCGCCGGATCGACGACGCGGACCGACACCCCGGGCAGCGGGCGCCCGACGCTGCCCCGCTTGGCCGCGCCGTAGCGCTCGTGCAGCTCCGGGGTCCAGGCGCAGACCGAGCCCGCGAACTCGGTGGCGCCGTAGGCCCAGAGCAGCGGAATCCCGTACCGTTCCTCGAATTCGGCGCGCAGCCCGGGCTCCAGCGGGCCGGAGCCGCCGGGCAGGTATTCCAGTGAGGCCAGCTCCTCCGGTGGCACGTCGGCATCGAGCAGCATCCGCAGGATGGTCGGCTGCACCCCGGCCCGCCGCACCCGGTAGGCGCGCACCGCGCGCACCCACTCCGCGACGGTGAAGCGCTCCATCAGCACCATCCGGGTGCCGAGGAACGGCACCGCGAGCAGCTGGCAGATGCCGATGCTGCCGAACGGCCAGTACACCAGCTCCGGCGGGTCGTCCGGCGCGGCGGTGCGCCCGCCGGTCATGGTGCGCACGGTGTGCGCGAGCGCCGCGGTGCCGATCGCCACCCGCTTCGGCGGCCCGGTCGTCCCGCTGGTCAGGATGTGCAGCCCGGCCGCGGCGGCGCCGGTGGCGGGCGCGCCGCCGCGCGGAACCACCACGCCGACATCCGCCGAGCCGCCGCGCGGCACCACGACGCCGACCTCGGCCGCGCGGATCGCGGCCCGCACCCCCACGCTGCCCGCCGCCGCGCACGCCGCGGTGAGTTCCGTGGTCCAGTCCTGCTCGTCCGCGACGATCGCGGCCAGGCCGAGCTCGGCGACCTCGCGCGCGATCGCGCTCGCCGAGCGATAGGAGTTGATCATCACGAGCGGACGCCGCCCCGCCACCGCGCCGAGCACCACCGCGGCGTGCGGCACCCGATTGCGCACGATCACGCCGAGCGGCTCGGCCATGCCGACCCCGGCCGCGGCCAGTGCCGCCTCGACCGCGCGGTGCACGGCGGTGACCTCGTCACCGCTGTACCACTGCCGCTCGAACTCGACGAACGGCCGGGGCCCGTAGGAGCCGAGCCGCTCGGCGAGCACGGCGGCGAACTCGGCCCCGGCCCGCTCGTCCGCCGACGGCGGGGTCGCGGGCCCGCTCACTGCTCCTGCTCCGCGACCGGCCGGTAGAAGAGCGCCAGCTGGGCGACCCCGGCGCCGACGCCGAGCACCGCCGCGAGCACGAGGCCGAGCCAGCCCGCGGGGGCGTCGGCCCCGAAGATCAGGTGATCCAGCGAGAGCCTGCCCGCGCCGATGGTCGCGACCGAGACCGCGGCGACGGCCAGCACCAGGTTGTACTCCCAGCCGTTGCGGACGATGAAGAACCCGTGCTCCCGATGCACCGTCCAGGCCGCCACCAGCATCAACGCCACGAAAGCGGCGGCGGCGAGCGGCGTGAGGAAACCGGCCGCGAGCGCGAGCCCGGCGCCGACTTCGGTGCCCGCCGCGAGCCGGGCGTGCAGCACGCCGGGGCGCATGCCCATTCCGTCGAACCAGGCGGCGGTGCCCGGGATCCGGCCACCGGAGAAGAATTTCGCGTAACCGTGTGCCGCCAGCGTCAGCCCGAGACACACTCGCAGAATCAGCACACCCATATCGATCGCGGTCATGGAGCCAACTTACCGCTAGTCTTACAGTAAGCATATACAGACCAGGAGGAACGGCCATGACGAGTGCGTCCGGAGACGCGGTGACCGAGGACGAGTTCCGCGAGGTCGTCGCGCAGACCCGCAAGTTCGTCCGGGAGGTGGTGCTGCCCCGCGAGCGGGAGATCGCCGGGAACGACCGGGTGCCGGACGACATCGTCGAGCAGGCCAAGGCCATGGGGCTCTTCGGCTACGCGCTGCCCCCGGAGTGGGGCGGGCTCGGCCTGAACCTGGCGCAGGACGTCGAGCTGGCGCTGGAGTTCGGCTACACCACGCTCGCGCTGCGCTCGCTGTTCGGCACCAACAACGGCATCGCCGGGCAGGTGCTCGTCGGCTACGGCACCGAGCAGCAGAAGCAGCGGTGGCTGGCCGATATCGCCGCCGGGCGGGTGGTCGCCTCGTTCGCGCTCACCGAGGAGGGCGCCGGCTCGAACCCGGCGGCGCTGCGCACCACCGCCACCCGCGACGGCGACGGCTGGGTCATCGACGGGCAGAAGCGGTTCATCACCAACGCCCCGGTCGCCGACCTCTTCGTCGTCTTCGCGCGCACCCGCCCGGCCGACGCGGACGGCGCCGGGATCGCGGTGTTCCTGGTCCCGGCCGGCACCCCCGGCGTGCAGGTCGGCCCGAAGGACCGCAAGATGGGCCAGGAGGGCGCCTGGACCGCCGAGGTGCGGTTCCAGGACGTCCGCGTGGCCGACGACGCGCTGGTCGGCGGCAGCGAGGACATCGGCTACCGGGCGGCCATGAGCTCGCTCGCCCGCGGGCGGGTGCACATCGCGGCGCTGGCCGTCGGGGCCGCGCAGCGCGCGCTCGACGAGTCGGTCGCCTACGCCGCCGGTGCCACCCAGGGCGGTACCGCCATCGGCGAATTCCAGCTGGTACAGGCGATGCTCGCGGATATGCAGACCGGGGTGATGGCCGGGCGCGCACTCGTCCGTGACGCCGCCAGGCAGTGGGTCAGCGAGGAGGACCGGCGGATCGCGCCCTCGGTCGCCAAGCTGTACTGCACCGAGATGGCCGGGCAGGTGGCGGATCTGGCGGTCCAGGTGCACGGCGGCACCGGCTACATGCGCGACGTCACCGTGGAGCGCATCTACCGCGACGTCCGGCTGCTGCGGCTCTACGAGGGCACCAGCGAGATCCAGCGGTTGATCATCGGCGGCGGGCTGGTGCGCGCGGCCCAGCGCGCCCGCTGATCGGAGCACACCCTGAGCCGGACGCCCATCGACATTCTCGAGCGTGCCGCCGCGCAGGTGGGCCTCGACGCATCCGCCGCGACCCTGCTCCGCGACGGCGCCAACGCCGTTTTCGAACTGAGCGGCGGGATCGTTGCCCGGATCGGACGATCCTTCAGCGTGGATGCCGCTGACCATGAACTGCGGGTCTCTCGATGGCTCCATGCCTCCGGGATCCCCGCCGTCGCTGCGGTGACAACGCTGCCGCAGCCGATCGTTGTCGAGGACCGCCCTGTCACCTGGTGGCACCTGATTCCCGACCACCGCCCAGCGACCCCCGCCGAACTCGGCGGGGCACTCGCCCGCCTGCACGCCCTGAACCCGCCGACCACCTTCGAACTGCCGGAATACGAACCGTTCACCGGGCTCCACGACCGGACCACCGCGGCCGACGCCCTTGGAGACAACGATCGGACGTGGCTGATTCAGCACCACACGACATTGCGGCGACGGTACGACCAACTTCCGCCGCCGGCGCGGATCACGGTGATCCACGGCGACGCCTGGCAGGGCAACCTGGTCGTACCCGCCGACGGCACCCCGATCTTCCTCGACCTCGACAAGGTCTCCCGCGGGCGACCCGAATGGGATCTCGTGCAACTCGCGGTCGACCACACCGACTTCACGCGCCTCGACGCCGCCGACTACCGCAGTTTCGTCGCCGGGTACGGCGGCTTCGATCTGACCTCGACGCCGGAGTTCCGGACCTTCGCCGACATCCAGGAGTTGCGCTGGGCCACCTTCGCGATCGGCCTGGCCCACCGCGACCGGGCGGCAGCGGACGAGGTGCGGCACCGCATCGCCTGCCTGCGCGGTCGCGTCCCGAGGCCATGGGAATGGCGCGCGCTGTGACACAGGCGATTGTCATGCCTGTCCTGAGGCCGCGAACCGGAATTGCTCGTGCATGAAGGCGATCACTCCACCGACCGCTTCTGGCACCACCCGGAGATGGCCCACACGCATCCGGCCGACTACCAGACCCTGACCCGGCAGCCCGGCTTCATCGCCTACCGGACAGGTGACGATAGATGACCTGTCACAATCCCGCATGCCCACTTTCGCGCAGCACCCGGTGATCACCGTCATCAGCGGCCCCGCCGGCTCGGGCAAGTCGACTCTTGCCCACGCCCTGGCCGAGCGGGTCGGGATTCCGGCGATCATCCGCGACGAGATCAAGCAGGGCATGTCTATCCACTGCAACGCCCCACAGCAGGTGCTCCACGACCGCACAGCCCACCGCGTCGAGCACAATCCGCACCGGCGCGCCCACGACGACGCGGGCCTGCTCGCCGAGATCACCGCCGGAACACGCACGGCCGCGTCCTTCGTACCGGTGAGCATGGACGTCGCGCAGATGACCGTGGACACCACCGACGGGTACGAGCCGGGTCTCGACGACCTCGGGCAGTTCGTCGACGCGCCCGGCAAGTGGCCCCGTCGGCGACCTGAGCGAGCGGTCATCGGCCACCGACGATGCCGCGCTCGATCAAGCGACGGCGATCGCGCGCAGGCGGCCGGAGTCGGCCACGACTTCCGCAACCCGCGCGGGCCGCGGCGTTGTCGGCCTACGCGGTCACTGACCGAAGGCATGGCAATGGAGCGCGCTGTGACACGTGGGTGCCGGCGACTACCCTTCGGCCGCGACCCGGGCCCGCTCGTGCATGGAGGCGATTACTCCACCGTCGGAGAGGATGTCGGTCCCCGTGAGGTAACCGGCCTTCGCGCTGACGCAAAAGGCGAGCAGCTCCGCCATCTCCTCGGCCGTACCCCACCGGGGCACCGCGAAGTCGGCGACCATCGCACCGGCGCCCGCCTCGGCCTCCAGCCGCCCCATCTCGGTGTCGATCGAACCGGGCGAGACCGAGACGATGCGCTGGCCGCGGCTGTTGAAGCGCTCGGCCTGGGAGGCGGTGTACCACCGCACGAAGCTCTTGCCGACGGCATAGGCGTAGCCGGAGCGCGCCTCCTCGGGGACGACTCCGCAGACCGCCTCCAGCTCGGCGAGAAAGGCCGCGCTGTCCTGGAGCGCCACCGGGAAATGCTGCGCCGGAACGGCTTCGGGGGGCAGCATGTGCGCGGCCATCGAGGCCACGTTCACGATCGCGGCGCCCGCCCCCGCGACCCGGTGGAAGGTCTCGCCGACGAGCAGCGTGCCGAGTGCGTTGACGCGCAGTACGAACGCGGCGTCGCCCATGCTCGGGCTCACCCCCGCGGTGTGCACCACCGCGCCGAGCTCCCCGAGCCCCGCCGCCGTCTCGAAGAGTCGCTCGACCGCGGCGACATCGGTGACATCGCAGGTCACCGGCACCACGGTGATTCCCCGCTCGGTCAGCCCGGCGACCGCGGACTCGAGCCGCTCCGCCCGGACGTCGGCGAGAACCACCGTCTGCTCCCGGCCGAGAATCGCCGCCGTGGCGACCCCCATGCCACCCGCTCCACCGGTGACGATCGCGACCCGGTTCGCCTCTGCGTCGACCATGACGCCGCCTTTCCTCAGTTTCGAGACACTATGTCTCGTTATCGGACGCTACCCGCTCGGCCGCGTCAGCGGAAGGTGCCGCGAGCATGCCGCTCAGCAGCATGTCGACCAGCCCGGCCCCCGGCTCGCGCTCGGCGGTGGTGAGCAGCCGGTAGAGCAGCGTCGCGATGAGCGCCTCGGCGGCGGCGGCGATCTCGGCATCGGGGCGGAGCTGACCGGCCCGCACAGCGGTGTCCAGGCGGGCGACCAGCGCCCGCTCCAGCGGCCCGGTGATGCGCTCGTACAGCCGTTCGGCGTCGGTGGTGCTCTCCGCCGCGGCGGCCGCGAGCCCGCGCAGCATGGCCGCCAGCTCGGGATCGCGGGCAGCCTGCTGGTTCTCCGACCACCAGGTCCGCACATCGCGCAGGACGTCGCCGGTGTCGGCGGGCGCGGCGGCCTCGGGCGCGAGGACGCCCGTGGTCACCGCCTCGGTCACCACGGCGGCCTTGGACGACCACCAGCGGTAGACGGTCTGCCTGCCCACGCCTGCCGCGGCCGCGATCGCCTCGATGGTGACGCCCTCGTACCCCCGCTCCGACACCAAGTCGCGCGTGGCCTCGAGGATCGCCAGATGTGCCCGGTCGCTGCGCGGCCTGCCGCCCTTGGTTCCCGCCATGGGCCCACCCTAGAAGCCGCTACCCGGCCACCTGCTCCCGCGCCCAGCGGTAGTCGGGCTTACCGGCCGGACTGCGGGTGAGCGCGGGCCGGAACACCACGGCCTTGGGCAGCTTGTACCTGGCCAGGCTCTGCCCGGCGTGCGCGGTGAGCTCCTCGGGGGTGGCGGTGGCGCCGTCGGCGAGCGCGACCACCGCGACCACCTCCTGCCCCCAGTGCTGACTCCGCCTGCCGACCACGATCACATCGGCGACCGCGGGGTGTGACCCCAGGGCGATCTCGACCTCCTCGGCGAAGACCTTCTCGCCCCCGGTATTGATGGTCATCGAGTCCCGCCCGAGTAGCTCGATCCCGCCACCGGCGAGGTGCCTGGCCCGGTCGCCGGGCAGCGAGAAGCGGGTGCCGTCGATGACCGGGAAGGTCGCGGCGGTCTTGTCGGCGTCACCCTTGTAGCCGAGCGGCGCATAGCCGCGCTGGGCCAGCCAGCCGATCCCCTCGTGCCCCGGCTCGAGCACCGAGCCGAGATCCTCGGCGACCACCCGGGTGTGCGGGCCCGCGGTGAAAGTTCCTGCGGAAGGCACGCCGGCGGCGGAGATCCGGGACATCTGCGCACCGCCCTCGGACGAGCCAACACCGTCGATGATCACCAGCCCCGGCTTGGCGGCGAGCAGCCGCTCCTTGAGCGCCGGGCTCAGCACCGCGCCGCCGTTGCCGATCGCCACCAGCGAGGAGACATCGGCGATACCGGATTCGATCGCCGCGAGCAGCGGCCTGGCCATGGCGTCGCCGACCAGGGTGACCACCGCGACCCGCTCGCGCTCGATGGTGCGCACCACCTCGTCGGCGTCGATGCGCTCGACAGTCGGCGGGAACACCACGGTCTGGCCCGAACTCAAGGCGGTCAGCGCCGCCCACTGCGCGGCACCGTGGATGAGCGGCGGCAGGATCATCAGCTTCAAGCCGGGGTTCGCCGCGACCCGCTCGGCGATGATGTCGTAGGACTCGACGACCGCGCCGGTGTTCATGTCCCGCCCGCCGCAGGCGGCGACGAACAGGTCGTGCTGGCGCCAGAGCACACCCTTGGGCATGCCGGTGGTGCCACCGGTGTAGAGCACGTACAGATCGTCCGGCGTCGGCTCCACCGGCAGCGCGTCCGGATCGGCGGCGGCGAGGGCGCTCTCGTAGTCGACCGCGCCGTCCAGCAGGGCATTGCCGGAGCCGTCAGCGATCTGGACGAGCACCCGCAGGTGCGGTAGCTCGGGCAGCACCTCGGCCAGCCGGGGCGCGAAGGCGGCGTGGTAGATCAGGGCGGTGGCGCCGGAACCGCCGATCAGGTACCGCAGTTCGTCGCGCACGTAGCGGTAGTTGACATTGAACGGCGCCACCCTGGCGCGCAGCGCGCCGACGATGCCCTCGACGAACTCGGGGCCGTTGTAGGCGTAGATCCCGGCCAGGTCCTGCCCGACCTCGTGTCCGGCGAGCTCGCCGCGCTCGCGGTGGCAGCCGAGCCCCTGCGCGTGCAGGAAGGCGGCGAGCCGCCGGGAACGCTCGGCGATCTGCGCGTACGTGTAGCGGCGGTCGCCGTGCACCACCAGCTCGCGGTCGGGGATCTGGGCGGCCACCACGTCGGCGGTGTGCACGAGGGTGAACTCGGTCGTCACGGAGCGGGACACTGCTGTCTCCTCGAGGTCGGGGAGCTCACCGGCCGAGCCGGCGGCGGGCGCGGAAGGCGGCGGCGCGCAGCGCCAGGCCGACGCCATAGCGCAGGAACGGCGTGAACGGCGGCGCGGCCAGCGCGGTCACCGCGAACGGCAGCGCGGAGCCTGCCACGGTGCGGTGGTGGCTGAAGGTGTCGAAGCCCGCCTTGCCGTGGTAGGCGCCCATGCCGCTGTGGCCGACGCCGCCGAAGGGCGCGTCGCTGGGGAACATGTGCACGGCGAAGTCGTTGCGCGCGACCCCGCCGCTGCGGGTGTGCCGGACGAAGGTCCGGAATTCGGCGTCGTCGGGGCCGAACCAGTACGCGACCAGCGGCGCGTGCCGGGCGGCGACGTAGTCGGTCACCTCGGCCAGCGCACGGTAGGGCCGCAGCGCGAGCACCGGACCGAAGACCTCCTCCTGCGCCACCCGCATGTCGTCGGTGACGCCGGTGATCAGGGTGGGCGCAATCTTGCGGGTGACCGGGTCGGCCTCCGGCTCGTGCGGCGGGGCCAGCGATTCGACCTCGGCGCCGCGGGTGCGGGCGTCGTCGATGAGGCCGAGCACGCGGTCGTAGTTGGCGCGGTCCACGCTCGCGGTGTAGTCGGCGTCGTCCTGGATGGCCGGGTAGAGCGCGCGCAAATCGGTGCGCAGCGCGGTGGTGAACTCGGCGAAGTGCTCCTCCGGCACGAAGACGTAGTCGGGGCAGACGCAGACCTGGCCGCCGTTGACCATCCTGGCCCGCGCGATCCGCCGCGCCGCCCTGCCGATATCGGCGGCGCGGCCGACCACGACGGGGTTCTTGCCGCCCAGTTCCAGCGTGACCGGCACCAGATTCCGTGCGGCGGCCAGCGCCACCAGCTGCCCCACCCGGGGCGAGCCGGTGAAGAACAGGTGGTCGAAGGGGAGTTCGGTGAAGGCGGCGGCGACGTCGGGCCCGCCGGTGACCACGGCCAGCTCGGCCGGGTCGAAGTACTCGGCCGCCAGCCGGGCGGTGAGCTCGGCGGTGTGCGCGGTGACCTCCGACATCTTGATCATCACCCGGTTGCCCGCGGCGAAGGCGGCGGCGGCGGGCAGCGCGACCAGGTTGAGCGGGAAGTTCCACGGCCCGACGATGCCGACCACGCCGAGCGGGGTCGGCTGCACCTCGGCGCGAATGCCGAGCAGCCGCGCGGCCGGGCTCGGATTGCGCGACCGCATCCAGCTCCGGACGTGCGACCGGGTGTGCTCGAGCACCGACAGCATGCCGACGATCTCCGCGAAGCGGATGCCGGTGGGCGAGCGGGTGCCGTAGTCGGCGACCAGCGCCTCGACGTAGGCATCGGCATTGTCGAGCACCATGGCGGTCAGCCGATCGATCCGCTCGCGCCGGACCGCCGCCGACGGCGGCCCCTCGCGCAGGAAGGCGGCCCGTTGCAGCTCCAGGAGCTCGCGGGCGCCGGTGCGGGCCACATCCGGCTCCGATTCGGTCAGCGGGAGGTTCATCGTCGGACCTTTCGCGGCACGGGTCAGGCGAGTTCGAGCGGACCGGTGCGAATGACGGAGGCCAGCTCACCGAGGTCGACCCCGAGATCACCGGCGGCCGAGAGGCACGCGGCCACGTCCTTGCGCAGGAAGGGCGCGGCATTGGCGGTGAAGGACGGCAGCCCGCCGGTGGCCCGCACCGCATTGGCGGCGTAGCTCTCCCCGCTGCACCGGGCGAGCGCGGCCAGCAGTTGCTCGCCCGAGGTGCCGAGCTGTTCGCCCACCCGCACCGCCGCCGCCACGAGCTGGGCATTGGCGGCGAACAGCGCATTGTTCACCAGCTTCACGCTCAGCGCGGTGCCGAGCGCGCCGGTGGTGATCACCGGGTCGGAGTAGGCGACGAGCACCGGAAGCACCGCGGCGATCGTCTCCTCCGGCCCGCCGAGCAGCACCGTCAGCCGCCCGGCGGCGATATCGTCGGCGGTGCCGCTGACCGGCCCGTCGAGCAGCACGCCCCGGCCGGGGTACGCGGTGGCGAGCGCGGTGACCGTGGCCACGGTGCCGGTGCTGTGCGAGACCACCGGGACGCCGGGGCCGGCGGCGGCGAGCACGCCGTCGTCCCCGCCGAGCACCTCGATCAGCTGATCGTCGGAGAACAGGCAGGTGATCACCGCATCGGCGCCGGCCGCGACCCCGGCGGGCGTGGCCACCAGCTCCGCACCCCACTCGCGGACCCGCTCGCGCACCTCGTCGCGGCGGGCGAAGACCCGCACCCGGTACCCGGCATCGAGCAACCGGCGCACCATCGGCCTGCCCATCCGGCCCGCCCCGATGAAACCGACGATCTGCGACATCCGCGCACTCCTTCAGCGACGCCCGCGCGAGGATGCGGACGGATAACCCTTCGGTAAGACAGACCGTAGCACCGCCGAGCCCACGGCGGACCGCTTCCGGAGTTTTTACCGTTGTGCTTACTATATACAGAACGGCACGGGGCTCACCCGCGGCGGAACCGATCGAGGAGTGCAATGGCGGGCGAGCTCGAGGGCAGGGTCGTTCTCATCACCGGGGCCGCGCGCGGCCAGGGCAGGGCGCACGCGCTGCGGCTGGCAGGCGAAGGCGCCGACATCATCGCGATCGATATCGCCGGCCCGCTGCCGCCCGCCGTGCCCTACGACTCCCCCACCCCCGACGACCTGGCCGAGACCGTACGCCTGGTCGAGGCCACCGGGCGCCGCATCCTGGCCTCGGCGGTGGATGTGCGCGACGCGGCGCGGCTCAAGGCCGCCGTCGACGCGGGCGTCGCCGAACTGGGCCGGTTGGATGTCGTCGTCGCCAATGCGGGGATCAGCATCCCGGAGACCTGGGACGCGATCACCGACGAGTCCTTCCGCGACACCCTCGACATCAATGTCACCGGCGTCTGGAACACCGTGCGCGCCGGTGCTCCGCACCTCATCGCGGGCGAGCGCGGCGGCTCGATCATCCTGATCAGCTCCGCCGCCGGGCTCAAGATGCAGCCGTTCATGGTGCACTACACCGCCAGCAAACACGCCGTCACCGGCATGGCCCGCGCGCTCGCGGCCGAGCTGGGCAAGCACCGGATCCGGGTCAACAGCGTGCACCCGGGTGCGGTCAACACTCCGATGGGCACCGGCGACATGGTCGCCGCGCTGGGCCGCGCCATCGAGACCAACCCACAACTGGGCCACATGATCACCCCGTTCCTGCCACTGTGGGTGGCCGAGCCCGAGGACATCGCCGAGACCGTCTGCTGGCTGGCCTCGGACCGATCCCGCGCCATGACGGCGGCGAGCGTCGCCGTCGACCAGGGCGTCACCCAATACTGAAAGGTCCCCCATGTCGCTACTCGCAGGCCGGGTCGCCGTCGTCACCGGCGGCGCCCAGGGCATCGGCTTCGCCATCGCCGAGACATTCGTGCGCCACGGCGCCGCGGTGGTCGTCGGCGACCTCGAGCCCGGTGACGCCGCCGAGCGCCTCGGCGCCGACGTCGCCCGCGCGGTGCGGTGCGACGTCACCTCCGCCGAGGACGTGGCCGCACTGCTGGACGTCGCGGTGACCGAGTTCGGCGCGCTCGACATCATGGTCAACAACGCGGGCATCACCAGGGACGCCACCATGCGCACCATGACCGAGGAGCAGTTCGACCAGGTCATCGCGGTGCACCTCAAGGGCAGCTGGCACGGTACCCGGCTGGCGGCGGCGATCATGCGGGAGCGCGGGAGCGGCAGCATCGTGAACCTCTCCTCGCTGTCGGGCAAGGTCGGGCTGGCGGGGCAGACCAACTACTCCGCCGCCAAGGCGGGGATCGTCGGGCTCACCAAGGCCGCCGCCAAGGAGGTGGCCCGGTTCAATGTGCGGGTCAACGCCATCCAGCCCGGGCTCATCCGCACCCCGATGACCACCGCCATGCCGGAGAAGGTCTGGGATCAGAAGATGGCGGAGATCCCGCTGGGCCGGGCCGGTGAGCCCGCGGAGGTGGCCGGGGTGGCGCTGTTCCTGGCGTCGGACCTGTCGTCGTACATGACCGGAACCGCACTGGAAGTCACCGGAGGGCGGTTCATGTGAGCTGGGAACCGCACACCGTCGTCACCGAGGAGTACCTGGACCCGGGGCCCGTGGCGGCGCTCACCGCGCTGCTCGGCTCCGGCGCCCCCGCAGTCGGCCCCGGTGACCCGCTGCCACCGCTGTGGCACTGGGCCGCGCTGGCGCGCTGGCCCGCCGCCGCCGAAATCGGGCCGGACGGGCATCCGCGGCGGGGCAGTTTCCTGCCACCGGTCGAGCTGCCGCGGCGGATGTTCGCCGGGGGCGAGGTGTCGTTCGAGGCGCCGCTGCTGGTGGGGAGTACGGTCCGGCGCGAGGCCACGGTGAGCGCGGTGACGCTCAAGCGCGGGCGCAGTGGCGAGCTGGTGGTCGTCGTCGTGCAGATCACGCTGACCGGCCCGGACGGTGTCGTCGCCGTGCGCGAGCGGCAGGATCTGATCTATCGGGAAGCGGCGGCGGCGGCCGGTACGGGCCCGGACACGCCTGCCGCCGACCCGGTCGGGGTTCCGCTGCTGCGGCATGGACCGGGCGACTGGGAGCTGCGCACCGATCCCACCGTGCTGATGCGGTTCAGCGCCGTCACGGCGAACGCGCACCGCATCCACTACGACCGGCCCTACGCGACCGAGGTCGAGGGGTATCGGGGGCTCGTGGTGCACGGCCCGCTGACGACGCTGGCGCTGGCCGAGACGCTGCGCGTCGATCACACCTGCCCGCCGGTGCTGCTGCGCCATCGCAACCTCGCCCCCGTCTTCTGCGGCGACCAGGTGCGGCTGCGCAGCACCTCCCCCGAAACCCCGCCCGGCACCGAAGCGGACGCACCGTGCGGCGCGAATGTCGAACTGGTCGCCACCGGCGCGAGCGCCGCGCCGACCGCCACCGACGCCACGATCACCCACTCGGCGCTCACCGCCGAATTCCCGACCCCGGAGCCGAAATCCCATGCGTGATGTCGTCATCTGCGAACCCGTCCGCACCCCCGTCGGCCGCTACGGCGGCGCCCTCGCCGCCCTCACCGCCGCCGAACTCGGCGTGGTCGCGCTGCGCGGGCTCCTCGACCGCACCGGTCTGGCGCCGGAGCTGATCGAGGACGTGATCCTGGGCAACTGCAACCCGAACAGCGAGGCACCGGCACTCGGCCGGGTCGTCGCCCTGGACGCCGGGCTGCCGGTAACCGTCGGCGGCATGCAGCTGGACCGCCGCTGCGGCTCCGGGCTGCAGTCGGTGATCCAGGCGGTGCTGCAGGTCGGCAGCGGCGCCAACGAGGTGGTGGTCGCCGGCGGCGCGGAGAGCATGAGCAATGTCCCCTTCTACTCCACCGACATCCGGTGGGGCGCCGCCCGCAGCGGCGTCACCATGCACGACGGGCTGGTCCGCGCGCGGGAGACCGCGGGCGGCAAAGCCCACCCGGTCCCCGGCGGCATGCTGGAGACCGCCGAGAACCTGCGCCGCAAGTACGCCATCGCGCGCACCGAGCAGGACGCGCTGGCGCTGCGCTCGCACCGCAATGCCGTAGCCGCCATCGAGTCCGGCGCGGCCGCCGAGCAGATCATCCCCACCCCGATCCGCACCCGCTCCGGCGAGGCGTTCGTCGACACCGACGAACACCCGCGCGCCGACACCACCCTGGAAGCGCTGGCGAAGCTGAAGCCCGTGCGGGTGAAGATCGACCCGGACTCCACGGTGACCCCGGGCAATTCGAGCGGCCAGAACGACGCCGCCGCGGTCTGCCTGGTCACCACCCGCGCCACCGCCGAGCGCCTCGGCCTGACGCCGCTGGTGCGGCTCGCCTCCTGGGCGGTGGCCGGGGTCGAGCCCGCTCTGATGGGGATCGGCCCGGTCCCCGCCACCGACGCCGCGCTCGCACAACTGGGCCTCACCCTGACCGATATCGACCTGATCGAGCTGAACGAGGCCTTCGCCGCCCAGGCGCTGGCGGTGCTGCGCGAGTGGGAGTTCGGCGAGGCCGACCTCGAGCGCGTCAACGTGCACGGCTCCGGCATCTCCCTCGGCCACCCGGTCGGCGCCACCGGCACTCGCATGCTGGCCACCCTGGCCCGCGAACTACACCGCCGCGATCTGCGGTACGGGCTGGAGACCATGTGCATCGGCGGCGGCCAGGGGCTCGCCGCCGTCTTCGAGAAGGTGAACTGACATGCGCGTCTTCCGATCGCTCGACACGCTGCGCAGCGCCGTCGGCACGGTCATCGGCCCCGGCGAGTGGCTGACCGTCGACCAGGACCGGATCGACACCTTCGCCGCCGCCACCGGTGACGACCAGTGGATCCACGTCGACCCCGCCCGCGCGGCCACCGGCCCGTACGGCGGCACCATCGCGCATGGGTACCTCACGCTCTCATTGCTGCCGCTGCTCGGGCGCGACCTGTTCTCGCTGCAATTCGGCAGTGCGCGCATCAATTACGGCAGCAACAGCGTCCGCTTCCCGGCGCCGGTGCGGGCGGGAACCCGCATCCGGGCGTCGGCGGTCGTCACCGAGGTCGAGGCCGGGGAGGGACGGGTGATGCTCACCTTCCGCTGGACGGTCGAGAACGAGGGCAACGCCAAACCGGCCTGCGTCGCGGAGACCCGAACCCTGGTGCTGCTGTGAGCGGTGGCGGACCACGGGACGACGACGGGAGTGCCGCGGCCCCGCTGGCGGGGCTGCGGATCGTGGAGATCTCCAGCTTCGTCGCTGCCCCGCTGGCCGGGCTCACCCTGGCTCAGCTCGGTGCCGAGGTGATCCGGATCGATCCGCTCGGCGGCGGCCCCGACCACCGGCGCTGGCCGCTCACCGCCGACGGCGAGAGTCTGTACTGGGCCGGGTTGAACAAGGGCAAGCGCTCGGTCACCGTCGATCTACGCGCACCGGAGGGCCGCGCCGCGGTGCTCGGGCTGATCACCGCGGGCAGCGGCATCGTGCTCACCAATGCCGCCCGGCCCTGGCACGGGTACGACGCGCTCCGGGCGCACCGCACGGACCTCATCCACCTGGAGATCACCGGACGGGCCGACGGCGGCACCGCCGTCGACTACACCGTCAACGCGGCCACCGGATTCCCGCTCGTCACCGGTCCCGCGGACCACGACGGCCCGGTCAACCACGTCCTGCCCGCCTGGGACGTCGCCTGCGGGCTCTACGCAGCGCTGGCCATCACCGCCGCGGTGCGCCACCGGGATGCCACCGGCGAGGGCAGCCGGATCGTGCTCCCGCTGGAGAACGTAGCACTGGCGATCGCCGGACACCTCGGCTTCCTCGCCGAAGCGGCGGTGAACCGCACCGACCGCCCACGCATCGGCAATGCCATCTTCGGTCAGTACGGCGCGCCGTTCACCGCCGCCGATGGCGCCACCTTCATGCTGGTCGCGCTCACCGCAAGGCACTTCACCGATCTCGTCACCCTCACCGGCACCGAGGCCCCCGTCGACGCCCTGGCGAAAGCACTGAACGCCGACTTCGCCGACGAGGGCGACCGCTACCGGCACCGTGCCGTGCTGACCGGGCTCTTCACCCCCTGGTTCCGCGAGCGCACCGGCCCCGAGATCGAAGCGGCCCTGGCCGGAACCACCCTCCTGTGGGACCGCTACCGCACCTTCCTGGAACTGGTCGACAGCCCCCGGGTCACCGGAAACCCGCTCTTCACCACCGTGCACCAGCCGGGCATCGGCGACCTCCCCGCGCCCGGCTCCCCGATGACGGTGAACGGCACGCACTCCCCCGCCCGCCCCGCGCCGGCGCTCGGCGCCGACACCGAAGCCCTGCTGCAGGAACGGAACCCTTCGTGAAACTCGCGCAGACCCACGGCCTGACCGACATTCAGACCGACATCCTCGCCACCGTCCGCACCTTCGTGGACAAGGAGATCATCCCGGTCGCCCAGGAACTCGAGCACACCGACACCTACCCCCAGGCCATCGTCGACCGCATGGCCCAGCTCGGGCTGTTCGGGCTCATGATCCCCGAGGAATACGGTGGGCTCGGCGAATCGCTGCTCACCTACGCGCTGTGCGTGGAGGAGCTGGCGCGTGGCTGGATGAGCGTCTCCGGGGTGATCAACACCCACTTCATCGTCGCCTACCTGCTCCAGCGGCACGGGACGGAAGCCCAGAAGCAACGCTTCCTGCCCCGAATGGCGACCGGCGAGGTCCGCGGCGCCTTCTCCATGTCCGAGCCCGAACTGGGCTCCGACGTCGCCGCCATCCGCACCAAGGCAGCGCGCGACGCCGACGGCGGCTACACCCTGAACGGCCGCAAGATGTGGCTCACCAACGGCTCCACAGCCACCCTGGTCGCGGTGCTGGTCCGCACCGACGAAGGCGCCGAGCGCCCGCACGACAACCTCACCGCGTTCCTGATCGAGAAGCCCGCCGGACTCGGCGAGATCGCCCCCGGGCTCACCATCCCCGGCCGCATCCACAAAATGGGCTACAAGGGCATCGACACCACCGAGCTGCTGCTCGACGGATACCGCACCACCGCCGACACCGTGCTCGGCGAGGCGCCGGGCCGCGGCTTCCGGCAGATGATGGACGGAATCGAAGTCGGCCGGGTCAATGTCGCCGCCCGCGCCTGCGGCATCGCCATCCGCGCCTTCGAACTCGGCGCACGCTACGCCCAGCAACGCTCGGCCTTCGGCAAACCCATCGTCCAGCACCAGGCCATCGAGTTCGCACTCGCCGAGATGGCGACCAAGGTCGAAGCCGCGCACCTCATGATGGTCAACGCCGCCCGGCTCAAGGACTCAGGGGAGCGCAGCGACGTCGCTGCCGGCATGGCCAAGTACCTCGCGAGCGAGTTCTGCAACGAGGTCACCCAGGCCGGGTTCCGCATCCACGGCGGATACGGCTACTCCAGCGAATACGAGATCGAACGGCTCATGCGCGAAGCGCCGTTCCTGCTCATCGGCGAGGGAACCAGCGAGATCCAGAAACGGATCATCGCCCGCGGGGTCCTCACCGACTACCGGCTCTGAATCCGCCGCTCAGCTGCTCGCGGTGACGGGGGCCGGCTGGTCCTCCGCCGCGGCGGTCGGTGCCGCTGCAGTGGTTCCGCCGCCGGAGCCCGGGCGACGGCCGCGCACGGCGAGGTAGGCGGCGATGAGCACGAGCAGCCCGCCGACGACCGCGATGCCGATCGGCACGTAGACGAAGACCAGCCGCAGCGAGTCCCGCCCGTCCTGCGCGGAGCGCGCCAGCGCGGTCACCGTCTCCGGGGTGAACCGCAGCTCGCCCGCGTACACCACGATCTGGTTCGGGTCACCGGGCGCGGCGGCGAAGTAGGAGGTCGGCTGGACGACGGTGTCCAGGACGCTCCCGGTCTCCGGCTCCACCCACATGTCCTGCACCAGCGTGTAGTACAGGTTCATGGTGAGCACGTCGTCGCCGGGCAGCCCCCACTTGGCGGCGGGCAGCGGAAGCCGGGCGGGCTGGCTGTTCGCGGGCGAGCCGGCCATGTCGTAGTCGCGCACCTCGAAGCGGAAGTGCAGCACCCGCTGCCCCTCGATCTCCCGGTCGGCATCGAGATACCTGGCGGTCACCGGGGTCAGGGTGGCGGAGTCGAAGTACGGGAGGTCGGCGCGCGCGGTGTCGGCCGGGAAGGTCCAGTAGGTCCCGGTGCGCGCGGGCGTCGGCTTGGCCGCGGCGGCCGCGGGCGCCCGCATGGTGGATTCGGGTGCGGCAACGGCGATCCGGGTGCCGGGGTCGACGGTCACGACATCGATGGCGCTGTGGAACTCGGTGCCCGCGCCGGTGACGCCCGTGGCCTCGGTGCGAACCACCAGATCATCGGCTTCGGTGCGGGATTCGGCCTCGGTGGTGGTGTCGATCCGGATCTCGGTTCCCTGCTCCACCCGCAGCGGCCCCGGCACCATCACACTCGACCGGTCGAGCAGGCTGGCGGTTCCCGCCAGCACGGTCTCCTGCGTGAAATCGCCGGGCACCTGGACGGCAGAGTCCCGGAGCTGCCCGGGCGCGAGCACGGCCGCGGCCACGAGTAGGACACCGAGAACGGCGAGAGCGGAAACGAGAATCTTGCGTGTCACAGAACGACACTCCCTATATCGACAAAGACGAGCGCTACGACCGTAGTCACAACTGACGCGCTCCCGGCCGGAAACGAAGTACTTTCCGCCGCCGGTATTTTCGATTCCCGGATCAGGGCAGGTAGACGCGGCTCGCGAGCCAGCGGCCCTCGACCTCGGTCTCGGTCGCCGGTTTCACCGCGGCGTCGAGCACGGTGCCCTGCCCTGTCGCCCTGTTGTCGACCAGCAGGCGGCGGAGCTGGCGCTGCCGCTTCAGCTGCCAGGCCAGAATCGCGACCGCCACCAGCGCGGCGACGGCCATCGCCGCGACGATCGGCAGGGCCAAGCGGCGTACCGTCACACCAGCACGATCAGCATCAGCTTCGCCTTACCCGGCATCACGAACTCCGGCGTAACGGCCTCAGGGCGTCACGCCGGTCTCGGCAGGTTCAGCGGCACTGGTGTTCTTCGACATCGATACTCCTCGATTCTCGGTGTTCAGCGAGGCGGCTGGACGGTGTCGCGGGTGTCGTCGATCGGCAGCGAGATGGTCGAGGGGCCGGTCGGGACGGCGCCGGTGGTGGCGTTCGGGTCGGCGCCGGGCGGGGCGAGGCCGGGATCGGCTCGCCGGGCGGGCGCGGGGCATTGTCCACGCCGCGCACCAGGATCGAGGGGTCGTGCGCCGGGCAGCCGGTGTAGAGGTAGGGCTCGGCGTAGTCGGGCACCGAGGGCGCGTGCCGGGCGACGCCGTAGTCGCAGGAGTAGCGGGGGTAGAGGTTCACCAGCCCCCAGATCCCGCCGTCGCGCATCACCACCGAGAGCGCGTCGAGCGCGGAACCGGCGCGCTGGGCCGGGAAGAAGAACTCCTGCAGCGCGGGCACCCGGGAGTTGGTCACCTCCGCCAGCGTGGCGAGCCCGGTGAGCAGCCCGACGATCGAGGGCCCGTTGTCGGCCAGCACCACGTCCACCGCGGCCGGCGTGCCCGGCGCGGTGTCGAGCAGCCGGAGGTAGCCGCCGGTCTCGGCCTCGGCACCGCGCATGGTCTGCGCGGTGTCGGCGGCGAGCGCGCGCAGCTCGTCGGTGCCGCCCGCCACCGTGGACGAGACCACGGCGGTATCGCGGATGAGCGCGACTGTCTGCGGCAGCACCGAATCGAGCGTCGACACCAGGCAGATCCCGCCCCGCACGATGTCACCCAGCTTGCCCGGCGCCTCCGGGCCCGCGCCCAGTTCGGCGACCACGGCCTCCAAGCAGCGCAGATCCACTTGCGCCAGCGTGGAATCGAGGGTGCCGAGCAGCCGCCGCAGCGGCACCGGGGCCGAGGTTCGCTCGGGGCCGATCACCGCGCCGTCACGCAGGTAGGGCCCGGACGAGCGGGTGGGCCGGAAGTCCAGGTACTGCTCGCCCGCGGTGGAGAGGTCGGCGACCTGGACGGCGCCGTCGTCTGGAATCGGCTGCGCGGCATCGATCTCGGCCTCGGCGACGACCCCGCCGCGCTCGGGGTGGAGCGCCTCGACCTTCCCGATCGGGAAGCCGCGCAGCGTCACCTCCCGGCCGGGCAGCAGCCCGCCGGATTCGGCGAGCCGCACCCGGACGGTGAGGGTCTCGGCGGCCGGGTCGGCACCATGGCGAGCAGTGCGCGGGCCGGGAGATCGGCGGCCGCCCGGCTCATCGCCCCGCCCCGTTCAGCCGCTCCTGCAACTTCAGATCTTCATGAACTTCCCGCGGTAGTGCCGGAACATCACCGGAGTCCCCGCGACCACCCGCACGGCCGGTAAGGTGCCGCCATCACAGCCCCTGCCGCGGGGAGAAGGCCATGTAGAGCTGGGTGAAGAGCACGTTCACCGCCATCAGCAGCAGGATCGAGGGCACCACTATGGAGTTCACCGCATTGGCGACCCCGGCCGGGCCGCCCCGCGTGGTGAGCCCCTTTTCGCAGGCCACCGCGACGATGGCGCCGTAGACAACGGCGTTGACCAGGGTCAGCACCTGGCGACGAGCTCCTCGCGGATCTTGCGCGAGCCCAGGTCGGCGCAGATCGCCGGGCAGGTCGGCGCCACCACCATCGGGGCGCCCTGCCGGATGACGGCGAGCCCGCTGGCCGCACCGGCAGCGAGGTGGCGCCGACCTGCCCGGCCAGCAGCCCGAACTGGATGGAGAGCGTCACCCCGATGGGCAGCGCGACGAAGATCGTCGGCAGCAGCGCGGTCGAGGCCATGAAGGCGCCGTGGTGCAGCTCATCTCCGCGGAGAGCACACAGTCCTACTTACCGTTGAGCTAACTATAGACCGCCCTAATCGAACCGAGCCCGCAAACCACGAAGGAACGGTAAGTTGTACCGTTGCCATTACAGTGCAGTCTTGGAGGACGATCGTGACCCCAGCCATCCCGCACGGCCCCGATGACCTGACGCCGAGCTGGCTCGGCGCGGCGCTCGGCGGCGGCGCCACCCCGGTCGCCGTCGACCGCGTGGTCGTCACCCCCATCGGCACCGGCCAGACCGGCGCCACCTACCGGCTGGCCGTCGACTACCCGGCCGCGGGCGCGCACCCGCGCACCCTGGTGGCGAAGCTGCCCGCGCAGGACGACACCGTGCGCGCCGGGGTCACCCTCGGCTACCTCGCCGAAGTGGAGTTCTACGCCGGGGTGGCGCACCGGACCAGGGTGCCGGTGCCGCGATGTCACCACAGCGCGGTCAACGCCGACGGCTCCGAGTACGTGCTGCTGCTCGACGATCTCGACCCCGCACAGCAGGGTGACCAGGTCGCCGGCTGCGACGAGGAGATCGCACGGCGCGCGGTGACCGCGCTGGCCGGGCTGCACGGGCCCACCTGGTGCGATGCGTCCTGGCTCGAACTGCCCGTCGGCTCCATGCCCAAGCCGCGCGACACGGACGCGGCGGGCGGGCTCGGCCAGGTCGTCGAGATGATCGCGCCCGCGATTCTCGAGCGCTTCGGCCCCTTCCTCGACGACACCGATCGGGAGACGCTGCGGCTCGCGCTCGAACTCATGGGGCCGTGGCTGCGCACCGACACCGGCCGCTACGCACTCATGCACGGCGACTTCCGCCTGGACAACCTGCTCTTCGACGTCGACCGGCTCTTCGTCGTCGACTGGCAGACCCTCGGCGTCGGGCTGCCCGCCCGCGACCTCGCCTACTTCATCGGCACCTGCCTGGACCCCGAGCTGCGCGCCGACGCCGAGCAGCGCCTGGTCGCGGCCTACCACGCCGAGCTGCTCCGGCACGGCGTGCGCGGCTACGACCTGGAGACCTGCCTGGCCGACTACCGCCTCGGCATGCTGCAGGGGCCGCTGATCATCGCGCTCGGTGCCGCCTTCGCCGCCACCACCGACCGCGGCGACGACCTTTTCCGGGTGATGCTGCGCCGCAGTTGCCGGGCGATCCGCGAACTCGGCACCCTCGACCTCGTCCGCGCCGCGGACGCGACCACGTAGAAAGGAACCGCACCTGTGGATCTCGGACTGAAGGATGCGACCGCGGTCGTGGTGGGCGGCAGCCGCGGCATGGGGCTGGCCACCGCGCAGTGCCTGGCCGAGGAGGGCGCCCGGGTCGCGGTCGTCGGCCGCACCGCCGCGGACGTGGCCGCCGCCGCGCGCGACCTGGCCGAGCGCGGCAGCCCGGACGCGGTCGGAATCGCCGCCGACGCCGGCGATCCCGCCGCCGTGCGCCGCGTCTTCGACGAGCTGGGCGAGCGCTGGGACGGCGCGCTCAATGCCCTGATCAACACCGCGGGCCCGAATGTGCAGGGCAGCTTCGACACGCTGACCCCGGCGAGCTGGCGCGAGGCGGTCGACTACGGCGCCATGCCCATGGTGCACTGCGTCCAGGCCGCGCTGCCGCTGCTGCGCCGTGCCGAGTGGGCGCGCATCGTCAACTTCTCCGCGCACTCCACCCAGCGCCAGAGCGTGAACCTGGTGGCCTACACCGCCGCCAAGGCCATGGTCACCAGCATCTCCAAGAATCTGTCGCTGCTGCTGGCGCCGGAGGAGATCCTGGTCAACGTGGTCTCGCCGGGCACCTTCGTGACGCCCGCGCTGCTCGATTGGGCGCGCTCGGCGGGCGTGCACACCGATGACCCGTACGAGCTCATGCGGGCGATCGGCGAGCACTTCGGCCACCCCGCGCACATGCCGCGCGCCGGACGCCCCGAGGAGATCGCCCCGGTGGCCACCTTCCTCGCGTCCCGGCGCAATTCCTACACCACCGGCGCCGACGTGAATGTCGACGGCGGCTCCGATTTCACCTGACCTCCCCGGAGCACACCATGACCCGCATCCTCGACGAACTCGGCTACTACCTGCTGCCCGGCGCGGGTGGCGCCGGGCCCGCGGGCATCCTCGACGAAGCCAGGCGCGGCGAGGAGCTCGGCTTCGGCACCGCCTTCGTCTCCGAGCGCTGGAACATCAAGGAGGCGGCCACGCTCAGCACCGCCGCCTGCGCGGCCACCACCCGGCTGCGCGTCGCCACCGCCGCGACCAACCACAACACCCGCCACCCGCTGATCACCGCCTCCTGGGCGACCACCCTGCACCGGCTCTCCGGCGGGCGGTTCACCCTCGGGATCGGCCGCGGCGTGCCGGGGCTGTACGACCTGTTCGGCATTCCGTCGGTGACGACGGCGCAGATGGAGGAGTTCGCGCGGGTCATGCGCACGCTCTGGAGCGGCGGCGTGATCAGCGACTACGACGGTCCGCTCGGGCAGTACCGGACGCTCTACCTGGACGGCGACTTCCGGGAGGAGATTCCGCTCGGGCTGGTCGCCTTCGGTCCGAATAGCCTCGCGCTGGGCGGGCGGGCCTTCGATGAATTCTGCTGCACACCTACTTCGGGCCCGAGACGCTACGCAGGTGTTCGGACACCGTGAAGCGCGCGGCCGCCGACGCCGGCCGCGACCCCGGCGCGGTCCGGGTGTGGTCGTGCCTGGCGACCATCGGCGACCACCTCCCCGAGGAGGTGCGGCGCGCACGGCTGGTCGGGCGGCTCGCCACCTACCTGCAGGGCTACGGCGACCTCATGGTGCGCACCAACGACTGGGATCCGGCCGTGCTCCAGCGATTCCGCGCCGATCCGGTGGTGCAGTCCATCCCCGGCGCCATCGACCGGGTCGCCACCGACGAGCAGCTGCGGCACATCGAGGAGCTGCTTCCGGCGTCCTGGACCGAGAGCGCCGCCACCGGCACCCCCGAGGAGTGTGCGGCCCGAGTCCGCGCCGAATTCGAGCACGGCGCGGATCGGGTCATCCTGCACGGCGCGACCGCCGACGAGCTCGCCCCGATCGTCGCGGCCTACCGGGCGGGTGACTCCGCCACCGTCACCGGCGCCGAGACCGCTGCCGAAAGGACCGACCTTCCGGCTCGATAGGCCGCGGACCGTGGCCCGTGGCCCGTGGCCCGGGCCGAGAGTCCGGACCGGCGGGTCCGGCCACGGAACCGGATCCCGATGCACCGGAGCCGGGCCGGCCGCCGCTCACCCCCCGGACTCGGGCCTGCGCACGTTCCACTCCCCGGTGAACACCGGCTCACGCTTCTCCCGGAACGCCGCGTACGCCTCCGGCACGTCGGCGGTGGCGAAGGCGACGGACTGGGCGCGCGCCTCCCCGGCCAGCGCCTCCCGCATGCTCCGATCAGCCCCCTCGTTGAGCAGCCCCTTGATCTGCGCGAGTGCCACCGGCGGCCCGGCGGCCAGCCGTGCGGCGGTGGCGTCGGTGAAGGCGTCGATCTCGTCCTCCGGCGTGAGCCAGGTGACCAGCCCGAGGGCGTGCGCCGCAGCGGCGTCGATGGTCTCGGCCAGCAACGCCAGCCGCTTGGCCTGTTGCAGCCCGACGAGCTTCGGCAGCAGCCAGGAGCCACCGCAGTCGAGGGAGAGCCCGCGCTGGGCGAAGATCTGCGAGAACCGCGCCTCCGGGGTGGCGATGACGAAGTCGCAGCCGAGCGCGAGATTCCAGCCCGCGCCGACGGCGGCGCCGCGCACCTTCGCAACGGTCGGGATCGGCAGGTCGTGCAGCTGCTGCGCCACGTCGGTGATCGCCCGCAACTTCTCGAACGGCGCCGCGTACGGGTCGCTGTTCACCACGTCGGCACCCGCGCAGAAGGCGCCGCCGGACCCGGTCAGCACCAGCGCGCGCACCGTCCGATCACGCGCGACCTCCCGAAGCGCGTCGGCCAGCGCCGCCCACAGCTCCGGGTTCAGGGCATTGCGCCGCTCCGGCCGGTTCAGGGTGAGCGTGCGCACCCCGTCCCGGTCGGAGCGCAGCAGCACGCTCACAGGAACATGTCCTCGGTAAGCGGGCCGTCACCCGGGGTGACCCGGTAGCGATCCAAGTCGGTGACACCGTGCGCGCGCAGCACCTCCTCGTCGAGGAAGAAATTGCCGGTGGTCGTTGCCGGGGCGGTGAGCACGAGATAGGCGGCGTCGGCGCAGATCTCGGGGGTGCGCGAGGCGGCGAACCGTTCCTCGCCACCGGGCCGGTTGCGGATGGCGGCGGTGCCGATCGTGGTGCGCGGCCACAGCGAGTTGATGCCGATCCCGTCGCCGCGCAACTCCTCCGCCAGGCCGAGCGTCGTCAGCGACATCCCGTATTTGGCGATGGTGTAGGCGAGGCACGAGCCCGCCCAGCGCGGGTCGAGGTTCAGCGGCGGGGACAGCGTGAGCACCTGCGGGTCGCGCCCGGCGGCAGCGGACTTCCGCAGCGCCGGGATCGCGAGCTTGGACAGCAGGAAGGTGCCGCGGCAGTTGATGTCCTGCATGAGGTCGTAGCGCTTCATCGGCACGTCCTCGGTGCCTGCGAGATCGATGGCGGAGGCGTTGTTCACCACCAGGTCGATCCCGCCGAACCGCTCGACCGTCGCCTCGACCGCCGCCGCGACGGTGTCGTCGTCGCGGATGTCGCCGACCACCGGCAGCACCTGCCCGCCCGCCCGCTCCAGCTCCGCCGCGGCGGTGTGGATGGTGCCGGGCAGCTTCGGATGCGGCTCGCCGGTCTTCGCGATCAGGGTGATGTTCGCGCCGTCGGCGGCGGCCCGCAGCGCGATCGCCAGCCCGATCCCGCGGCTGCCACCGGACATGATCAGCGTCCGGCCGGCCAGCGACCGGCTCTCGCTCCCCATCAGGTGGTGACGATCGTGGCGCCCGCGGTGCCGGGCGCGCCGTAGAGCAGCGCGAGGCCGGCCTTCGGCTCACCCGCCACCTGCCGCTCCCCCGCCGTCCCGCGCAGCTGCAGCACCAGCTCGTGCAGCTGCCGCATGCCGGAGGCGCCGATCGGCTCGCCGTTGGCGATGAGCCCGCCGTCGGTGTTCACCGGCAGCGAGCCGGTGATCTCGGTGGCGCCCTCGGCGATCAGCTTCTCCTGGTCACCGTGCGCGCACAGCCCGGTCTCGGCCATGTGGATCACCTCGGCACCAGCGTCGGTGTCCTGCAACTGCGCGACGTCGATATCGGACGGCGCGATCCCCGCGGCTTCGAAGGCCGCGCGGGCCGCGTACACCGAGGGCGCGACGTCCTCGTCCACCGGCGCGTAGGTGGTGTTCACCTCGTAGGCGCCGTACTTCCTGGTCCGGATCTCGACCGCGCGGACGTAGACCGGCTTGGCGGTGAAGCGGTGCGCGAGGTCGGCCCGGCACATGATCACCGCGGCGGCGCCCTCGTCCGGCGCGCAGAACATGTAGTGCGTCAGCGGGTAGTTCAGCATCGGCGCGGCCAGGATGTCGTCCTCGGCGACCGGCTTGCGGCGGAAGGCATTCGGGTTCAGCGCGCCGTTGCGGTAGTTCTTCGCGGCCACCTTCGCCAGGGTGCGCTGCGAGATCCCGTGCTCGTGCAGGTACCTGTTGGCCTTCATGCCGAAGAACTGCGTGGTCAGGTACTGGCCGTTCTCGCCGTACCACTTCGGCATCCCGACCAGGGTCGGGTCGACGGTGAAGGCGCCGCGCGGGTGCTTGTCCATCCCGATCGCGATCCCGATGTCGTACTTGCCGAGCCGGATGGCGTCGGCGACGGCCTCGGTCGCGCTCGCGGAGGTGGCACAGGCGTTGAAGACGTTGGTGAACGGAATGCCGGTGAGCCCCATCAGGCTCACGATCGCGTCCGGGTTCGCCACCTCCCAGCTGCCGCCGACGGCGAACTGGATGTCGCGCCACTCCAGCCCGGCGTCGGCCAGGGCCGCGCGGATCGCGTCGGTGCCCATCTGCATGGCCGTCTTGCCCTCGAACCGGCCGAACGGGTGCATGCCGATGCCGATGATCGCCACATCGTTGGTCATGGGGTTCTCCTCTGTCAGAGCGGCTGGAAGGCGAAGGTGAGCACCTGCTCGCCCTCGTGGTCGGTGCCGAGCGGGACGGCGGTCAGCGCGACCTCCATGCCGAAGGTCAGCTTCTCCGGGTCGTTCTCGGTGAGCCTGCCCTCGACCCGGATCACGTCCCCGAGCTGCACCAGCCCGACCCCGAACGGCACGAAGGTCTGCGGCGTCTCGTCGCCGAGGTAGGGCGCGCCGGGCAGGAAGCCCTGGGTGGTCCAGGCCACCAGGGTTCCGCTGCGCGGCAGCGTGATCCGCTCGACCGCGGGCCTGCTACAGCGCGGGCAGAGCTCCTGCAGCGGGAAGACGGTGGCCGAGCAGTCGGCGCAGGCACCGCCGACCAGCGCGAACTCCTCCTCCGGCCAGGTCGAGATCTCCGGTGCGATCATTCTCGGCATCGTGTGTCTCCATTCGGGTTATCGGGCTGTCCGTGAGTCGCGGGCGGTCGCCGCCCGCAGCACCGCGAGCGCCGTGAGCGCGATCGCGCTCACGGCGACGATCCACAGCACCGGCCCCGCCGCGGAGCCGGTGGCGAGCAGCAGCGCGCCGCACACCAGCGGCGCGGTGCCGCCGCCGAGCACGGTGCCGATGTTCTGGCCGAGGTTGGCGCCGGTGTAGCGCACCGGCGCGGGGAAGAGCTCGGCGATCAGCCCGAACCCCGGGGCCATGACGGCGTTGGTCAGCGTCAGGTAGACGGTCATGCCCAGCGCGAGCAGCACCGGGTTCTCCGTCGTCGACAGCAGCCAGAAGACCGGCCCGGCGACCAGGACGAAGCCGGCCAGGATCGCGGTCAGCAATTCCCGCTGCCCGACCCGGTCGGCGAGCCTGCCCCACAGCGGGGTCCACAGCGCGCCGAGCACCATCGCGGTCGAGTAGGCGGCGAGCACCGGGCCGGTCGGCAGGTCGCGGTTGCCTGCCAGGTACACCGCGAACCACTGGGCCACCCCGGCCGCGCCGTTCACCCCGATCGCGATCGCCCCGGCGAGCAGCAGCGGCCGCCGGTACCCGGCGAGCACGGTGCGCAGCGGGGATCTCGCGATCTCGCCGGCGCGCACCAGCCGGATGAACTCCGGGGAGTCCTCGACGCGCCGCCGGATGATCAGCGCCACCAGCGTGAGCGGGGCCGCGACCAGGAACGGGATGCGCCAGCCGTGATCGGCCATGAAATCGGCGGAGGCGAAGGTACTGAGCACCGCCGCCAGCACGGCGCCGCTGGATCCGCCGAGCCCGGCGCCGTAGGGCGTGAGCGAGGCCAGGAAGGTGCGCCGCGAGGCGGGCGCCGATTCCAGCGCGAAGGTCACCGACCCGAGCATCTCGGCACCGGCCGAGAGCCCCTGGCCGATCCGGAGCAGCACGAGTGCGATCGGGGCGAGCAGGCCGATGGTGCCGTAGGTCGGCAGCAGGCCGATCAGCGTCGAGCAGACGCCCATCAGCACGACGGTCGCCAGCAGCGCGGTGCGCCTGCCGCGCCGATCGCCCATCCGGCCGAACACGATGCCGCCGATCGGCCGGGCGACGAACCCGGCGCCGAATACCGCCAGCCCCACCAGCAGCGATGCCGCATCGCTCGCGGCGGGGAAGAACAGCGGCGCGAAGTACACGGCCAGCACCCCGTAGAGCGCGAAGTCGTAGTACTCGATGAAGGTTCCGACGAACCCGGCGAGCGCCGCCCTTCGGGCGTGCGGCGGGATCGGCTCCCGGCGAACCTCCGGCATTCCCGACCTCCTCGCACCCGCCGTCTTCCAGTCGGATGGTACCTTACGGTAAGGTCAACGGTAATTGCTACGAGGTGGAGCCATGAACTCGCGAATCCCCTCCGATCTGGAGGATCTTCTGCACCGCCCGATCGTCGGTGTGCTCGCCACCGTCGCGCCGGACGGCACGCCGGACCAGTCGCCCATGCGATTCACCTGGGACGGTGCCCATCTGCGGATGAGCCACACCATTCCGCGCCGGAAATTCACCAGCCTGCAGGCGAATCCGAACTACTCGTTCCTGATCACCGATCCGGAGGCACCCGCGCGGATATTGGAGACCCGCGGCTGGCTGGTCACCGTCGAGGGCGATCAGGACGGCAAGTTCTACGCGGAGCTGGGTGAGCGCTACGGCGACACCGACGGCGGCCCGCCCCCGGATGTCGACGATCGGGTGGTGCTGATCCTCGACACGACCAGGTTCGTCGCGAAATAGCTCAGGAGGAACACGACATGCCACACCCCGCGGAGATCCCGATCTTCGACGCCGACGCGCACATGTACGAGACGGCGGACGCGCTCACCCAGTTCCTGCCTGAGCAGTACCGTCAGGCCGTCCAGTACGTGCAGATCGGGCGGCACACCCGGCTCGCGATCAACGGCCGGATCACCGACTTCATCCCGAACCCGACCTTCGACCGGGTGGCCGCGCCGGGCGCGCACGAGAAGTTCTTCGCCGGCGAGAACACCGAGGGCCTCACCCTGCGGGAGATGCAGGGCGCCGCCATCGATGCGCCGGCCGCCACCCGCAACCCCGAGGACCGGATCGCCGAACTGGACCGGCAGGGCGTCCGCGAGACGTTGAACTACCCGACCCTGGCCAGCCTGGTCGAGCACTCCGCGGCCGATGACCCGCAGCTCAACCTGGCGATCATCCACGCGCTCAATCGCTGGATGCTCGAGCACTGGACCTACGCCTACCAGGACCGCGTCTTCAGCACGCCGATCATCAACTGCGCCGAGGTGGACGGGGCGCGCCGCGAACTCGAGTACATCCTCGCCAACGGCGCGAAGGTCGCGCTGATCAAACCCGCGCCGGTCAAGGGCATCAATGGCTGGCGCTCGCCCGCACTGCCCGAGTTCGACCCGTTCTGGCGCGACGTGGAGAGCGCGAACCTGCCGATCGTGCTGCACGCCAGCCAGCCCCCGCTCGACGAGTACGTGAACAAGTGGGAGCCGCCCGCCACCAAGAACTTCATGGCGATGAGCTCGTTCCGCTGGCTCGCGCTCGGGCACCGCGAGATCTCCGACATGATCGGCAGCCTGATCTGCCACGGCACCCTGACCCGGTTCCCGAAGCTGCGCATCGCCAGCGTGGAGAACGGCAGCTCGTGGATCCACCCGCTCTTCCACGACCTTCGCGATCTCACCAAGAAGATGCCGCAGAACTTCCCGGAGGACCCGCTGGAGGTGTTCCGGCGCAATATCTGGGTGAGCCCGTTCTGGGAGGGCTCGGTGGCCGATGTGGTCGAGACCGTCGGCTGGGACCGGGTGATGTTCGGCTCGGACTACCCGCATCCGGAGGGGCTGCCCGAGCCCAAGGGCTACTGGAAGTACGCCGAGGGCATGGACACCAGGCGGACCTGGGACTTCATGGGCGACAACGCCCGCAGGTTCATGGGTCTGCCGATCGAGAATCCCGACCCGGCAGCGCAGGCAGCGCCCGCCGCGGCCACCGTGTGAAGGAGCAAACCGTGGACAAGAACGACATGATCCTGATCAGCGTCGACGATCACATCATCGAACCGCCCGATATGTTCGCGAACCACCTGCCCGCGAAGTACGCCGACGACGCGCCGCGGCTGGTGCACATGGACAACGGCGCGGACATGTGGAAGTTCCGCGACCGCGTCATCCCGAACGTCGCGCTCAACGCTGTGGCCGGCCGTCCCAAGGAGGAGTACGGCCTCGAGCCCGAGGGGCTGGACGAGATCCGCCCCGGCTGCTACAACGTCGACGAGCGGGTCAAGGACATGAACGCCGGCGGCGTGCTGGCGCAGATGAACTTCCCCTCCTTCCCCGGCTTCGCCGCGCGGCTCTTCGCCACCGAGGACTCGGACTTCTCACTGGCGCTGGTGCGGGCCTACAACGACTGGCATATCGACGAGTGGTGCGGCGCCTACCCCGGCCGCTTCATCCCGATGGCGCTGCCGGTGATCTGGGACGCCGAGCTCTGCGCCGCCGAGGTGCGCCGGGTCGCGAAGAAGGGTGTGCACTCGCTCACCTTCACCGAGAACCCGGCGGCGCTGGGCTACCCGAGCTTCCACCACGAGCACTGGAAGCCGCTGTGGGAGGCACTCGTCGACACCAACACGGTGCTCAACGTCCACATCGGCTCCTCGGGCAGGCTCTCCATCCCGGCCTCGGACTCCCCGCCGGACGTCATGATCACCCTGCAGCCGCTCAATATCGTCTCCGCGGCGGCGGATCTGCTGTGGTCGCGCCCGATCAAGGACTACAAGGACCTCAAGATCGGGCTCTCCGAGGGCGGCACCGGCTGGATCCCCTACTTCCTCGAGCGCATCGACCGCACCTACGACATGCACTCCACCTGGACCGAGCAGAACTTCGGCGGCAAGCTGCCCAGCGAGGTGTTCCGCGACCACTTCCTGACCTGCTTCATCAGCGACCCGATCGGGGTCAGGCTGCGGCACGAGATCGGGATCGACAACATCGCGTGGGAGATGGACTACCCGCACAGCGACTCCATGTGGCCGGGCGCGCCGGAGGAGCTCAGCGGCGTCTTCGCGGCGGAGGGCGTCACGGACGAGGAGACCGACAAGATGACGCACCTGAACGCCATGAAGTGGTACTCCTTCGACCCGTTCAAGCACGTCCCGCGGGAGAAGGCAACGGTCGGCGCGCTACGCGCCGCTTCGGCGGGCCACGACGTCAGCATCAAGGCGCGCAGCCACCAGCAGACCTCCTCCACGGAGAAGCTGGCGGCCTTCCAGGCGCAGATCGCCGCCGCCACCGCGCAGAACACGGTCAAGTAGCACCCGAACCGCGCGAGCCCGGACACCCCTCGGTGTCCGGGCTCGCGCCGTGCCTGCCACCCCCGGTGGGGCGGCGGGTGCCGAGCACCCCGGCCGGCTCGGAGGTCGTGGTCGCCATCAGCCCATCGGCTCCCGCGCGGCCGCCTGCGCGCGGCGCCTGCCCTCCGGCAGCTCCGCGCGGCGCAGCTGCCGCTCATAGGGGAAGAACTCGACCTGCTGGGTGTGGCGCGGCCGGTCGAGCACGTGCCCGAGGTAGCGCTGCTCGTCCTCGGTGATGATCCGCTCCATCTCGGCTACCTCCGGCGGCAGGTACTCGCCGGCCGCGTAGGCGGCGATCAGCCGGGCCTGGCACTCCACGAAGGGGAACAGCGTCGGCACCGACTGCGCGAGCCCGGCGAAGGCCAGGTCCGGGGTGCCGGGCCGCAGGATTCGCTTGTAGAGCCGGATGCGGTTGCCCGGCGCGCCGAGGAACTCCGGGTCGAAGAACGGGAAGGTGATGTTGTACCCGGTGGCGTAGACGATGACGTCGATCTCGGCGCTGCTGCCGTCCTCGAAGCAGACCCGCGTGCCGTCCAGCCTGCTGATGTTCGGCTTCGGCAGCACGTCGCCGGAGCCGAGCCGCAGCGGCAGCTCCACCGATTGGGTGCCGTGCGCGTCCAGGAACCGGTGCTGCGGGCGCGGCAGCCCCCAGCGCTCGGGGTTGCCCGAGATGAACTCCGCGAAGGCGTTCACCGCGGCACGGTAGACCGGGCGCGGGACGAAGGGCAGCGCCGCGCCGTACTTGTCCACCGGCCGCCCCGCCAGGTACTTCGGCACGATCCACGACCCGGAGCGGGTGGAGAGGTGAACCGTGTTGCCGAGGAAGCGGGACGACAGCTCCACGGTGATGTCGGCGGCGCTGTTGCCGAGGCCGACCACCAGGATCCGTTTGTCGCGCAGCTCAAGCGGGTGGGCGGGGTCGATGTAGGCGTGCGAGTGGATCACCTCGCCGTCGAAGTGCCCGGGAAAGTCCGGGAAGCGCGGATCCCAGTGGTGGCCGTTGGCGACCACCAGGAATTCGGCCTCGTGCCGGGTGCCGTCGCCGAGGTGCAGCGTCCAGCCGCCATCCTCGCGGTGCTCGGCGCGGACCACCGCGGTGTCGAAGGCGATGCGGTCGAGCAGGTCGAACGATTCGGCGTAGTCGTCGAGGTACCGCTTGATCAGGGTGTGGTGCGGGAAGTCCGGGTACGACTCCGGCATCGGGAAGTCGCGAAAGGACAACTGATACTTCGAGGTGTCGATGTGCAGCGACCGATAGGCGCTGGAACTCCCGTTCGGGTTCCCGAACGCCCAGTTGCCCCCGATACGGTCGGAGGCCTCGAAGCAGGTGTACGGGACGCCGTAGTCGGTCAGCATCTTTCCCGCGGTCAGCCCGGCGATGCCCGCGCCGATGATCGCCGTCGACGACGGCCGGAACAGTCCCATGTTGTCGAGCTTTCTGTCGACCTTTCGGTAGGTCGCGCTTCACCGATCGGCGTCGGTGAACGTGATCACCCCTCGAATATTGCGGCCTTCCAACATGTCGCGGTAGCCGTCGTTGACGTCTTCCAGCCGGTAGGTGCGGGTCACCATGTCGTCGAGGTTGAGCCTCCCCGCCCGGTAGAGCGCCAGCAGCCGGGGAATATCGTGCTGCGGATTGCCCGCGCCGAAGATCGTGCCCTGGACGTTCTTCTGGAACAGGGTCAGCATCGAGAGATTCAGGGTGGTCTCGGATTCGAGGACGCCGCCCATGGCCACGACCACGCAGGTGCCCGCCTTCGCGGTGAGCGCCAGGTACATGTCCAGGTCCCGGCCATCCATGCGGCCGACGGTGACGATCACCTTCGCCGCCATCCCGCCCGCCGTCAGCTCGGGAACGGCGGCCAGCGCGGCGGTGACGTCGGGGTAGGCGTGGGTCGCGCCGAAGTGCAGGGCCTGCTCGCGCTTCCAGGGCACCGGATCGATCGCGAAGACGTACCTGGCCCCGGCCAGCGCCGCCGCCTGGACCGCCGATGCCCCGAGACCACCGATCCCGATCACCGCGACATCCTCACCCGGCCGCACCTCCGCCGACCGCGCCACCGCGCCGAATCCCGTTGTCACCCCGCAGCTCAGCAGGCAGGCGACCTCGAACGGAATCTCCGGATCGATCTTCACCACGGAACTGCGGTGCACCACCAGGTACGGCGAGAAGGTGCCGAGCAGCGACATCGGATACACGTCCTGTCCGCGCGCCCGCACCCGGAAGGATCCGTCGGAGACCGAGGCCCCGGCCAGCAACCCGGCCCCGAGGTCGCACAGATTCGTCCGGCCCGCCCGGCAGGACGGACATCGGCCGCAGGCCGGGATGAACGACAGCGCCACATGATCGCCGACCGCGATGTCGTCCACCCCCGCGCCGACCTCGACGACGACACCGGCGCCCTCGTGCCCGCCCAGGATCGGAAAGGACGCCATCGGGATGTCGCCGGTCACCAGGTGGTGATCGGAGTGGCAGAGCCCGGCGGCCGCCATCCGGATCTTCACCTCGCCCCGGCGCGGCTCCCCGATCTCGATCTCCTCGATCGACCACGGTTGATGAAAATCCCAGATCAGCGCACCCTTGGTCTTCATCGACCGCCTCCTCGAACGAGCACCGGAGCACGATCCTAGCAGAAAGCCTTACTGTTAAGGTTACAGTATTTGTCGGAACCGACCCGAGGATCGTGCGCATGGCCTATGTCATCACCCAGCGGTGCTGCAACGACGCGAGCTGCGTCGCCGAGTGCCCGGTCGACTGCATCCGCCCCACCCCGGGGCAGCCGGAGTTCGCCACCGCCGAGATGCTGCACATCGACCCCGACACCTGCATCGACTGTGGCGCGTGCGCGGATGCCTGCCCGGTGGACGCGGTCTTCGCCGTCGAGGAGCTGACCGCGTCGCTGGAGCGCTACCGGGACATCAACGCCGAGTACTTCGAGCGCCATCCGCTGGAGGCCGAACTCACGCCCGCCCCCGCGCCCGCCCGCGTGCCGAGGGGGCTGGGGACGCTGCGGGTCGCGATCGTCGGCGCGGGACCGGCCGCCTGCTACGCCGCGGACGCCATCCTGCAGCGGGCCGATGCCCAGGTCGAGCTGTTCGATCGGCTGCCTACACCGTGGGGGCTGGTGCGCGCGGGGGTGGCTCCGGATCACGCGGGCACCAAGACGGTGTCGGCCATGTTCGAGTCGGCGTTCCGCCGCGACACCCTGCAGTACTACCTCGATGTCGAGATCGGCACGCACATCACGCACGAGGAACTGCTGGCGCACCACCACGCCGTGATCTACGCCGTCGGCGCGGCCACCGACCGCAGGCTCGGCATCCCCGGCGAGGACCTGGCGGGCAGCGTCTCCGCGACGGAGTTCGTGGCCTGGTACAACGGCCACCCCGACTACGCCGACCGCGGCTACGACCTCTCCGGCGAACGCGCGGTCGTCGTCGGCAACGGCAATGTGGCGCTCGACATCGCCCGCATCCTCACCCTGAACCCGGACGAGCTGGCCAGGACCGATGTCGCCGACCACGCGCTGGAAGCGTTGCGCGCCAGCAATATTTGCGAGGTCGTGATCCTGGGCCGCCGCGGCCCGCTGCAGGCCGCCTACACCACCCCGGAGTTCCTGGCGCTCGCCCATCTGCCGAATATCGACGTGGTGGTCGCCGAAGATGACCTGCACCTGGATGCCGAGGCGATCGATCCCGCGCTACGCCTGAAGTACACGCTCGCCGAGGAGTACGCGCGGGCCCGGCGCGACCCCGCGCACAAGCGGATCGTGTTCCGCTTCCTCACCTCCCCCACCGCGGTGCTCGGCACCGACCACGTCAGCGGGATCGAGTTCGCGCACAACGAACTCGTCGAGGAGAACGGGCAGCTCGTCGCCGGGGCCACCGACCGTACCGAAACCCTGGAAACCGGGTTGGTGCTGCGCTCCATCGGCTACCGGGGCAGGCCGGTGCCCGCGCTGCCCTTCGACGACCGCGACGGCGTGGTCCCCAACGAGCGGGGCCGGGTACTCGCGGACGGCGAGCCCCTACCGGGGGTCTATGTCAGCGGCTGGATCAAGCGCGGCGCCCGCGGGGTGATCGGCTCCAACCGGGTCGACTCCGAGGAAACGGTCGACCAGCTCGTCGCCGACTTCACCGCGGGCAGACTCGCCGCCCCCGCGCGCGGGCGGCCCGAACTGCGCGAACTGGTGGAATCCCGCCGCCCCGGCTTCGTCGACCGCGCCGGCTGGCAGGCCATCGACACCGCCGAGCGGACCGCGGGCAGCGCCACCGGCCGCCCGCGCGTCAAGCTCACCACCAGGAAGGCCCTGCTGGACGCGGCCCGCGACCGAGTTCACCCCCGGACTCCGGCGATCACCACAGCAGCCCCCTGAGCACCGCGGGCTGCGGGATGTCCTCCACCGACACCAGCCCGGCGGGGGCGGCGCAGACCCAGTCGATCGCATTGACCACCCGGGCCGCGGTCGAGATGCACCCCGCGTCGGTCGCGTCGAGGACCGGATGGGAGACGTGGGTATTGATCTCGATCCGCGGATCACCCTCCACCACCACCCGGTGCACGCCGGTGTGCCCGTCCGGCGGGTAGTCCCAGTCCGGCGCGGCGGCCGGGGTGAGCCGGTTGACATGCTCCATGGTGATGACCGGCTTGCCGTTCAGCATCCCCTCGGTGGCGAACCGAACCGCCGCCATCTCTCCGGGCTGCACCGTCATCATGGTGCACTCGATGCGCTCCGAGGTGAACCACCGCTCGGTGCGCTGCCCGACCTCGTCCAGGGTGATCCCGAGCGCCGCGGCCAGGCTGCGCACCTGCCCGCCCCACATGGACTGCACCACCCCGGGCAGGTACAGCGGCGGCAGCTCGGCATCCTCGGTCACACCGAATCCCATCGCGGCGCCGGTGAATTCGGCGTCGTCGTAGTTGCCGTAGTCGAAGATCTCCTGCACGGTGACCGACTCCGCCCTGGTCACCAGCCCCAGCGCGGTGTGCACCAGCGTGTCACCGGAGTAGCCGGGGTCGACGCCGTTGATGTAGAGCGAGGAGCCGCCTGCCACGCACGCCTTTTCCAGCGGCTCGCGCACCCAGTCCTCGGCGTGCCGCGGCGCGACCATCCACACCAGCGACGACCCCACCACGTTGATCCCGGCCGCGAGGATCGCCGACAGCTGCTCGATCGCCTCCACCGGCCTGGTCTCGGCGAGCGCGGTGTACACGACGCAGTCCGGTTTCAGTGCGAGCAGCGCCTCGACGTCGTCGGTGGCGAGCACCCCGGTGGGCTCGTCCCACCCGCACAGCTCGGCGGCGTCGCACCCGATCTTGGCCGGGCTCGCGGCGTGCACCCCGGCCAGCTCCAGGTCGGGGCGGCCGATGATCGCCCGCAGCGAATGCCGCCCGACGTTTCCGGTGGAGAACTGAACTACTCTGCGCATGGTCTCGCCTGCCTCGTTGCTGGAATCGGTGAAACTGTCTCGCCCGCGGTGCGGGCGGTGCGGTCCCCGCCGGAGCGGAAAGCGCTCGGTGCCGCTGTGTTCGGCGAGCGCCGCGATCTCGGCGGCGATCTCCCGGTGCCGCAGGTGCACGTGGCCTGCCGGAACGGCGTCGCCTGGAAGGGCACCGCGGTTTCGGTCACGGCCTACCTTCCGGCGAGGTTGGCCGTGATCGGCGGCAGGTCGGCGTAGGTGACGATGCCGGGGGCAGCGGCCACGACCGCCGGGATGGCGTTGATCGCGGGCGAGGCGGTCAGGACGGTGCCCATCAGCGCCATGCCCTCGGCGGTGATCCGCTCGATATCCGCGGGCAGGAAGTCGATCCGCATGATCACGCGCGGGTCGGCGTTGACCTCGACGGTGTAGCCCATGTCGGTGGTCCACGGGGGCTCGATCTTCGTGCCGAGCGTCCAGCGGGCGACCAGCTCGATCACCGCGGCGCCGTCGGCGATACCGGACCAGGTGATCTCGATGCCCGCCACGGTCCCCGCGGTGACCGTGCGCGCGGCGACCGTCAGCTCCTCGGTGGCGTGCGCGAATTCGACGTCGTAGCGGATCTCGTCCAGCTCGACGCCGAGTACCCGCGCCGCCACCTCGACGGCATCGCGGAATTCGGCGACACCCGCCGCGACGTCGTCGGCGTGGCCGGGGTCACCCGCCGGGCGGCCCCAGCCGAAATCGTCCTGGTTCCCGTCCGCGGACAAGATGGTCACGTCGAACTGCTCGATCACGCGCAGCGAGCGCAGATCGCGCGTCACCCCGGAGGCGGCCGCGGCCACATACTCGATCCACCCGGGATTCACCCCGCTGCCGAACAGGCTCGCGCCGCCGGCTGCGGCGGCCCGCTCCAGGCGGGCGCGGGACTCGGCGCCCAGTGCGGCGCCGGTCATGAACTCCGCGGTGGTGACGATATTGATTCCGGCCTCGAGCAGCCTGCTCAGGTGCTCGACGTCGGGGTAGAGCGGCATATAGGAGACGCAGTCCGGCCGCAGCGCGATGATCGCGTCGATGTCGTCGGTGGCCGCGACGCCGAGGGTTCTGCCGAGGCGAGCCAGGTCACCGGCGTCCCGCCCCACCTTGTCGGCGCTGAAGGCGTACAGCCCGACCAGCTCCATGTCGTCGCGTTCGACGATCGACCCCAGTGCCGCCCGTCCGACGTTTCCGGTGGTCCATTGCACGATCCGCAGTGTCACAGCGGGTTCCTCTCCTCGTCGGACGGTGAATTCGTGGTGCGCCGACGCGCCGTCACGCGCGAACCGCGTGCGAGCAGCGTCGTGTAGGAGACGCCGAGCAGGCGCGGGAGCGCAGCGGCGACCCGACCGTCGGGGCCGACGAGAATCCGCGCCTTGCCCCGGTCGACGCCCCGCAGGATCGTGCGCGCGGTGCGCTCCGGCGTGGTCAGCGCGGCCTTGTCGAACAGCGATCGCGCCACCTCGGCATCGGCGGCGCTGGTGCGCATGTTCTTGCCGAAATTGGTCTTCACCACGCCCGGGTGCACGCAGTGCACGGTCACCGGGCGGTCGTTCATGATCATCTCCTGGCGCAGGGTCTCGGTCAGCCCGCGCACCGCGAACTTCGAGGCGCAGTAAGCGCCCTGGGCGGGGACGGCGATCAGCCCGAAAGCGCTGGACAGGTTGATCAGCCGGGCCGGGCGGTCCGGGCTCCCGGCTTCGATGAGCTGCGGCAGGAATGCCGTGGTGCCGTTCACCACGCCACCGAAGTTGATGCCGAACAGCCAGTCCAGATCCGCGGGCTCCATGGTCTCGATCTCGGACATCAGATCGACACCGGCATTGTTGAACAGCATCGATGTCGGCCCCAGATCGGTGCGGACCTGCTCGGCGTGCGCGCGGACCGCGGCGCGGTCGGCGACGTCGAGGTGGTAGGTGGTCACGCTGCCCGGCGCGCAGGCCGCCCGCGTCGCGGCGAGCCCGTCGGCGTCGATGTCCGAGGCGGCGACCCGGGCGCCCCCGGCCGCGAGGGCAATGGTCAGGGCACGCCCGATGCCCGACCCCGCGCCGGTGACCACGGCGACCCGATTCCGATAGCGCACGGGCGATCTCCTGTTCACCGGCGCGCGCCGGATTCGACGATGGTCCTGATCCGGGCGAGCGAGGTCGCCAGGTTCTGCCGCAGATCGGCCCTGCGGTCCCGCACGAGCAGGAAAAAGTACTCGAACAGCAGGACTCCGGTGGGGAGCGCCACGCACATGCGGAACTCCTCGGTCAGCCGGGTGCTGTCGCCGCCCGGCTCGAGCCGATATGTCCACTGCGTCCAGTCCCCGCCCATGGCCTTGACCACGAACGAGAACCGTTCGCCCGGAATCGCTTCGACGATCGTCGCATCGGTGCGCCAGACGCCGAGCCGCCGCCGGTTCCACGAGCGGAACGCGGCCGGGCCCAGCCGCCGCACGCGCACGGTCTCCGGGCTCCACTCGGGTATCCGGGTGACATCGGAGACCAGCGCGTACACCGCGGCGGCGGGCGCGGCGATATCGATCGAGGCGCTCAGCACCTCACCCGCCCGGATCCGGCCCATGTCACCGCCCCGGCTTCGGGTGCACGACGCCGGGCAAGCGGACGAGCCCGAGGTCGAGGTGGCCGACCGGCCCCGGCGCGGCGGCGCACACCGCCGGGATGGCATTGACCGCGGCCATGGCGGTCCAGGTGTAGCCGAGGTAGACCGGGTTCCCGTCCGGCCCCCGGCCCGCGCGCAGCACCAGCTCCGTCGGCGGGTCGCCCTCGATCACCAGCCGGTAGTGGCTGTGGCCGCAGTTCCAGGCGGGCTCGATATCGGCATCGCCCATCGTGTATTCGGCGTGGAAGGTGATGAGCGGAGCCCCCGCCGACCACGCGGTCCACCGGTGGCGCTGCCCGGCGACCGTGCCCGCCGGGATCACCCCGTCGACACCGGGGATATCGCTGGTCGGGGTGCCCGTATAGGGGATGTCCGCGGTGGCCGTGGCGATCTCGATCTCGGCGACGGTGATGTCATCGATACTGCGGCCGAGGCCATCGGCGATCACGGCCATGGACTGCGCGAAGTGCGGCACCGCGGCGCCGAGCAGCGCCGGTTCCGCCCGGAACCGCTCCGGCGTCTTACCCATACCGGTCCACTCGATGTACTTCGAGGGCTCCTGACGGAAGTTCACCACCTCGTGCACGTGGATGTGGTCGACCCGGCTGGCGATCCTGGCCAGGGTCAGCGGCAGCAGGTCACCGGCGTAGCCGGGGTGGATGCCGCCGCCATGGAAGGAGGAGCCGCCCTCGGCGCAGGCCGCTGCGATCCGTTCGAAGTCCGCGCGGGCGAACTCGGTCGGGTGGTACGGCCCGGTCGTGGTGACCACGTTCTTGCCGGTGCGCAGCAGGCGGCAGACCGCGTCGATATCCGGCGACACCGGCGCGTAGAAGACGCAGTCGGCGTCGAGCGCGACGATGTGCTCGACATCGTTGGTCGCCGCCACCCCGATCGGGCCGATCCCGGCGATCGCACCGGCGTCCCTGCCCACCTTCTCCGCAGTGAAGACCAGCACCCCGACCAGCTCGTAGCGCGGGCTCTGCGCGAAATGGCGGATCGCCGCCTTGCCCACGCTGCCGGTGGCCCACTGCACGACCCGGTACGGCCTCTCGATAGCCATCCGTCACTGCCTTTCTGGGGAGTCCGGCGGTCAGCGCCCCGGCATGGCGAAGATGCGGCTCGTGTCGATCGGCGCGACATCGGTCGGGGCGCCGTTCTCGTCCAGCGTGCCGAGCAGGGCCTCGTCCGAGCAGATATTGGCGACGACCGGCACGGGCTTGCTGCCGCACTGGAAGGTGCCGCCACCGGAGAGCGTCAGCGGCGCCGGCTGCGGCATGGCGTTCAGCCGCGCGATCACCGACTGCCTGCTGAGCTCGCCGGGCATGCCGTCGAGCGCGGAGCGCAGGCCGAGCAGCGCCCGGAACACCGAGGCGGCCTTCTTCGGATCCTTGGCGCCCGAGCCGTCGACGACCGCGTCGAACACCTTCGTGTCCTGCTGGGCCGGGTCGAACACGGCATTGACGATGATCTTGACCCCCTCGTACCCACCGGGGATCTGCGCGGCGGTGTCGGCGTCGCCGACGCACTGGGTCACCGCCATGACCGGCTGCGTGGTGTTCAGCGTCCGCATGGCCTTGAGCGCCGCGGTGCAGAAGGAGACGTCGCCGAGCAGGTGGAACAGCTCGGGCTGCTTGGCCAGCGCGGCCTGGATCTGCGGGGTCATGTCCGCGGTGCCGAGCGGCACCGGCACCACGTCGACCTGCGCGCCGGCGTTGCCGAAGGCGAAGGGGCCGAGCTGCTTCAGCGGGTCGATGGCGGTGGGCGAGTCCACCGCCAGGATGGCGACCTTCTTGAAGTTCTGCTGCTTGGCGTAGGCGGCGGGCACGCCGGCGAGCGAGTTGAGCGCGTTGATCAGCACGTAGGTGTTCGGCAGCAGCAGCGACTGCTGGCCGCCCGCGGCGGTGAGGTAGGGCATCGCCGAGGGCGAGGTGATGGAGGCGACGGTGTCGGCGTTGTTGGCCTCGCCGCTGACCACCGCGACCGCGTCGGACTGGACGAACTTGTTCGCGCAGTTGCGCGCCAGGCTCACCTGGAGTTCGTCCTCGCAGGTGATCAGCTCGATCGGGCGGCCGTTGATGCCGCCGAGGTAGTCGTTGATGTAGGTGGCGGTCGCCTTGGCCACCTCCAGTTCCTCGGTGTAGACCGGCGCCTTGGGGCCGGTGGTGATCAGGCCGATCCGCACCGGGGCGCCGGTCGCCTTGTTCTCCTGGCCGAGCACCGACTTGTCGGCCGGGCTCGACGCGGTGCCGTCGTCGCTGGAACAGCTGGTGGCGAGCAGCGCGGCCGTGACGGCGAGACACGGCAGCACCGCCCATCGGGTACGGGTGCGGAAGGACATGGGGATCTCCTGGGGACGGTGGTCGGCGCCGTTGCGCGACCGGGGTGGATCAAACGGTGGCTGTGGGGGTTTCGCCACCGAGGTAGGCGGCTTCGAGACGCTCGGGCGCTCGCTGCAGTTCCGCGGCGGTGCCGCGCAGGGTCACGTCGCCGTGCACGAGCACGACGGCGTCGTCGGCGACCGCGAGGGCCAGCCGCACGTGTTGTTCGACCAGGACGACCGCCACCCCGGCGTGGTCGGCGATGTGCCGGACGGCCGGGAGCAGGTCCTCCACGATGACCGGCGCCAGCCCCATGCTCATCTCGTCGATGAGCAGCACCTCGGGGCCCTGGATCAGCGCGCGCCCGACCGCGAGCATCTGCTGCTCGCCACCGGAGAGCGCGCCCGCCGCCACCTTCCGGCGCGGCCGCAGCGCGGGCATCAGGTCGAAGATGTCGTCGAGCGGGCGGCCGGTGCGGCGCCGGGCGATCGCGAGGTTCTCGGTGACGGTGAGGCCGGTGAAGAGCGCCCGATTGTCCGGGACCAGCACCACCCCGGCTCGGTTGGCGCGCGCGGGGCGGCCCTTCGGCAGCGGGGTGCCGCCGACGGTGATCTCCCCGCTCAGCGCCGGAAGCAGCCCGGCCACGGTCAGCATCAGGGTCGTCTTCCCTGCGCCGTTCGGCCCGAGCAGCGCGGTCACCGTCCCGGAGCGGACCTCGAGGTCCAGGTCGCGGACGATGGCGAGCTTGCCGTACCCGGCGGTGATTCCGTTCAGCCGCAGACTCATCCGACGACCTCCTCGGCGAACATGGTGCCGAGGTAGGCCTCGGCGACCTTGGGATCGGTGCGGATCTGCTCGGGTGTGCCCGAGGCGAGCGTGCGGCCGAAGTTCAGCACCTGCACCTGATCGCAGACGCTGAGCACCAGGCTCATGTCGTGCTCGATCAGCAGGATCGTCACCCCGCTGGCCCGGATCGCCAGCAGCCGCTCGCCGAGCCAGCGGCTCTCGGCGGTGTCCAGGCCGCCCGCGGGTTCGTCGAGCAGCAGCACCGCGGGTTTCCCCGCGAGCGCCCGGGCGATCGAGACCAGTTGCCGTTGCCCCTGGGACAGCTCGCCCGCCGGGGTGTCGCGGACCTCGACCAGTCCGAGCAGGGCGAATATCTCGTCGAGCTCGGCGGCGCTGCCCGCTTGTTCGGCCCGGCGCCTGCCGGAGAGCCCGACCAGCACGTTCTCCCGGACGCTGAGGTCCTCGTACAGCTCGATGGCCTGGAAGGTCCGGCCGAGCCCGGCGTGGATCCGGCGGTGCACGCTCATCCCGCCGAGCCGCACGCCCGCCAGCGTCACGGTTCCGCCGGCGGGGACCGCCCCGCTGATCGCGTCGATCAGGGTGGTCTTGCCCGCCCCGTTGGGACCGATCAACCCGACGATCGCGGCCTCCGGCACCGCGAAGCTCACGTCGTCCACGGCGAGAACGCCGCCGTAGTGCACCGTCACCCCGGCCAGCTCCAGCAGCGGAGCGCCGGGCACCGCGTCCGGGCGCGGGAGGGGCACCTGTGCGGTACCCGGCACCGAACCCGCTCGCGGCGCCGTCTTCCTCCCGGTTCGGGCCAGGGCCCGCTGCGCCGGGGCGACGATGCCCTCCGGATTCGTCAGCACGGTGATCAGCAACCCGATTCCGACGAACACCTGGTACCAGGATCCCGCGGCGTCACCGAGGTTGCCGAGCAGCAGGAACGCCACTCCCCCCGCGCCCAGCACGCCGCTGAGCAGGCCGCCCGCGATCGAGGTCGTCCCGGCGAGATAGACGATGGCGAACAGGCTGAGCCCGGCCAGCGCGGTGAAGGACTGGAACGACACATTGGTCTGCTGGTAAGCGAGCAGGCTGCCGCCGATCCCGGCGATGAACGCGCCGATCGCGAACGCCGCCAGCTTGGTGCGCACCACGTCGACGCCGGACGCCGCCGCCGAGCGCTCGTTGGCACGCACCGCGAGCATCCGGGTGCCGAGCCGGCTGCGCCGCAGGGCGGCCACGCCCGCCCCGACGACAGCCAGCACCGCCAGGCACAGCAGCCCGAACTCGAGCCGCGGAAAGTTCTCGCCGCGGCCGATGCCGAGGCTGTGGCCGAAGACCACCGGGTCCGGGATGTCGATGCCGCTCGACGGGACGAGGTCGAGATTGCGGAACCACACCGCCTCGATGGCGTAGGCGAGGGCCAGGGTGACGACCGCGACCGTCAGGCCGCGGATGCGAAGGGCGGGCAGCCCGACGACGACACCGAGCACGGTCGCCAACGCCGCGGCCAGCAGCGGTGCGAACGGGAACGGGATGCCCCAATCCGCGGCGATCGGCCCGAGCAGGTGCGCCGCGGCGCCCGCCAGCGCGAGCTGCGCCAGCGATACCTGCCCCGCGTACCCGGTCACCACGACCTGGGAGAGGCCGATGACGGCCAGGATCAGCGTCGTGATGATCGCGACCCGCAGGTCGCCGCCGGAGAGAATCAGCGCGGCACCCGCGGCGAGCACACCGATTCCGGTACTCAGCAGTATCTTTCGTGGACAGGGCGCGGTGCCGAGCTCGGTCACGATGACCGCGCCGCGCGAGGGCAGCGGCCTGGCCCTGATCACCAGCACGACCAGGATGACGACCAGCGGCACCAGTTCCACCAGCCCGCTAGACGGCAGCCACTCGTAGGTGCGCGACAGGTAGGTGGCGTCGGACTGCAGCATGCCGATCACCAGCCCGGCGGCGACCGCGGCGACGACCGAGGAGAACCGGCCGATGATCGCCGCGGCCAGCGCGGGCACGATGAACAGGGAGTAGCCGGTCGGGCTGAGCGGGACGATCGGCGAGATGAGAATGCCCGCCGCGCCCGCGACCGCCGACCCGATCATCCAGTTGCCCGCGGCGATCCGATCCGGGGAGAGCCCGCTGACGAAAGCGCCCTCCTCGCTCTCGGCGGTGGCGCGGGTGGCCAGCCCGAAGCGGGCGAACCGGTACAGCGCCGCCAGCGCGAGCGCCAGCACCACGATGCTGATCCCGAAGTAGATCCGGTCCTGCGGGATGCGCAGCTCGCCGACGGTCCAGATATCGACCGGGAAGATCGCCTTGACGCCGACGGAGTTCGTCCCCACCTGCTTGGCGGCGACGGCCACCAGCAGGATCATCAGCGCCAGCGAGGCGACGGCGCGGGCGACCGGCGGCGCCTTGCGCAGCGGCCGGAAGACGACGACGTAGAGGAGCAGCCCGAAGAGCGCGGACAGCGTCACCGCGACCGCGGCCGCCACCGCGAAGCCGGGGTCGCCGCCGATATCGACCGATTTCGGCAGCCCGGGCACGAGGATCACGAACTCGCCCCTGCGTAGGAAGGCGTAGATGTAGGCGCAGTTCAGTGCGATCGCCCCGGTCGCGAAGTTGAGCACGCCCGAGCTTCGGTAGACCAGGACCAGCGCGATGGCGAGGGCGCCGAAGACGCCGCCGCTGCCGATGCCGAGCAACAGGAACTGGAGGTGCTCGGTCATACCGGCCCCACGCCGATTTCTCCGGTGAGCCGATTCCCGAGCGCGGGATCCGGGGTGGGTGAACGCATCGCGTACCTAACTGTGGGCTGTGCTCGGCGGGGACAGCTATCGCCGCGGACCTCGCCGGTCGAAACGCGGCGGAATTACCGACCGGGCGACCGGTATCACCGTGTTCCGTGTGGCGCAGGTAACAGTACGGTAGGTTTTACCGTAAGCACAATAGTCAACCTGGCGGCCGGCTCCGGGTACGGTCGCGAAGGGATCCGCAGGCCCGCCGGACAGCCATGCGCGCAGTGCGGTCTTGTCATTGATCGCGGCCGACGGCCGCAGAGATGCCCGGGCCGGCCACGTCCGGGTCGGGCAGTGAGCCCGCCTCCAGGCCGGCGCGAACCCCCATCCGCATCGGCTCAGCCGGCTGTCGGCCAGACGAGCCGGCCGAGGGGCGATCCGCAGTTGTGGAACACGGTTCGCTCGGCGATCCCCGTGGCGAAGGGAGCGGCGGCGCCTCGCGACGCGGTCAGCCCGCCAATGCCGCGAGCGCCTGGTCCGCGTGGATGTTCATGTTCAGCTCGCTGTGCACGGCGGCGAGCACGCGCCCCTCGGTCCCGATGACGAAGGTGCCCCGCTTGGCGGGCAGCCCTGGCACCCGGCGCTTCAGGCCGTACGCCTTCGCGACATTCCCGTCCACATCCGCCAGCAGCGGATACCCGAGCCGATGCGTCTCGTCGAATCGCTTCTGTGTGGCGACATCGTCATTGCTGAGCCCGAGGATCGTCGCCCCGCGCGCCGCGAACTCGCCGACGATATCGCGGAAGTGGCAGGCCTCCCTGGTGCATCCGGGGCTGAGCGCCGCCGGGTAGAAGAACAGCGCGGCCGGACCGGCCCGCAACACCGTGCTCAGCCGGACGGGATCACCGCGCTGGTCCAGCAGTTCGAAGTCGGGGGCCTGATCACCCACGTGCAGCATCGCGTCCTCCCGGACCGCTCGAGCGCCCATGCCATAGGCTGGGTACAGCGCGAATACGCAGGTCACCCCGATGGTGACCGAATTAATGCACCATCATGGTGCATGAATGAGGTGAGGTTTGGTAATGGGGGCAGCGACACCGGCGCGGGGCCGTCGCCGCGACCCGTCCATCGACGAGCGGGTATTGCGAGCCGCCGTCGAGGAGCTCGCGGAGCGCGGGATAGCGGGCTTCGCCACAAACCGCGTCGCCGCCCGCGCCGGCGTCGACAAGCGCGGGATCTACGCCCGCTGGCCGGAGCGCGACCGGCTCATCACCGACGCGCTCGGCAGCCTCGCCGCCGGGCTGACGGTCCCGGGCACCGGCGCGCTGCACACCGACCTCCTGGCGATCGTCCCCGCCGTGGCCGCCGTCTTCACCAGCCCCCGCATCGAGATCCTGCAGCGCTGCGTGCAGGAGGCGCAGGAGTACCCGGCGATCTACACCGCCTTCCGCCGCGACTCCATCGACCGCTGCATGGCTGTCGTCGAGGAGATCTTCCGATCCGCCGCGCAGCGCGGCGAGATCACCGGCGACCCGGTGCTGGCCGGGGAGGCGTTCATCGGCATCCTCCTCACCAGGTCCGGCTTCCTCGGGCAGGCGACGATCCTCGACCCCGCGCAGCAGGAGGCCATCGTCGCCTTCATCGTGGACGCCATCGCCACCGGCTCACCCGGCCGCAGGAACTGACGAGACCGAAGCTCTACCGTGGCCGCGCGGTCGGCGGCGCGTTCCCGGCCGACCGCGGTTCGAGCCGTGAGTGCCCGATGACCCTCGACCCCGTTCGCGCTGCCGCTCCCGGTCGACGTGCGCACAACACGATCGCCGCCCGCATTGGGACCCGATCACGTTGTGCGCGGGGTTGTTACAGCTACCTGTAGAGCTGACCCCCGGATGCTGTCACCGCCCGGTGGTGTGCACCGGCAGCGCGGCGAGCAGCCGATGCAGCGGTCCGGGACGCCACGTCAGCTCCCCCGCCGGGATCGCCAGCGAGATCTCGGGCAGCGCGTCCAGGAGCTGGTCGATCGCCTCGTGGGCGATCACCAGCGCCATGGACTGCGCCGGACAGGCGTGCGTGCCCGCACCCCACGCCAGGTGCGAGCGGTTCCCGGTGCGGTCACCGGCGACCGAGGGGTCGTCGTTGCACGCGGCCGAGGAGATCACCACGGGCTCGTGCGCGGGCAGCCACACATCGTTCAGCAGCTGCGGCTGCCGGGGATACCGGACGCTGAAGTTCGCCCACGGCGGATCGGTGAACAGGACCTGCTCGATCGCGTCGCGGGTCGAGATCGCCCGCCGAGCACGCCGCCGCCGAAGCGATCATCGGTAATCTCCAGCAGCAGGGCGTTCGTGATCAATCCGCAGGTCGGTTCGGTTCCGGCCCCGTAGAGCATGGCGGTCTGCTGGACCATCTCGGTATCGTCCAGCCGCGCCGGGTGCGCCATGAGCCAGGACAGCAGATCGTTGTCCGGGTGGTCCCGCTTGCGCCGGACGACGTCGGCGAGAATCTCCTCGAACACCGCGTTGCCCCGGCGAGCGGATTCGGCGTCCGCGGCGTCGAGCACGGCGGATACGCCGGCGAGCGCGCGCTGGCCCGCCTCGGGCGGGAGGCCGAGCACCTCGGTGAGCACCTGGAAGGTGAGCGGGAACGCGTACTGCCCGAGCAGTTCGACCGGCTCGGCTTCCCCGAACGATTCGATCATCGAGATCGCCGTGCGCTCCACGACCTGCCGCAGGGCATGCAGATCCACCCGTTCCAGCCCGGCGGTGCAGGCTTCGCGCAGTCGGGTGTGCTCCGCGCCCGCGGTGCGCATGGTGATCGGGCGCCACTGCAGCAGCGGCAGCACCGGGCAGGTCGGGGCGACGAGTTGCTGCCAGCGTCGGGGATCGGCGGGATAGTGCGCGTCGTCGTCCAGGATTCGCAGCGCCTCGCGGTAACCGAGCACCACGGTCGCGGGAGTGTCCGGCGCCAGCTCGACCGGAGCGAGGGGGCCGTGGCGGTCCCGGAGTTCGCGATACACCCGATGCGGGTCGGTCATGAACTCGTCCGTGTACAGCGGCACGGGCGAACCGGCGCTGGACGGAAGCGGAGCGGAGTGGTGCGCGTCGAGTCCAATGTGCTGGTGTGACGGCGGAGCCGGTGGCGATGTCACAGCGGGGGACGCTAGACAACCGGGGCAGGTTCCGCGACGATGTCGCGGTGATCGGTTACGGCGCGGTCGGGCTGAACGCGGTCATGCGATCGGAGAGGTCGAGTTGCGCTTCGTCGCATGCCTCACCGCGGCGATGGTGTTCGTCTGCAACCTCGGGCACCACCGTCTCGCCGACAGCGTCGCCGTGAGCGAACAGGGCCCCGTCGGGATCGCACGACTCCCGAACGAAGCGCTGTTCCTCGAGCCGTAACTGCCGCCAGGGTGGGCGACGGGTTGGAGGATCCGAGAACTCGGTGTCACCGTAGGTGTTGACCGGGTCGGTGGGCGCGATCCTGGGCGGCGGCAGCTCGGCGAAGTGCATCGACTAGGGGAACGCTCCCTGGTGGACCGGCAGGTTGAGAAAACTCTGGCGGTCGGGGCCGTAGTGCACCGTGAGGGTGCCGAGCCGGTCCGGGGTGGAGGCATTGGGGAGCAGGTGCGGGAACTCGGCGCCGTCGATGGTCAGCCGGAGTCGATGTCCCGCTGTCACGCGCCAGCTCGTCGGCCATATTTCCACGTTGTAGGTTTCGACGGCGTCGCGGGGTACCGGGAGAACGGCCTCGTGGGTGTGTATGTGGAACGGTTCCACGACGTCGCCGTCCGGGGAGTACTTGGTGCGGGCGGGGTCGAGGGCGCGGCGTGAGGCGACGAGCGCGCCTTCCCCGATGGGGCGGGCGGTGCCGTCGGGTGCCACATCCGACAGGCGGGCGACCCATACCGGGTCCGCCGCTGTGGTCGATCCGTGCAGGGTGAGCGCGACTGGCCCGGTGAACAGCAGGTCGGTGCCTGTCGGTGCGGTGGTCCAGGTGAGGGCGCCCTGTTCGTTCGCGCGGTCGTCGGTGCGGAAGCAGGGTGCGATTTGGTCGATTCCGGGGAACTCGCTGATCGGGAATTCGGGCATGAAGAACGCGATCGGCAGATAGACCGGCAGTCCGCCGAGGTATTGCACCGTCTGCCGGGAGCAGACGCCGGCCAGCGGATCGATCACTTCGGTGTCGGATCCCGCGGTGGCGGCGGGCAGGGCGGTCAGCGTGCCGTCGTTGAGTGAGTTCGAGGTGCCGCTCCTGGTGCCGGTGAGGTGGAGCCGGTCGTAGGAGGTGCCGGCCACGGGCCAGTCGTCGTGACCGGCCCATCGTTCGGATCCGTTCTCCCACAGCAGCACCGGGTCGAGGCGGTCGACTCCGTTGTCGATGCCCTTGAGCCAGCGGTCGAACCAGGAGATGAGCAGGTCGTCGATGGGCTGGTCGTTGCGGGAGCCGATGTGTTTGGGCAGCGAGTAGTGCGTCCACGGGCCGATCGCCATGAGCTTGCTGCCCCGCTCGAGGGGCAGTGCGCGGAAGTCGCGGGGGGTGTCGCGCAGGAACAGGTCGGCCCAGCCGCTGTAGACCAGGGTGGGGACGTCGATGTTGCCGACGTCGGTGGTGCGTTCCTGCCAGAAGCCGTTGTCGAAGTTGTTGCTGCCGTCGATGAGTCGCTGTAGTTCGGCGAAGCGGTACGGGATGCTGCTGCCGTCGGTCTGGAGCCGGGTGAGGAAGGTGGCGATGTCGGTGGTCGGGTTGCGCGGCTGGACGTCGAGGCCGCCGTAGGAGTTCAGGGTGAAGGGCAGCGGGGCGACCCCGAGCAGTTCGAGGGCGAACCACAGCGCCGAACTCGAGCTCCAGTTGCCGCCCTGGGTGATGAAGGTGCGGTAGGGGTCGGTCGGTGCGCCGCCGAAGTTCGCCGCCGCCAGGTGTGGAGGGCGGGTCGCCGCCGTCTTGGCGGCGGTCGCGCCCAGGTAGGAGAAGCCGTCGACCCCGACCTTGCCGGTCGAGAAGGGCTGCGTCCCGGCCCATTCGACGATGGCGTAGGCGTCGGCGCCTTCGCGGTCGTCGAGCAGGCCGAAGCTGCCTTCGGAGGCCCCGGTGCCGCGGGAGTCGGCGACCACGACGACGTAGCCGTAGCGGCTGTAGTCGGCCATCGCGCCCAGCAGTGCCTTGCCGTAGCAGTGCGTGGTGACCACGACCGGGTACCGGCCCGGCACCTTGGCGCCGCTCTCGTCGGCCGGATACCAGACGTCGGCGCGGATGGTGACGCCGTCGTCCATCGGGATCGGCACGTTCTGTTCGATGAAGGTGTTCGGGAAGCTCTGGACCGGTGGTTGCCAGCCCGCCCATGGGTCTGCCCCCTCTGCCCTGGACCGACCGGCGAATCGTAGCTGGGATCCCGCCAGCAGGGCGGTGGCGCCGAGCGCCGTCCCGACGAGAACCGAGCGCCTGCCGACCGGGCGCGACCACGGGTTCCGACTTGTCATGACGATAACCTCCACATTGATAGTTTCGTCAGTTATTTTTGGAATGCTGGTTACAATAAGTGGAGTGTGCCGGAAGAGCAAGCAATCGTTCGCGAGCTCGGTGCGAAGCACGGCGGCGGCGAATCCGAGCCGGGCGGAACGTGGACGGTGATCGCCGAGAACGTGGCGGCCGAGCCCATCGCAATCGCGGGGATCGAGCCGGAGTGGATCGCTATGCTGATGAAAATCTCAGTCATGAGCATAAGATCGACAAATCGCGACGTGCTTGCAGCACGAGCAGGCGAAGAAGGAAGAGGTGCGCCATGGCGCTGGATCGGATCGATGTACACCAGCATCTGCTGCCGCCCGGCTACCGAGCGGCGCTCGAGGCCAACGGTGTTGTCGCCGCGGGCGGGCGGGAGCTGCCGGACTGGAGCCCGGCCTCGGCCGAACAGGTGATGGCAGGAGCCGGTATCGGCTCGGCAGTGCTGTCGATCTCGACGCCGGGCACGACCTTCCTGTCCGACCCGGCGCAAGCCGACCAGCTGGCGCGGTCGGTCAACGACTACGCCGCGGAGCTGTCGGCGGCGGCACCGCGAACCTTCGGGTTCTTCGCCACCGTCCCGCTGCCCGATGTCGACGCGGCCGCCGCGGAGGCGGTCCGCGCCCTTGACACCCTGCACGCCGACGGCGTGGTGCTGCTGGGCAACGCGCGCGGGGTCTACCTCGGCGAGGAGGGGCAGGAGGCCCTGTTCCGGGTGCTCGACGAACGGTCCGCGGTGGCGTTCGTGCACCCCGCCGACCTGCCCGGCCCGGCGGTGCCGGGTGTGCTTCCCTTCGCGGCGGATTTCCTGCTCGACACCACGCGCGCCGCCTACCTGCTGGTGCGCAACGGCATCCGGCAGCGTTTCCCCAACATCAAGTTCGTGCTCAGCCACGGCGGCGGATTCGTTCCCTACGCCTCGCATCGGATGTCGCTGGGCATCTTTACCCAGACCGGGCGCAGCCCGATCGAGGTGCTCGAGGAACTCGCCGGCTTCTACTTCGACACCGCGCTGTCCTCGAGCGCTGCCGCACTGCCCACCTTGCTGACCTTCGCCGAGCCGGGGCACGTGCTCTACGGCAGCGATTGGCCCTTCGCGCCCGAGCCCGCGGTGCACTATTTCGACGCCGGGCTCGCGGAGTTCCCGGGATGCGACGAGGCCACCCGGGATGCGATCCGCCGGACGAACGCGGCGGCGCTGTTCCCCCGCTTCGGCGCGGTGCCGGCCCCGGTGCCGGAACCGCCGCTGCTCACCCGCCTGCGCAGACGGGCGCGCACCCGGATCTTCCGCGTAATCGCACGCGCCGCCGGCCGACGCTGATCGATCGGGGCCGATCAGCCACGGTCGCGGTGCACCGCGAGCACCGCGCTCGGCAGCGGGCGCAGCGTCAGCGACAGCGGAACGCCGTCGACTCGCTCGGCGATCAGTGCGCCGTCGAGCGCGGCTCGGACGAACCGGGCCAGCTCCTCGGCCCACTCGTCGTCCGGTGGCATTCCGAGCGCCGCGGCGAGGCGCTCACGGATCAGGGCCAGTCCCAGTTCGCGCAGGTCTCGGGCGAGCTGAGCGGGTCTGGCGGTCTGGCTCGCGGTCATCTCGACCGTCGCGGTGAGCAGGGTGAAGAAGTTCGGGTGCGCTTCGATGGCGGCGCAGAGCTGCTCGAAGAACAGAGTGAGCGCGGACAGCGGCTCGGCCCCCGGCGGTGGGGCGGGGACGGCCTCCGCCATTCGCCGGCCACCGCGTTCCATGACCGCGTAGAGCACGCCCTCCTTCGAGCCGAAGTAGTGGTAGATCGAACTCAACGGCACCCCGGCGGCCGCGACGATGCGCGGGATGGTCGCCTCGGCGTAGCCGTGGCGCGCCATCACCTCCTCGGCCGCATCGAGTACACGCTGGCGTGACCGTGCGCCCCGCCGGTTGGCGCGCACGTCTCCGGAGCCGGTCATCCGTTCAATCTAGTTCCGGCCGGTGCCGCGGCCGGAGATCGCCATCACCTCATTCCTGCGGCATCGCTGAGACGCGGGAGCCACGTGAGCAATGAATATGATAATTGCATCATTTTCAAAGGAGGTCAGGGTCGTGTCGACGCGAACGGTGCTCATCACCGGCGCTACTGCCGGAATCGGGCTGGAATGCGCCGCTCAGATCGCACCAGGTGCGCACTTGGTACTGGTCGGGCGCAGCGAAGCCAAGCTGGCCGCCGCCGCTGACCGAGTCCGGGCGCACGGTGCTGCGGGCGTCCACACCCTGACTGCCGACTTCGCGGAGCTCGACTCGGTACGCGCACTCGCGGCCGCGGTGCTCGACCGCGGTGACCCCATCGATGTGCTGGTGAACAACGCGGGCGCGGTGTTCGCCGCCCGCACCGAGACCGTGGACGGGTACGAGGCGACCTTCGCGGTGAACCACCTCGCGCCCTACCTGCTCACCGAGACGCTCGAGCCGCTGTTGCTCGCCTCCGCGCCGGCGCGCGTGGTCATCACCGCCTCGACCGGGCACTACCGAGGTGACCTGGACTTCGACGACCTGCAGTACCAGCGCGGCGGGTACTCGATCATGAAAGCCTACGCGCGCTCGAAGCTGGCCAATGTCATCTACGCGCGCAGCCTGGCCGAGGAGCTGGCCGGAGCCGGGGTCACCGTCAACGCGGTGCACCCCGGCATGGTGGCGACCGATATCTGGGACGGCGCACCCCGGCTCGCGCGCCCGCTGCTGGCGTTGGTCAAGAGGTTCCGGATGATCTCGCCCGAGGAAGGCGGGCACCGGCTCTGCACCCTAGCGACCGATCCGGCACTGGCCGAGACCACCGGCCGCTATTTCGAGGACGGCGCGGTCGTGGAGCCGTCCGCGGTCGCCCGCGATCTGCAGGTGGCGCGGCGATTGCGCCGGGTGAGCGACGAACTGGTGGCTCCGCGGCACTGAGCCCGGCGGCCCGCGAAAGTCCCTGGCGTGGATGGGATCCGATCCCGAGCCGGGTGGGCGGGTTCAGAGCTGGGGGAGATCGGGGAGCGGCCCGGTGCTCAGCCGCTGGGCGGTGCGTTTGGTCATTCCGAACATGCGCAGCGTGCGGTAGGTCATGTCGTCGGAGAGCGCGTCGGCGTCGGCGTCGGGGTCGGCGTCGAGGAGCTGCAGCAGCCCGAGCAGCGCGCCGCCCGCCGCCATTACCGCCAGGTCCGGATCCATCGGCTCGAACCGCCCCGCCTCCTGCGCGGCACCGATGTCGCGGCGGGCCCGCGGCGCCAGTCCTTCGTCGCGCAGCAGCACGCCCATGCCGGAATTCAGGACCACGCGCACCATCTGCGGGATACGGCGCTGCAGCCTGCCGGTCATCCGGAAACTGACCGCGAACACCTCGGCCGGGTCGTCGTAGTGCGCGACGATGCCATCGCGCAACTCGCTGTAGACCTGCAGCGCCGAGCGCACCGCCTCGTCGAAGAGCTGGTCCTTGGAATCGAAGTGGTTGTAGAAGGAGCCGAAGCCGACATCGGCGGCATCGGTGATCTCCTGGATGCTCACCGCCGAGCGCCCCTCGGACAGGAACTGCCTGGCCGCGCCGAGCAGCGCGTTGCGCGTGCGTTCGCGGCGGCGGTCCGTGCGGGTGCGCACCACGGGTTCGGTGGTCATGGCGGCCCCTCCGGTCTCGTTGCTGCAGAAATCATATCTGACACATTGCTCAGCAGCGATTCCGCAGTCCCATACTTGTTGATCGAATCATCAGTTTCGCCTTGACAGCGGACTCCATCGTGATTGATGATTTCATCATCAAAGCTGTGGAGGTAGCCGTGACAAGCACTGACAACGGAGTCGAGGCCGGGCGAACGGTCCAGGTCGGCGACCGTGAGATCTTCTACACCGAGGCAGGCACCGGCCGTGCCGTCGTGCTGCTGCACGGCGGGGGTCCCGGTGCCTCGGGGCTGTCGAACTATTCGCGCAATATCGAGGCCATGGCGCGGCGGTTCCGGGTGATCGTGCCCGACATGCCCGGTTACGGTCGCTCGGCCAAGCGCATCGATCGGTCCGACCCGTTCGGCGATCTGGCCGCGTCGGTGGGCGGGCTGCTCGACGCGCTCGGCATCGAGCGCGCCCATCTGGTCGGCAATTCCTATGGTGGTGCGGCCGCACTGCGGCTGGCCATGGATCGCCCGGAGAAGGCCGATCGGCTGATCCTCATGGGTCCCGGCGGGGTCGGCACCACCCGGGCGCTGCCGACGGCGGGGCTCAATGCCCTGCTGTCCTACTACACCGGCTCGGGCCCGAGCCGGGAGAAGCTCGCCGCGTTCGTGCGCGAGTACCTGGTCCACGATGCCAGCGCCATCAGCGAAGATCTGATCGACACGCGGTACCGGGCCAGCCTGGATCCCGAGGTGGTCGCGAATCCGCCGCTGCGCCGCCCCTCCGGCCCCGGCGCGCTGCGCACGCTGTGGCGGATGGACTTCACCCGCGATCCCAGGCTGAGCACGATCACCCACCCCACCCTGGTGCTCTGGGGCGCCGACGACCGGGTCAACCGACCGAGCGGTGCGGCCATGCTGGCCGAGCGGATGCCGAACTGCGACGTCTACATGGCCGCGGGCACCGGGCACTGGGTGCAGTGGGAACGCGCCGAGCTGTTCAACGACCTCGCGGCCTCCTTCCTCGCGGAGTCCCGATGAGCGGCTCCGTCTACGGCGCAGTACACCTGGGATATCTGGTTGTCCAGTCGCAGCGGCTCGCGGACTGGGAGCGCTTCGGTGCGCTGGCCATCGGCCTGCACGCCGACCGGCTCGACGCCGATACCCTGCGCTTCCGCCTCGACGACCGCGCCTGCCGGTTCCTGATCCGCCGCGGCCCCGCCGAGGACGTGACCGCCCTGGGCTGGCAGGTCGACGACCATGCCACCTTCGACCGCATCCTCGCCCGGGTCAGCGACCGCGGCGTCCCGATCGAAGAAGGCAGCGCCGAGGACGCGGCGCTGCGCGGGGTGCAGCGGCTGTGGCGGTTTCCCGGCCCCAAGGGCATCGCGACCGAGATCTTCACCGCCCCGGTCACCACTGCCGAGCCGCTGCGCATGCTGAGCACCGGATGGGTTACCGGCGAGGCCGGGATGGGGCACGTGGCGATCGTGTCCCGGGAGCCGGAGTCCGTGCACGCCTACTACCGCACCCTGTTCGACTCCCGGCTCTCGGACTTCATCGACGAGAACATCTCCGGGCTGATGATGAAGATCCGCTTCCTGCGGGTCAACGAGCGCCACCACTCGATCGCCGTCGCGAATATCCGCGGCATCAAGATCGACCCCATCCGCACGCGGGTCCAGCACGTCAACATCCAGTCCGCGACGCTCGAGGACATGCTCGCCGCCTACGGCCGCGTCACCGAGCTCGGTTTCCGGATGGCATGGTCGGTCGGGCAGCACACCAACGACCGCGAGCTGTCCTTCTACTGCGTCACCCCCTCGGGTTTCGAACTCGAGGTGGGCTGGAACCCGATCGTGGTCACCCCCGAACTCGACGCCGCCTGGGCCGCGAGCACCTATCGGGGAATCAGCGTCTGGGGGCATCACACCCTCTCGGAGACCCCGCTGGACAAGCTGGGCCGGCTCCGCACCGCTGCCTCCCGGCTGCGCACCCCGGAGATCACCGTCCCCGAACTCACCGGAAGCGTTGTGCCATGAGCGATTTCGATCACGAGGTGGTGATCGTCGGGCTCGGCCCGACCGGGCTGACCCTGGCCAACCTGCTGGGCAGGCGCGGCGTCGACGTCCTTGTCCTCGAACGCGAGCCGGAATACTACGGGCTGGCCCGCGCGGTCTACACCGACGACGAGGGCATGCGGATCTTCCAGACCGCCGGGGTCGCCGACGAGATCGCCGCCGACATGAACGTCGACTCCACCGTGCAGTGGGTCCGCGGCGACGGCAGGGTGCTGGCGCAGTTCAATCAGATCGAGCGCCCGCTGGGCTGGCCGGTCGCCAACTTCCTCTACCAGCCCTACCTGGAGAACAGCCTCGAGCGCGCGCTCGAGCGCTACCCGCACGTCACCGTGCGGCGTGGGCGCGCGGTGACCGGCTTCGACCAGGACGGCGCGGGGGTCACCGTGCGCCACGCGGCCGGTACCGGCACCGGTTACGGCAAGCGGGATGCCGAGATCGACAGCGGCAGCACCGAATCGGTACGTGCGAAGTTCCTCGTCGGGGCCGACGGCGGCCGCAGCATCGTGCGCACCGACCTCGGCATCGAGATGACCGGGATCAGCTTCCCGGAACGCTGGCTGGTGGTGGACCTGAAGACCCACCCGGACGCCGACGCGTTCCGGCACCTGCCCTACTTCGATTTCGTCTGCGACCCCGCGCTGCCGATCGTGTCCTGCCCGCAGCCCGACGGGCACCATCGCTTCGAGTTCATGCTCACCGACGAGCAGACCAGGGAGGAAATGGAGGACCCGGCCACCGTGCGCCGCTACATCTCCCGCTTCGTCGACCCCGACGAGTGCGAGGTGCTGCGCAAGCTCGTCTACACCTTCAACGCCGTCGTCGCCGACCGTTGGCGCGCGGGCCGGGTCCTGCTGGCCGGCGACGCCGCACACATGACCCCACAGTTCATCGGCCAGGGCATGAACTCCGGGGTGCGCGACGCCGACAACCTGTCCTGGAAACTCACCGCGATCCTGCGCCACGGCGCCGACCCGGCGATCCTGGACAGCTACGAGACCGAGCGCCGCCCGCACGCCAAGGCCATGATCGACCTGTCGGTGTTCAACAAGAACATCGTCTCGCTGAGCAATCCGGTACTCGCCGCCGCCCGCGACATCGGCCTCTCCACCGCGGTGCGGGTACCCGGCCTCGGTGACTGGATCCGCCGGGCCAAGATCAAACCGGCACCGCGGTTCCGCCGCGGCGCCTACCTCGGGCAGCCGCGACCGCTGCTGCGCGGCGTGCAGGGCCGGCTCGCGCCACAGCCCGAGATCCGCACCTACGACGGCAGACACCGGCGTCTCGACGACACCCTCGGCCCCGGTTTCGCCGTCCTCGGCTACGCCGCCGACCCGCGCCGGGCCTTCACCGAGGGCAACCTGGCGGTGCTGCACACACTCGGCGCGCGCTTCGTCACGGTGTATCCGCTGGGCGGCCGCCCGCAGGGTAGGCCAGGGGAAGGCCGCGACGACCTCGTCGACATCGAAGACCACACCGGCGTGCTCACCCGCTGGTTCCGCAGAGCCCGGCTCCACCCCGGCGGAGTGGTCCTGCTGCGCCCGGACCGCTACGTCTTCGGCACCGCGCAACGCGACGAGAGCGCGGCACTGGTCGCCGCGCTGAACCGGCAGCTGTGCCTGCCCGCCCCGCACGCCGACCCCCGAACGATCCCGTCGGCGGCGTCGCCCCATCGGTCCGCGAACGCACCCGCGGTGGTGACGACCACCGAGCTCGCCACCCCGAAGGCCACCGTCCGGCCGGGGTCCGAGGAGATCCGATGACCACCACGACCGCCACTCCGGCCGTGCTCGCCGCCGCCGAGCGCCTGCACACCGCCCTCGCCACCGGCGTGCCTGCTCCTCCGGTCCGGGATCTCATCGGCAGCGACGACATCGCCGCCGCCTACGCCGTGCAGAGCCTCGGCACGATGCGGCGCCGCAATGCCGGCGCCCGGGTGATCGGCCGCAAGATCGGCTTGACCTCCCCGGCGGTGCAGCGCCAGCTCGGTGTCGACCAGCCCGACTTCGGGGTGTTGTTCGCCGACATGCAGGTCCCCGCGACCCCGCCGGAGCACCGGCCCCGGCTGCTGCAACCCAGGGTCGAGGCCGAACTGGCCTTCGTCCTGGCCACCGACCTCGACGACGACCACCTGGACGCGCACACCGTGCGCGATGCCGTCGATCACGCGGTGGCAGCACTCGAGATCGTGGACAGCCGCATCGCCGACTGGGACATCACCTTCGGTGACACCGTCGCCGACAACGCTTCCAGCGGCTGGTTCACCCTCGGCGAGCGCCAGCTCGCGCTCGCCGAGTTCGAGCCCCGCGACATCACCATGCGCATGAGCTTCGGTGACGACGTGGTGTCGGAGGGCACCGGCGCCGCCTGCCTCGGCGATCCACTCGAAGCCCTGACCTGGCTGGCCCGCACCGCCCGGGAATTCGGCGACCCGCTGCGCGCGGGCGACATCGTGCTCTCCGGCGCGCTCGGCCCGATGGCCCCGCTGGTGGCCGGGGTGCGGGTGCACGCCGCGCTCGGCCACCGCACCGAGACCCTGAGCACCGTCGAATTCACCTGGGAGAAGGCATGAGTCGTTCCCAGCCGGCCGTCACCGGCTCCGGCAAGCACAGCACACAGCCGACCCCGTTCGCGCTCCCCACCGACCATGAGTGAGACTCGATGACCCTCCGTCCCTTCGCCTCCCGGACGACCAGCAGGCGCCGCCTGCTCGGCGGCGCCGCCGCGGGCACCCTCGGTGCCGCGACCCTGGCCGCGACCGGCATGCCCGCAGCCCAGGCGGCGCCGATCCGCAGACAGCCCGCCCCCACCGGCGCCTACCGGATCGACCTGCACGCCCACTTCCTGCCCCCGGACTACCGCGCCTCGCTGCTCGAGCACGGCCACGTGACCATCGGCGGCTACCCCACCCCGCAGTGGTCGCCGGAGGAAGCCATCGGATTCATGGACTACTACGGCATCCAGGCCCAGGCGCTCTCGGTCTCCGACCCCGGCGTGTCCTACCTGTCCGGCCGCGAAGCCACCGACATGGCCCGCTACTGCAACACCTACGCCGCCGACCTGTTCCGCACCCACCCCACCCGCTTCGGCGCCTTCGCCGTGCTCCCCATGCCCGACATCCCGGCCTCGATCGAGGAAACGATCCACGCCCTCGACACCCTGCACCTGGACGGCGTGGTGCTGCTCACGGCCTACAACGGCGTCTACCTCGGAGACCCGCGCTTCGAACCGCTCATGATCGCCCTGAACCAGCGCGGCGCCTATGTGTTCGTGCACCCCGCCGCCATCCCCGCCGACGCCAAACCCGAACTGCCACTGCCGGACTTCCTCGAGGAGTTCACCTTCGACACCACTCGCGCCGCCACTCTGATGATGGTCACCGGCCTGACCCAGCGCTACCCCGGCATCCGGTTCCAGCTCGCCCACGCCGGCGGCACCGTGCCGTTCCTCTCACACCGGATAAGCGTCGCCTCCCAGACCGTGCTCGCCGACCTCTGGCCGGAGGAGCTGCCCAAGCCCTCGGTGCTGGACATGAAGAACCAGATCTCGCGCTTCTACTACGACACCGCGCTCAGCGGCTCCCCCGCCGCCATGGCGAGCGTGCTCGCGGTCACCGGACGCGACCACATCGTCTTCGGCTCGGACTGGCCCTTCAGCGCCGCCACCCTGCCACAGACCGGCGACCGCGACCCCACCCCTGGACTCAGCGAGATCTTCGACATCGAGCAGCGGATCGAGGTGGAGCACCACAACCCGCTGCGGCAACTCCCCCGCCTCGCGGAAGCGGTGAACGGCTGACACACAGGTAATTGATCCAGCAGTGCACTGTACACGGTCCGCGGCGCCGGTTACGGCGACCACACCAACGGCCGCGTCAACCAGGTCACCGTCGAGGGCTACCGCGAGATCCTCGGAATCGAGGTCACCTCGGGCGAGGACGGCGCCGACTGGCCGGCGTTCTTCCGCGACCTGTTCACCCGCGGCCCGGGCGGGGGCGCTCCGGAGCCCACGCCGGCCTCGTGGCCGCGATCGGCGCCACCCTGCCCGGCGCGCACTGCCAAACCCACTACACCGTGAACCCGATGTCGGTGTGTCCGAAGAGCTCGTGGCCCTGGGTCCGCACGCTGCTGCACTCGGTGTCCGACCGAGCCGATCCCGAATCCGTTGACGCGCAATATGACCGGATGCTCAGCGCGCTCGGCGATGTCTCCTCATCGGAGTCAGTACGAACGCGGCAGCCCGAGCGAGTGCTGGGCCACGTAGTTCAAGATCATTTCCCGATTGACCGGCGCGATTCGCAGTAGCCGCACCAGCCCCCAGAGCGGGATCAATCCGTACTCGGTGGCGACGCCGTTGCCGCCGTGGATCTGGATCGCGGCGTCCACCGCGGCCAGCCCCGCCTCGGCCGCCGCGTACTTGGCCATGTTCGCCGCCTCCCCTGCGGGCAACTCCCGGTCGTGCAGCCACGCGGCCTTCGCCGTGAGCAGGGCGGCCTGCTCGAGCGCGATCTTCGCCTCGGCCAGCGAGTGCGCGACCCCCTGGTGCGCGCCGATCGGGACGTTCCACACGGTCCGTGAGCGCGCGTAGTCGGCGCCCTTGCGCAGTGCGTAGCGCCCGGCCCCGACGCACAGCGCCGCCCCGGTGATGCGCTCCGGATTGAGTCCGTGGAACGCCTGCTGGAAGCCGTCGCCGAGGACGCCGACGAGCCGATCGCGCGGCACGCGCACCTCGTCGAGGAAGACGGTGAACTGCTTCTCCGGCAACAGCACCGAGACCGGGAGCCGCTGCGCGAGCAGCCCGGGGATGTCGGTGTCGACCAGGAACAGCGACAGCTCGGCGCAGCCCGCCTCGGTCGTTCCGGTCCGGGCGACCACCAGGATCGCGTCGGCCTCGTCGACCCCGGAGATGTAGTACTTCTGCCCCCGGAGCACGAAATCGTCACCGGACGGGGTGGCGGTGGTGGCGAGCCGATGGGTGTTGGAGCCCGCGTCCGGCTCGGTGATGGCGAAGACGATCTTGCGCTCGCCACTCGCCAGCGCGGGCAGCCAGGTCTTGCGCTGGGCGTCGGAGCCGAACCGGGCGATCACCTCCCCGGAGATCGCACTCGACACCAGCAACAGCAGCAGGGGGCAGCCCGCCCCGGCGACCTCTTCGCAGACGATCGCCAGCTCCGCCAGACCGGCGCCGCCGCCACCGTGCTCCTCGGGCAGGTTGATGCCGATGTAGCCGCCGCGGCCGAGCGCCTGCCACAGTTCGGTGGTGGGCTCCCGTGCTTCGGCCTTCGCGGCGTAGTACTCGCCGCCGAAGGTCCCGGCGATGCCCGCGACCGCCGCGCGCAGTGCGGTGTGCTCGGCCGGTTCGGTGAAATCCATGGTGTCCTCCTCGGTCACCCGGCGCCGCGCACCGCGGTGATGACGCCGCGCCGGGCGGCGTCGCTGATCGGATACGGGGTGTAGAGGGTGAAGCGGTCGACCAGGCCGCCGAAGCGGCGCGCGATCTCGGCGCCCGCCGCGGCAGGCTCGCCGACCACGGCGAAGGTGCCGAGCACGGTGTCGTCGACGAGGCCGGTCATGGCGCTCCAGCGCCCCAGCCCGGCGAGCCGGTGCAGTTCGACGTGCAGATCGCCCCAGCCGTGCAGGTCGAGAACGCCGCGGTAGGCGGGGGTGGCGGCGTAGAAGGCGATCTGTTCCCGCACCGCGGCGCGGGCCGCGGCGAAGGAGCGCTCGTCGTCGCCGGTCGCCACCAGCCCCGGGTAGCTCACGGTGAAATCACCGCGCTCGCGCCCGGACTCGGCCAGCCCGCGCAGGACCGCGGCGGTGGTGACCTCGGTCAGATACCGCTGCGAGGTGAAGCCGTGCACGATCAGCCCATCGGCGGACTCGGCCGCGGCCGCCGTCATCCGCGCCCCCACCGCCGCCACCAGGATGGGTGGTGTCCCCCACGGGTTGGGCGGCGGGGTGAACATCGGGGTCATCAGCGTGTGCTCGTAGAAGTCGCCGTGAAAGTTGAGCGTGGTTCCGGTGGCCCAGCTCACCCAGATCGCGCGGACCGCGGCGACGAACTCCCGCATCCGCTCGGCCGGGCTGGACCAGGGCATGCCGAAGCGCCGGGTGATGTGCGCCTTCACCTGCGAGCCGAGGCCGAGCGTGAACCGTCCGCCGCTCAGGTGGTGCAGGTCGTTGGCGGTCGCGGCGACGGTCATCGGGTTGCGCGCGAAGGCGACGGCGACGGCGGTGCCCAGCTGCAGCCGGGGATTCCGGCGTGCGGCGAGCGCCAGCGGCAGGAACGGGTCGCGGCCGACCTCGGTGGTCCAGACGCCGTCGAATCCGGCGCACTCGGCGGCGTCGACCTGGGTATCGAGCTCCGTGAGCTCGGCGCCGCCGGTTCCGTCCACCGTGCCGCCGATATTGCCGTCGATCCGCATCACGTTCTCCCGTCCGATACACTTCCACGTTGGTGAATCATGAATAACTAGCTGTTCCCGAGCTGGTCAGGAGGCCGATCATCAGCGAGCAGCGGAGCACCGCGGCGCCCGCCCGGGTCCGGGATCCGGAGCGCAAGTCGAAGATCCTCGGCGCCGCCGCGGACCTGGTGGCGCGCAACGGCTTCCACGCGGTGTCGATGGCCGATATCGGCGGTGCGGCCGGGATCACCGGCTCCGGGATCTACCGGCACTTCCCGAGTAAGTCGGCGGTGCTGGTCGCGCTCTTCGACCACGCCATCGACGAGCTGCTGCGTGACGAGGAGCAGATCGTGGAGGCCGTCGGCGAGCTCGGCGGGATGCTCGACCAGCTCATCGCCGGTCAGGTGGAGTTCGTGGTGGCGCAGCGCGAACTCGCGCAGGTCTACCACAACGAGATCCACAACCTGCCCGCCGCCGACCAGCGCCGGCTGCGCCGCAAGCAGCGCCTGTACGTCGAGGAGTGGGTGCACGTGCTCGACGAGCTGCGCACCGACCTCACCGACTCCGACGCGCGGGCGCTGGTGCACGCGGCGATCGGCGCGATCCAGTCGACCCTGTTCCACAACAGCGGGCTCCCCGGCGGCAGGCTCCGCGAGCTGCTCACTGCAGCGGCCAGGGCCGTGCTCGGGCTGCCCGGCCACGTCAGTCGGTGAGCGCGACCGCGGCCGACCAGCGCCCGCCGTGGTACAGCAGCGGCGCCACCGCCTCGCTGTCGACGCCGTGCAGTTCGAGCACGTGCACGATCGCCAGCACCGAATCACCGGCCGGGATCAGCCGTTCCAACGCGCCCCGCAGCCAGATGGGGGTGTCGTGCAGCACCGGCTCGCCGGTGGCGAGCCTCCTCCAGCCCGCGGCGTCGGCGAACCTGTGCTCGGCGCTGCGCGCGAAGCGGCCCGCCAGGTCCCGCTGGTGGGCGCCGAGCAGGTGCACTACCACCGATTCCGCGCCGCGCAGCGCGTCGATGCTGGACGAGGTGCAGGTGATGTTGAAGCTGACCAGCGGCGGTTGCAGCGACAGCGAGGCGAACGAGGTCGCGGTGAAGCCGACCGGGCCGCGGGGGGAATCCAGCGTCACGATGGTGACCCCCGCGGCGTGCTGGCGCATGGCGGCGCGGTAGTCCTCCGCGCTCACGGTGGTGTGGGACATGGTTGCTCCTTTCGGGGTGCGGGGACGGTGCGCCGCGGCGCGGCGGCCGGGCGCAATCGCCGCACGGCGCCGGGTGCGATCCGGACGCCGAGCTGTTCGAGCGCGGGCACCGTGCCGATGGCGAGCGGGCCTGCGACGTCGGTGATCGAGATCGGGCGCAGCAGCACCCCGTCGACGCCCGCGACATAGCGCAGATCGGTGATCAGCCCGGCCAGTCCGGCCGGGGTGCCCAGGTAGCGGAGGCCGGGCGGGATCCAGCGCCCGGCGCGCTCCAGCTCGGCCAGCCGCTGTCGCGCCGCGCCGGTGCCGGCGGCTAGCAGGACCGCCAGCTCGACCAGGATGCTCACGCCGGGCCCGCGCGCCGCCGCTTCCGCATGCGCCGCTCCTTCCGTGCGTGCCGCCGCTTCCGTGCGTGCCACCGCTTCCGCGCGCGCCGCGGCACACGCGCGCGGAACCGCGGAGACGTCGGCCGCCCGGACCCGGACGATCTCGCGCCGCGGGGCGACGGTCAGCTCGACGAGGTCGGGGGCTCCCCCGGCCACCCGCAGCTCGACCACGATCCGGGGCGTCCGGGCCACCGGCGGCGCGGCGCTCATCAGCCGGCCGGGTCGATGACGATCGCGAAGGCCCGGTTCGCGATCCCGCCGGAGCGGTCGAGCGAGACGAACTTCTGCTCGGTGTACTCGTCGAGGGCGTGCGGGCCGCCCTCGCGGCCGAGGCCGCTCTCCTTGTAACCGCCGAACGGGTAGGCCGGGTGGATGACGTGCCAGTCGTTGACCCACACCATGCCCGCCTCCAGCCTGCGGGCCACCTCGAGCGCCTGCTCCTCCCCACCCCACACCCCGGCCGAGAGGCCGTAGGGGGTGTCGTTGGCGATGGCGACGGCCTCGTCGACGGTGTCGTAGCGGAGCACCGTCAGCACCGGGCCGAACACCTCCTCCCTGGCGATCCGCATGTCGTTGGTGACGCCGGTGAAGACGGTGGGCTCGATCCAGAAGCCGCGGTCGAAGCCGTCGCCCTCCGGGGCGCGCCCGCCGAGCGCCGCGAACGCGCCCTCCTCGGCCGCGATCCGGAAGTAGTCGAGGATGCGGTCCCGCTGCTCGGCCGAGATGATCGGCCCGACATGGGTTCCCGGGCTCAGCGGATCGCCGAGCACCAGGGTCGAGCCGCGCTCGACCAGCCGGCGCACCACCTCGTCGTGGCGCTGCGCGGGGACAAGTAGCCGGGTTCCCGCCTCGCACGCCTGGCCGTTGTTGGCCATGCACGCGAAGAGCGCGCCGTCGACGGCGATATCGAGGTCGGCGTCGTCGAGCAGGATGTTGGCGCCCTTGCCGCCGAGTTCCAAGGTCACCCGGCGCACGGTGTCCGCGGACTGGCGCAGGATGGCTTTGCCCACCACGGTAGAGCCGGTGAAGGCAACCTTGCGCACGTCGGGGTGGCCGCTCAGGTGCGCGCCCACCGGGTCGCCGTCGCCGGTGACCACGTTGAGCACCCCCGGCGGCAGCCCGGCCGCCTCGAATTCGCGCGCCAGCTCCAGCGCGAGCAGCGGGGCGTGCTCGTCGGGCTTGAGCACGACGGTGTTGCCCGCGGCCAGCGCGGGGGCGATCTTCCAGACGATGGTGAGCAGCGGGATGTTCCACGGCACGATCGCCGCGACCACGCCCAGCGGCTCGCGCCGCACCAGCCCCGCGGCGGCGGGTACCGGGCCGATCTGCGGGCCCTCGGTCTCCCACGGGTAGTCCTCGGCCAGCGCGGCCAGGTACTGCAGCTGCGCGGCCGAGAGCCCGATGTGCAGGGCGCCGGTGATCCGGATGGTGGCGCCGTTCTCCCTCGACTGCAGCGCGGCGAGTTCGTCGGTGCGGGCGGCGAGCCTGCCCGCGACGTCATGTAGGAGCGCGGCGCGCTGCTGCGGGGAGGTGCGGCGCCACTGTCCGTCCCGATGCGCGGCGAGCGCGGCGGCCACGGCCCGATCGGCCTCGGCGACGCCGCCGCGGGCGACGGTGGCCACCAGCTCCTCGGTAGCCGGGCTGCGGATCTCGTAGACGTCGCCGGTGTCGACCCATTTGCCGTCGATGTAGAGCGAGTAGTGCGGGGTGGTCATGGTGTTCTCCTGAGCGGGATGGATGGGGGGGTCAGCCGATCTGGCGGGTGCGGCCCTGCCAGTACGGTGCGCGCAGCGCCTTCTTGTCGGCCTTGCCCGCCGGGTTGACCGGGATGGCATCGGCGAAGGTGATCGACTTGGGGGCGGGCACGCTGCCGAGCGCGGCCTTCACGTGCTCGACGAGCGCCGTCTCGGCGACCTCGGCGCCCGGCTTGCGCACCACCACCGCGTGCACGGCCTCGCCCCACTTCTCGTGCGGCACACCGAAGACCGCCGACTGCGCGACGGCCGGGTGGGTCGCCAGCGCATCCTCGACCTGGCGCGGGAAGACGTTGAAGCCGCCGCTGACGACCATGTCCTTCTTGCGGTCGACGAGGTAGAGGAAGCCGTCGGCGTCGAGGTGGCCGATATCGCCGGTGTGCACCCAGCCGTCGCGCAGCGCGTCGGCATTCCGGGCCGGGTCGAGGTAACCGAGCATCTGGCCGAGCTGGCGCGAGCAGATCTCCCCCACCTCGCCGACGGGCAGCGGACGGTCCTGCTCGTCCTGGATCGAGACCCGCACCTGGAACATCGGCCTGCCCGCCGAGGCGAGCCGCCCGGCCCAGGCCGGGTCGTCGGGGCGGTGCTCGTTCTTGCGCAGGCAGGAGACGTAGCCCGGCTCGGTGCCCGCGTAGGTCTGCACGAAGATCGGCCCGAAGATCTTCAGTGCCTCGCGCAGCCGCTCGGGAGCGATCGGGGCACCCGCGTAGATCATCGTCCGCAGCGAGCTCAGGTCGTACTCGGCGCGGCGCGGGTGATCGAGCAGCAGGTACACGATCGTCGGGACGACCGCGGTGGCGGTGACCCCCTGCTCCTCGACCGCTTCGAGCAGCACGTCGACGTCGAGGCCGGGCAGCATGATGTTGGTGCCGCCGCGCAGGAAGGTGGGCAGCACGAAGATCTGGGTGAAATGAGTCAGCGGCGCGCCGTGCGCGAACCGCTCGCCGAAGCGGATGTCACCGATCTCCAGCCCCGCCGTGATGCTGTAGTGGCCCCAGGTGAAGTGGGAGTTCACCACACCCTTCGGGTCACCGGTGCTGCCGGAGGTGAACAGCACGTACGCCTCGTCGTCCTCGTGCAGCCCGACCTCGGGGCGGTCGGTGGGCTGCGTGTCGAAGGCCGCGGCGTAGTCGAGCACGCCGTCGGGCAGCGGCGCGTCGCCGCCGACCCGGATCACGTGCCGCAGCGCCGGAAGCTGCTCCCGCAGCCCGGCGACCCGGTCTTCGAACTGCGCGTCGTAGATCAGCGTCGTCGCCTCGGTCTGCGCGAGGTTGCTGCGGAAGCCCTCCGCGGGGGCGCGCGCGGGCATCTGGACGAGCACGCCGCCGGCCGCCCAGATCCCGTGCTGGGTCGGGATGAACTCGAGGCTGTTCGGGAGCAGCAGCCCGATCCGCTCGCCCTTGCGCACCCCGAGCGAGCGCAGCCCGTTGGCCACGCGGTTGCGCCACTGCTCCAGCTCGCGGTAGGTGATCGAGCGGTCGCCGTCGATCACCGCGGTATTGCCGGCGTAGTAGGTGCAGGCCCGGTCCAGGACGTCCGGCAACGTGCCCCACATGTCAGGCGCCCGCGAGCGTGGCGGGATCGAAGCCCTCCACCCAGTACTCGGGGGTGATGATCGGGATACCCAGCTCCTGCAGCACGGGGGTGTCGTTCCAGTAGGTCACCTCGCGGGTGATCCGGCCCAGCGCATCGAGCTGGTGCCAGGTGATGCCGCGGGTGGTGAGCGTGCGGCCACCGGCCGGGACGCCGCGGTAGCTGTCGAGTCTCTCGCCGGTCCAGCTCCAGAGGATCACCACGGAGGGGAGGCCGTTCACGCCGGGGAGCGGGTAGCTCTCGTCCACCCGGAACTCGTGGATGCCGGCGCCGTTGGCGTTGTCGCGGTTGCTGTAGACGGCCAGGCGGGGCGCGAGCTCGTCCTTGGTGATGGCGGTGTCGAGCACGTGGTCGCGGTCGCGGTGGTCGTCGAAGACGAGGTCGTCGGCGTAGAGGTCGAGCGCGGTGGCGGTATCGGTGATCAGCGCCGAGGCCCAGCGCCTGGCGTGGGTCTGATGGTCGGTCATCGTCGTTGGTTCCCTTCCGTCGGTACGGTGTTCAGGCGGGCACGGGCAGCGTGGCGACCGCGCGCGGGGTGATCGGCTGGCCGAGTTCGGCGACCGCGGTGGCCACGTCCCAGAGGCTGGCCTCCTTGGTGATCCGGCCGTCGGCGTCGTAGACGTGGAAGGTCAGGCCGCGGCTGCCGGGCACCTTGCCGCCGGCCGGGATGCCGACGAAGGCGGTGGCGGTGGGGGCGTCCCAGGTCCAGCGGTACACCGCCGAGTGCTCGTCGCCGATCACCTCGTCGATCCGGAAATTGTTGATACCGATCCCGTTTTCGGTGTCCTTGTTGGCGTAGGGCGCGAAAATGCGCAGCAGCTCCTCTTTCGAGGTGATCCGCTGTCCGAGAATGGGGTCCTCGAAGAGGAATTCGTCGGCGTAGAGCGCGACGACCGCTTCGGGGCTCTCCCGGAATGCCTTCAGCCATTTGACGGCAAAGAAATGACTCACAGCCACTCTCCTTCGTGATCGAACGAATAATGATCCCGGTCTTCACGGTATGGCTCCCCCGGCCGGGCCCACGACCTCCTGACGGGGGAAAACCACTGCTCGAAGGGGGGAGGGGCGCCGTGCCCCGCACCCCGCCTTCTCCCCCTCGCCGGGTGCGAATCCCTCTTTCGGGAGGCGCGCGGGACGTCCGCCACCGACCAGACTCGCTACCGCCGATACGAACAAGAGGAGACCCCCGTGCTGAAACACGACCTGACCGACGAGGATTTCGAGCCCTACTTCCGCACGGCGCAGGAGGTGTCGCAATTCTTCCGGGAAATCGGGCCGCGCTACGACGCCGAGAACACCTTCGCCGTGCCCTCCATCGAGGTATTCAAGAAGTCCGGGCTGGGGGCGCTGCCGGTACCCAAGGAATTCGGCGGCGCAGGCGGCAGCCTGCTGCACGCCTCGAAGATCATCACCGAGCTGTCGCGGGGTGATTCGGCGATCACCCTCGCCTACAACATGCACTACATCATGGTCGGCATCGCGGGCAGCCTGATGAGCGAGGAGCAGAACAAGTACTGGCTGGGCCGGGTCGCCGACGGCGAGCTGGTGTTCGGTCCCTTCTCCGAGCAGCGCGCCGGCTTCAGCGGGCTCGCCGACATGAAGGCGGTGCCGCAGCCCGATGGCGGCTGGCGGCTCTACGGCAAGAAGACCTGGGGCACGCTGTGCGAGGCCGCCGACATCATCACCACCAACGCCACCATCACCGACGCCGACGGCAATCTGCCCGAGGACTTCGAGGCGCGGGTCGCTGCGGAGAGCTTCTTCATCGGTGACTTCACCGTCGATGCCGACGGCAACGGTGACGGGCTGCGGATCGAGAAGACCTGGGACGCACTGGGTATGCACGCCACCGGCACCCAGACCATCCACTTCGACGGCTACTACGTGCCCGCCGACGGCTTCATCTGTCAGTGGCGCACCGGCGCCTTCGGCGTGCTGGAGTGGGCGTCGCTGATGTTCGCCAGCATCTACCTCGGGATGCAGCAGCGCGTCCTGGAGGAGGCGGTCGCGGCGCTGGCGAAGAAGCGCCTCGGCGCGACCTTCGGCGCGATCGTCGCCGCCGACACCGAGGTGGCGGGGGTCGGGCACATCATCGACGGCGTCGGCGACCTGGCCTCCCGCGTCGAGCTCAGCCGCCGGGTCCTCTACCGCACCTGCGAAGAGGTCATCTCCGGCCGGGACGCCGAGTGGCCCGCCGAGCTCCGCTTCCCCTACATCGGGCTGGCGAAGACCTTCATCGCCGACAATGTGCTGCACATGACCAGGCACGCGATGAGCCTGGTCGGCGGCTCCTCGTTCCGGAAGGGCGCGATCTTCGAGCGGCTCTACCGGGATTCGGCGGCCTCGATGTTCCAGCCGCTCAATGCCGACCAGTCGCGCACCTACATCGGGCAGTTCCTGCTGCAGTCGGCGCGCGCGCAGGACTGACCGTTCGGTGGGCTCGGCCTCCCGGCGGAGCCCACCGCCGTCATCCGCGCGCCAGCGACCAGGCGATCGCCTGCGCCCGGTTCACCGCGCCCAGTTTCCGCAGAATGTGCTTGACGTGTGATTTCACGGTGCCCTCGGTGATCACCAGGCGATCGGCGATGGCGCGGTTGGTCCGGCCGTCGGCCATCAACCGCAGCACCTCGGCTTCCCGGACGGTGAGCCCGGATTCCGGATGTGCCCCCGGCGCCGTGCCCGCGGCGCCCTCCCGGTCGTTGTCGCGGGCCAGCACGGTGCCGGTCTCGCAGAGTTCGTCCATCCGGCGCACGGCGGCGCCCACCAGCTCCCGCGCGTGATCACGCCGGCTGCGCAGCCGATCCAGCAGGACGGTGCGCTCGTAGAGGTGCCCGAAGCCGTCGGTGAAGGCCCAGAGGATGTCCCGGTCGGTCTCGTCGGCCCGGCGCGCCGAGGGGTGGTGGTCGGCGTGCACTATGCCCACCACCTCGTCGCCGTGCAGGACCGGGGCGACCACGTAGGAGCGCGAGTGTCCGGCGTCGACGATGATCGGCCGGTACACCCCGGCGCTGGCGGTGTCCTGGACCAGCGATGCCCGCCGGTCGGTCAGCAGCCGCGCCTCCGGGGCGGTCGGCTCGAGCGGGATCTGCTGGTCGATCCACTCCGTGATCCAGGAGCCCGCCCCGGCGTCGGCGGCGAAGTGCGACAGCCACGGGCTCCAGCTCCGCACCCCGACCCGGGAGAGCACCACCCGCTGAAAACCGCAGCGCAGCACGATCTCCCCGCAGGCGAGGTCGAGCAGCGCGGCCGGGTCGGGGACCGAACGCAGCCGGTTCAGCCCGGCCGCGCAGTCGGCCAGCCTGCCGCTGCGCTGCGCGGTGTCGTGCAGGTAGAGGTCGAGCGCCAGCCGCTGCAGGTCGAGCACCAGCCCACACACCCGCTCGGCCCGCTGCTCCTGGTCCGCCGGGATATCGCGCAGCGCCGCCTGGCAGCGGTGGACCAGCACCGAGACGGTCTCCGCGGCGCGCCACGCGCCGTCGGTGCGGGGATCGGGGAGCACGGCGTCGCCGCATTCGCGCAGCACCGCCCGGCGCAGCAGCGCGAGCGTGGCGGCCAGCTCGTCCGCGCGCCGCTGGGCGCTCCGCGCGCGGACCGTCGCCGCGCCGACCGCGGGGTCAGCGGCCATCGATACCACCATCACGCGCTCCGTTCGTACCTCGTCGCCTGCACGTAGCGCGCGATCGCGCCCGCCCGGTTGGGTGCACCCAACTTGTGCAGGATGTGCTTCACGTGGGATTTGACCGTGCTCTCGGCGACGGTGAGCCGCGCCGCGATCTGCGCGTTGGTGGCGCCGGCGACGAGCAGCCCCATCACCTCCCGCTCCCGCTCGGTGAGCGGTGGACCGCCCTGCGCTCCCGGCGATGCGCCGCGGCGGGCGGCGAGCGCGCCGTGCGGCACCGCCACCGCGCCGCGCACCGCGGGTCCGGGCAGCGCCCGCGACGGGTGCGCGGTGAACATGTCCGCCAGCGCGACGGTGGCCGCCTCGAACTCCGCCCGCTGCCGGTCGATGCGCTCGGCCAGCGCCAGGCGCTCGTAGATCACCCCCACGGTGTCGGCGAAGCGGCGCAGGGTCTCGCGGTCCACGACGGTGAGCGGGCGGCCCGTGACCGCGGTGTCGGCGTGCAGCAGCGCGATCACCGTGTCCTCGGCGACGATCGGCGCCACCACGTACTCCCCGGTCCTGACCAGCCGGACGAGCGCGCGGTGCGCGCGCGGCTCCGCGGCGGCGTCGGTCACGAGCGCGGGCAGCCTGCGGCGGACCACCTCCGCCTCCAGCAGCGGGGAGGCCAGCGCGACGACGGTGCCCGGCGGGGCGGCGACGTCGCCGCCGAGGCGGTGCCAGCGCAGCGGACGCCAGGCCGAGCCGTCGACCCCGGCGATGAGAGCGCGGTCGAAACCGCCCGCCGCGCACAGCTCGGCCGGTACCGCGGCCAGCAGCTCGGCGGTGTCGCCCAGTGCTCGCAGCCGCGCGAACGCCGCGGGAAGCCGGTGGGGCCGTAAATCTCCCTGACCGCAGAGAAGATCGGACTCGGACCGCGCCACTGCGATCCGGTCGAGCGCGGACCCGAGCCCGCCCGATGGATGATTGCCGGCCGCTGCCGTCATTGCCCCAGTGCCCTTCTCCGGGCTACCCCCGAGCGGCACAGCCGCCCGCCCGTTGTGTCGCGCGATTCACTCACCACACCTTGCAGTGATCCACATCACCGTGTCAAGCCGTTGCATCCCGTTCGTTCGTGAAAATACCTACGCTTAGTGATTCATGGTTCACTATCAGATTCACTAGAGGAGCATCGTGCCGCTTCCCGCCCCCCTGACCGAACGGCTCACCATCCCGGCCATCGCCGCCCCCATGACCGCGGTCTCCGGCCCCGGCCTCGTCACCGCCGCCGCTGCCGCCGGGGTCATCGGCTCGTTTCCCACCCACAACGCCGCCGACGAGCGGGAACTGGACGGCTGGCTGACGGAGATCGCCGCCGCGCTGGCGGGGCTCGACGCGGCACCCGTCGCACCGAACCTGGTGGTGCACCGCAGCAATGCCCGGCTCGCCACCGATCTCGCGTGCCTGCTCCGGCATCGCGTAGAGATCGTCGTGACCAGCGTCGGTTCGCCTGCTCCGGTGATCGGGCCGCTGCACGACATCGGCTGCCTGGTCTTCGCCGACGTGGCGAATCTGGCGCACGCCGAGCGCGCGCTCGCCGTCGGCGCCGACGGGCTGGTGCTGCTCACCGCCGGGGCCGGGGGGCAGACCGGCTGGGCGAACCCCTTCGCGTTCGTCCGCGCGGTCCGCGCCCGCTTCGACGGCCCGCTCGTGCTCGCGGGCGGGATCACCGACGGGGTGGCCATGGCGGCGGCGCTGACCCTCGGCGCCGACCTGGTGCACCTCGGCACCCGGTTCATCGCCACACCGGAGAGCCTCGCCGACCCGGCCTACCGGGGCGCCGTCGTCGCCTCCTCGATGGACGAGGTGCGGCTGTCCGACCGGGTGGGCGGGATTCCCGCGAGCCTGCTCGCCGCGTGGCTGGACAGCGCAGGCGCCGACGACCCCGCCGATGCCGGATTCGCCCAGGACCGGCTGCTGCGCAACCGCGCCGCGTGGAGCGCGGGCCACGGCGTCGGCGCCGTCACCGGGGTCAGCCCGGTCGCCGAGGTGGTCGCGGCGCTGGCCGCCGAGTACCGCGCGGCGACCGGTATCCCCCATTGGAAGGACGCCCCGCTCCCCATCAGGGGCAGTCGATCGCACGCAGGCGGGACGAACTCCGATTCCCCGGTCACCGGGGGTTTCCCGGAGCACTCCGCGTGAGTTAGTGTATCGCCATTCACTAACTGCGGCGCTGGGCCCACGCGCCACCGTCACCCTTTCCGAGCACACCCGAAAGGCGGGGCTGATGCCTGTCCTCGAATCGCGGGTCGACACCTCCTCGACCACCTACCTCGACAATCAGCGGGGCCAGGCCGCCGCGGTGGCCGAGCTCGACGAGCAGCTCGCACTGGTCGCCGCCGGCGGCGGCGCGCGCTACGCCGAGCGGCACCGCAGCCGCGGCAAGCTGCTCGCCCGCGAGCGCATCGAGCTGCTGGTCGACCGCGACTCCCCGTTCCTCGAGTTGTCCGCGCTCGCTGCGTGGGGCACCGAGTTCCAGGTCGGCGCCGCGATCGTGACCGGCATCGGCGTGATCTCCGGCGTGGAGTGCATGGTGATCGCGCACGATCCGACGGTGCGCGGCGGCACCATGAATCCCTATACGCTGCGCAAGAATCTGCGCGCGCTGGAGATCGCCAGGATCAACCGGCTCCCGGTGGTGTACCTGGTGGAGTCCGGCGGCGCCGATCTGCCGACCCAGGCCGACCTGTTCGTCAATGCCGGGCGCATCTTCCACGAGCTCACCGAGCTGTCGGGGCTCGGCATCCCGAGCGTCGCCCTGGTCTTCGGCAATGCCACCGCGGGCGGGGCGTACGTGCCCGGCATGTGCGACCACGCCGTGCTGGTTGACAAGGCCGCGAAGGTCTTCCTCGGCGGCCCGCCGCTGGTCAAGATGGCCACCGGCGAGGACGCCGACAGCGAGGCGCTCGGCGGCGCCGAGATGCACGCGCGGGTCTCCGGGCTGGCCGATCACTTCGCCGTCGACGAGCGCGACGCCATCCGCATCGGGCGCGACATCGTCGCACACCTGAACTGGCACAAGCACGGCCCCGGCCCCGCCCCCGAGGTCGAGGAGCCCCGCTACGATCCCGCCGAACTCCTCGGCATCGCCTCCGCGGATTCCCGGGTGCCCTTCGATCCCCGCGAGGTGATCGCGCGGATCGCCGACGGCTCGCGTTTCTCGGAGTACAAGCCGCTGTGGGGCACCAGCATCGCCACCGGCTGGGCCACCGTGCACGGCTTCCCGGTCGGCATCCTGGCCAATACCCGCGGTGTGCTGTTCAGCGCGGAGTCGAAGAAGTCCACCGAGTTCATCCTGCTGGCCAACCAGACCGACACGCCGCTGATCTTCCTGCAGAACGTCACCGGCTTCATGGTCGGCACCGAGTACGAGCAGGGCGGGATCATCAAGGACGGCGCGAAGATGATCAATGCCGTCACCAACAGCACCGTCCCGCACATCACGATCAATATGGGCGGCTCCTTCGGCGCCGGGAACTACGGCATGTCGGGGCGCGCCTTCGATCCCCGCTTCATGTTCAGCTGGGTCGGCGCCAAGCTCGCGGTGATGGGCGCCCAGCAGCTGGCCGGGGTGCTCTCCATCGTCGGCCGGGCGGCCGCGGACGCGGCCGGGCGCGAATTCGACACCGAGGCCGACGCCAGGCGCACCGCCGAGATCGAGCGGCAGATCACCGACGAGTCGCACTCGTTCTACGTCTCCGCGCGGCTCTACGACGACGGCGTCATCGATCCCCGCGACACCCGCGCCGTGCTCGGCATGACCCTCTCGGCCGTCCATTCCGCCCCCGTCACCGGCCGCCGTGGCTTCGGCGTCTTCCGGATGTGAGGTCCTCGATGCCTGTTCTCCGCACACTCCTCGTCGCCAACCGCGGCGAGATCGCCGCGCGCATCATGCGCACCGCGCGCACCATGGATATCGCGACCGTCGCGCTCTACTCCGACCCCGATCGCGACGCCCCGCACGTGCACGCCGCCGACGAGGCGGTCCGGCTGCCCGGGTCGACTCCCGCCGAGACCTACCTGCGCACCGATCTGGTGCTGGACGCGGCCCGCCGCACCGGCGCCGACGCCGTGCACCCCGGCTACGGCTTCCTCTCCGAGAACGCCGATTTCGCCCGTGCCTGCGCGGCGGCCGGGGTGGTGTTCGTCGGGCCGTCGCCCGCCGCCATCGCCGCGATGGGCTCCAAGATCGAGGCCAAGGAGATCATGGCCGCCGCCGGGGTCCCGGTGCTTCCCGGTGCCACGGTCACCGGCGACGACCCCGGCGAGTTGGCCGCGGCCGCCGCAGGCATCGGCTTCCCGATCCTGGTCAAGGCCGCCTTCGGCGGCGGTGGACGGGGCATGCGGATCGTCACCGGCCCCGGCGAGCTGGCCGAGGCGGTGCGCAGCGCGACCCGCGAGGCCGCATCGGCCTTCGGGGACGGCACCGTGTTCCTGGAGAAGTTCGTCGAGTCACCGCGCCACATCGAGGTGCAGATCTTCGGCGACAGCTCGGGCGCGGTGGTACATCTCGGCGAGCGGGAATGTTCGATCCAGCGCCGCTACCAGAAGATCGTCGAGGAATCCCCCTCCCCGGTCGTGCACGCGGAGTTGCGCGCCGAGCTGGGCCGGGCCGCGATCGCGGCGGGCGAGGCGCTGTCCTACACCGGCGCGGGCACGGTCGAGTTCGTCATGGCGCCGGACGGCGCGTTCTACTTCCTCGAGGTGAACACCCGGCTGCAGGTGGAGCACCCGGTGACCGAGCTCGTGACCGGCACCGACCTGGTCCGCGCGCAGCTGCTGGTCGCCGCGGGCGAGCCGCTGCCGCCCGAGGTGGCCGCGGCCGGCTCGCGGGGCCACGCGGTCGAGGTGCGGCTCTACGCCGAGGACGTCGCGGCCGGTTTCGTCCCGGTCTCCGGTCGGCTCAGCACCCTGCGGTTCCCGGAGCTGCCCGGCCTGCGGGTCGATTCCGGCTTCGTCTCCGGGCAGACGGTGAGCACCTACTACGACCCGATGCTGGCCAAGGTGATCGCGCACGGCGCCACCCGCGACGAGGCCTGCGATCTGCTGGCGCGGGCACTGCGCGAGACCACCGTGCACGGCGTCACCACCAATCGCGACCTGCTGATCGGCATCCTGCGCGACCCCGAGTTCCGGGCAGGGACCATCGATACCGGCTGGCTGGAACGCCGCGGCGCGGGCGCGCTCGCCGAGACCGCCGCGGCGAGCGCGGCATCGGTCCGGGTGCACGCCCTGGTCGCGGCCGTGGCCGGGCAGGCGCAGCGGCGCGGACAGGCGCCGGTGCTCGGCGGGCTGCCCTCCGGCTGGCGCACCCTCTACAGCGCGCCGCAGTCGATCGCCTTCGCCGCGGGCGAGACCACCCTGAACGTCGGCTACCGGGTGCACCGGGATCGGGTGGAGGCCACCGTGGACGAGTGGCAGCCGGGGCCGGTGACCGTTCTCGCGGCCTCCGGCACCGAGGTCGACGCGGAGATCGACGGCGTGCGCCGGGTCTATCGGCTCGTCCGCGACGGCGCGAACTGGTACGTCGACAGCCCGCTCGGCTCCACCGCGCTGCGCGAGGTCGACCGGTTCCCCGAGCCCGCCGACCCCGACGAGGCGGGCTCGCTGCTCGCCCCTATGCCGGGCACCGTGGTCCGGATCGAGGTCGGCGAGGGTGACCGGGTCCGCTCCGGCGACCCGGTGCTGGTGCTCGAGGCCATGAAGATGGAGCACACGGTGCGCGCCCCGGCCGACGGCATCGTGGTGAAGATCCCGGTGACCGCCGCGGCCCAGGTCGACGCCGGGCAGATCCTCGCCGTGGTCGAGGTCGAGGAGGCGGCGTCGTGACCGCGGTCCGCTACGAGCTGCGCGACGGCATCGCCTGGCTGACGATCGACCGCCCCGAGGCCCGCAACAGCCTGAACCGGGAGGTCCGAGCGGGGCTCTTCGAGGGCGCGCGGCGCTTCGCCGCCGACGACGACGCCCGGGTGCTGGTGCTCACCGGCAGCGGCACGAAGGCGTTCTGCGCGGGCGGCGACCTCGCCGAGATGTCGGCGGAGGGGCTGACCATCCCGCCGCCGGACTACGTGCCCCAGTTCGGCCGCAATATCCAGGTGGACAAACCGACCATCGCCGCGGTGAACGGCGCCGCCTTCGCCGGTGGCTTCCTGCTGGCGCAGAGCTGCGACCTGTGTGTCGCCGCCACCACCGCGACCTTCGCCATCTCCGAGGTGCGGGTCGGCAGGGGCGCGCCGTGGGCGGCGCCGCTCGCCCAGATGATCCCGCGCCGGATCGCGATGGAGCTGCTGCTCACCGGGCGGCCGCTGACCGCCGACCGCGCGTACGACATCGGCTTCGTGAACCGGCTCGCCGAACCGGACCGGCTGCTCGAGGTCGCCGGCGAGCTCGCCGCCCAGATCGCCGGGAACGCGCCGCTGTCGGTGCTGGCGGGCAAGCGCACCGCGGGGCTGACCGCCGAACTCCCGCTCAGCGCGGCATTCGACGAGGCCGAGCAGCTCTGGGCCCCGGTCTACACCTCCGGGGACGCGCAGGAGGGAATGCGCGCCTTCGTGGAGAAGCGCACCCCGGTCTGGCGGGGGCACTGATGGGACTCGACTTTCCGGCGCTGCTCGGCGATCTCGCCTGGGAAACCGACCGGCTCACCGAGACGCTGGCCGGCCTCAACGAACCGCAGTGGGAGCAGCCGACCCCGGCAGCGGGCTGGGCGGTGCGCGACCAGGTCTCGCACCTGGCCTACTTCGACGACTGCGCGGTGCTGGCACTGGCCGACCCCACCCTGTTCGAGATCGACGCGGCCCGGCTGGTCGCGCGCGGGGACGACTTCCCTGACCTGGTCGCCGCCGACAACCGCGAGATGCCGGTCGCGGAGCTCGTCGACTGGTTCACCACCTCGCGACGGCACCTGCTGACCGCCTTCGCCGAGCAGGACCCCCGCCGCAGGCTGCCGTGGTTCGGGCCGCCCATGAGCGTCGCCTCCTCGGTCACCGCCCGGCTCATGGAGACCTGGGCCCACGGCCGCGACATCTACGACACCATCGGTGCCACGCAGCCGATCGGGCGCGGGCTGCGCAGCATCTGCCACCTCGGCGTCTCGACCTTCGGCTTCAGCCACGCGCTGCGCGGACTCGACGTCCCGCGGACGCCGGTGCGGGTCGAGCTCACCGCACCGGACGCCGGTGCCACCTGGAGCTGGGGCCCGGACGACGCGACCGACCGGATCACCGGCCCGGCCGAGGATTTCGCCCTCGTCGTCACCCAGCGCCGCCACCCCCTCGACACCGCGCTCACCATTACCGGCCCCGTGGCGCGCTCCTGGACGGCGATCGCCCAGGCCTTCGCCGGCGCCCCCGGCCCCGGCCGCCCACCCACCGGAGGACGATCATGACCACCACCGCGCCGCGCCGCCCGGTCCGCATCGGCAATGCCTCGGCGTTCTACGGCGACCGCTTCTCCGCCCTCGAGGATCTGGTCGAGGGCGGCGAGATCGATGTGGTCACCGGGGACTACCTCGCCGAGCTGACCATGCTCATCCTCTGGAAGGCAGCCCGCAAACCCACCGGCGCCGGCTACGCGCGCACCTTCCCCCGCCAGTTCGCGCGCGTCGCCCGGCGGTGCGCCGAACGCGGCATCAAGGTCGTCGTGAACGCCGGCGGTCTGGACCCGGCCGGGATGGCGGCGCACATCAGGGAGATCATCGCCGAACAGGGCCTGAACCTGCGGGTCGCGCACGTCGAGGGCGACGACCTCATGCCCCGGCTGGCCGAGCTGCGCGCGGAGTACCCGTTCCGCAATCTGGACACCGGCCGCGCGCTCGCCGACGCGGGCAGCGAACCGGTCTCGGCCAACGCCTATCTCGGCGGCTGGGGCATCGCCGCCGCTCTCACGCACGGCGCCGACGTCGTGATCGCGCCCCGGGTCACCGACGCGGCCCTCGTCGTCGGCGCCGGCGCCTGGTGGCACGGCTGGGCGCGCACCGATTTCGACGCGCTGGCCGGTGCGGTCGCCGCCGGGCACATCATCGAGTGCGGTCCCCAGGCCACCGGCGGAAACTACGCGAACCTGCCCGAGATCACCGACCGCCGCTTCCCCGGCTCCCCGATCGCCGAGCTCGCCGCGGACGGCAGCTTCGTCATCACCAAGCACCCGGGCACCGGCGGGCTGGTCTCCCCCGGAACGGTGATCGCGCAGCTGCTCTACGAGGTGGACTCACCGATCTACCCCAACCCCGACGTCGTCGCCCGCTTCGACGCCCTCACCGTCACCCAGGACGGCCCCGGCCGGGTGCGGGTCTCCGGCACCACCGGCAGCCCGCCGCCCGCGCTGCTCAAGGTGGCCATGAACCGCATCGGCGGCTACCGCAACACCATGACGATGGTGCTCACCGGCCTCGACATCGAGGAAAAGGCGCGCTGGGCCACCGATCTGCTCCTCGACACCCTCGGTGGCGTCGAGCAGTTCGACGACGTCGACATCCAGCTGCTGCGCTACGACCGCCCGGATCCCACGTGCTTCGCCGAGGCCACCGCGCACCTGCGGATCACCGTCAAACACCGCGACCGCGCTCCGGTCGACCGGGCCTTCTCCGACGCCGTGCTCGAACTCTTCGTCGGCGGGTACGCCGGTTTCCACACGACCACCCCGCCCACCTCCGCCACCGAGTTCGGGGTCTACTGGCCGACGACCGTCCCCGCCACCGAGGTCACCCACGTCGTCGTCCACGCCGACGGCTCCTGGGAAGCCGTCCCGCACTGCCCGCACACCGACGACCGCTGGACCGGCGTGGTCGCGCCGGCTCCCGAACCGGACGGGACGCCGACGGACTTCGGGCCGCGTACCCGCGCACCGCTCGGCGCGATCGTCGCGGCCCGCTCCGGGGACAAGGGCGGCAAGGCCAACGTGGGGCTGTGGACCGACACCGACCGGCGCTGGAAATGGCTCCGCGCCCACCTGAGCACCGAGCGCTTCCGCGCGCTCGTCCCGGAAGCCGCCGGCTACGAGATCCGCCGCTACGAATTCGCGAACCTGCGCGCGCTCAACTTCGTGATCGTCGGCTTCCTCGGCGAAGGCGTCGCCTCCTGCACCAGGACCGACCCGCAGGCCAAGGGGCTCGGCGAGTTCGTGCGGGCGGTGCACACCGACATTCCCGAGGTTCTGCTCGAGCCGGTCGGGCACACCGCCCTCACGGCGGCCGCACCGCTCCACCGCGCGGGAAGCTGACCGCGTCCGGGCACACCGATCGAGGACTGGCTCGGCGCGCAGGCGCCAGTTCACCGCACGCTCGGCGCATCAGCGGAGGTGCGCACCGGCAGCGCGGCGGGCAGCCGACGCAGCGGCCCGGGACGCCGGGTCAGCTCCGCCGTGGAGCGGCGCGGGCGAAGCCGGTCCACCCCGGGGCGAGTTCGCCGATGGCAGCTCGGAGCGCCGCGACGATACGGCCGGCGCCGCTGACGGTTCAACTCCACCTGGTAGCTGCCCGCGGCGAGGCCGGATCGTGTCGGGGCGACGGTTTCTCCGGGGCCTATCGACGGCAATGGTGACCAGCCCTTCATCAACGACGATCCCGGCCCCTACCACCGCTGAGGACTTCCTGCGCCATCCCGGCCCGGGATCAGTCTCGTACGTGATTGGAGAGCCCTTCGATGAATAGGGCCACTCCCCGACGGTAGGCGCCCTCCGGGTCGTTGGCCTTTCCGGTCGCCTCACCGACCGCCCGCGAGACTCGCGAAGCGGTGGGGAACCGTGTGGTACTGCCGATAGCACTGGTCAGCGCGGGCTCGATGTTCGCCCACCATCCTGTGTCGTTCTGCTCGTCGGGTTCGCGTGATCGCTGAGTCGCGATGGTGGCTCTGGCTGTGCCGTGTACCAGTGAGACGAGCGCTGTCAGCGTGTGGTCCATCTCTATGTCGGTCAGGCCGACGTCGTCGAGTGCGCGCAGTTCGGCCTCGTACTTGGCCGACGTGCCGGGGCCCGGCACGGGTCGACCCGGAGCAGCGTCGGTGATCCACGGGTGCTTCTGACAACTCGTCCAGTTGGCATCGGCGATCGCAGAGATCCGCGCGCGCCAGTCCGCATCGTCGGGCACCCCGGTCTTCGCGTAAGTCGAGCCCGCGACGTGATCGAGCATGAGCTCGATGAGTTCCGCGCGGCCACCGATGTGCGGGTAGAGCGCCATCGCGGTCACTCCAGCCTCCGCGGCGAGGCGGCGAATGGTGACCGCGTCAATGCCTTCCGTGTCGGCAAGGTGCACGGCCAGGGTGGTGATGCCCTGCTTGCTGATCCCGCTGCGGGTGCCCGCGGGCGTCTCCCTCCACAGCAGGCCGAGGAGCTTCAGCTCATCGACGCCGGTTCGCTTCGCCATCGCCCGACTCCTATCTATGCGTTGTATATTACAGTGTAGAGATCGACGGCGGGGACCGACATGAGCAGCAATGAGAGCACAGGAGGCGCGACCATCGTGCAGGGTGCGCGGAAGTCGTTTCCGGGCGCGGATCGGCCGGCGCTCGACCGCGCTTCTCGCGACCCAGTACCTCGAAGAGGCCGACGACGTAGCGATTCTCCGAGAGGGCACGGTGTCGGCGACCGGAACACCGAAGGACCTCGAACCCTCGAAGACGGGTATCTGCATCTGCACGAAAGGAATCAGGTGGTCGGCATCCAACTGCTGTGTCCGGTCATGGTCGTGCTGCTCGGTGCGGCCATCGCCGGCACGAACGGCGACTCCATCGTCGTGTTCGCCGACATGCTCACCGCCGTCGCCGCCGACCACGCCGTGCTGTTCGTCCTTTTGTCGATTCGCGCATACCGGAGGCTTTCATGACAACGAAAACTCAGGACCTGATCCGAGTGCGCGGGGCACGGCAGAACACCCTCAAAGACGTTGACGTCGACGTGCCGAAGCATTGCATGGTCGTGGTGACCGGTGTATCCGGGTCGGGGAAGTCGTCACTGGTGTTCGACACGATCGCGGCCGAGTCGGCGCGACAGCTCAACGAGACGTTCTCCGCGTTCGCGCAGGGGCGCCTCCCGACCTACGCGCACCCGGACGTGGATGTATTGGAGAACCTGTCCGCGGTGATTGTGGTCGATCAGCAACGCCTCGGCGGTGGCCCGCGCTCGACGGTGGGCACGATCAGCGATATCGGTGCCCGGCTGCGCTTGCTGTTCTCCCGGCTCGGCGAACCGTCCGCCGGGTACTCCCACGCTTACAGCTTCAACGACCCGGCAGGGATGTGCCCGAACTGCCAAGGGCTCGGCGTAGCAGCCGCGGTGGTCGAATCCGAATTGGTGGACGACGATCGCTCCCTCAACGAAGGCGCAATCACCTTCCCGACCTTCAAGCCGGGAACTTGGCTGTGGAAGGCATACGTCAAGTCGGGATTCTTCGACCCGGACCTGAAAATCCGCGACTTCACCGCGGAACAGCGCGACCTGTTCCTGCACGCTCCGGCGGGAAAGCACAGCCCGCCCGCGGGCATGGACGTGGTCGGCACCGCCTACGAGGGACTGGTGACGCGCTTCAACCGCATCTACCTGCAGCGCGAACCCGAGTCATTCAAGGCGGCCCAGCGAACCGCCTTCGAGCGGATCGTCGCACGGGCGGCGTGCGCGGAGTGCGGTGGCAGTCGGCTGGCCGAGCCGGCGCGGGCGAGCCTGATTCACGGCGTCTCCATCACGGACTGCAATGCGATGCAGGTCAGCGACCTCGCGACCTGGGCCGACGGCATCGACGGCACAGCGGTCGCTCCACTCGTCGCGAGCCTGCGCGTCCATCTGGAACGCATGACGACTCTCGGGCTCGGCTACCTCAGCCTCGACCGCGCGACCTCGACCCTCTCCGGCGGCGAGGCACAGCGAATCAAGATGGTCCGTCACCTCGGCAGCGCCCTCGCGGACATGCTCTACGTGTTCGATGAACCGACGGTCGGCCTGCATCCACGCGACGTGGCCGCACTCGGACGGATGCTGCAAGCACTCCGCGACCGAGGGAACACCGTGCTCGTGGTCGAGCACGATCCCGACATCATGGCCCTCGCCGATCACATCATCGACCTCGGCCCCGGAGCCGGGGCCGCCGGTGGACGCATCATCTATCAAGGTGACTACGACGGGCTCATCCGAGCCGACACGCCCACGGCCCGCGGCCTGAGAGAGCACCGACGAGTCGAGCGGGATCGACGCGAGACCACCGACTGGATCGAGATTCGCGACGCCGATACCAATAATCTCCAACACGTCGACACTGGCATCCCGCGAGGGGTGATGACCGTGGTGACAGGCGTCGCAGGCTCCGGAAAGTCGAGCCTCGTCCTCGGCAGCCTCCCCGCGGTCGAGCCCGGCACCGTGGTCATCGACCAACGAGCGATCCGTGGCTCCCGCCGCTCCAGCCCGGCCACCTTCACCGGACTACTGAACCTGATCCGCGACGCATTCGCCAAAGCAACTCGGCAGCCCGTCGGCCTTTTCACTCCGAACTCCAGCGGGGGGTGCGCCGAATGCGAAGGCAACGGGGTGATCTACACCGACCTGGCCTTCATGGAGGGCGTACTCACTCGCTGCGAAGTCTGCGCTGGACGCCGCTTCACCACGGAGGCCCAGGCCCACACGGTCGAGGGCAAGAGCATCGCCGACGTGTTCGAGATGAGCGTCACCGACGCCCTCGGCTTCTTCGTCCAACCGCCCATCCTGCGCATCCTCGAACGGCTCCGCGACGTGGGACTCGAATATCTCACACTCGGCCAGATGCTCTCCACCCTCTCCGGCGGTGAACGTCAACGACTCAAGCTCGCAGCGGAACTCGGCACGCCAGGCCGAACGATCATCCTCGATGAGCCGACCACCGGCCTGCACATCGCCGACATCGCCCGGCTCATCACCCTGCTCGACCGTCTCGTGGCCGCCGGCTCGACGCTCATAGTGATCGAGCACAATCTCGATGTCATCGCCGCCGCAGACTGGATCATCGACCTCGGCCCCGAAGCAGGGCACGACGGTGGCCGCATCGTCTTCGAAGGCACCCCCGAAGACATGATCCGAGGATCTGCTACGCACACTGCCTCCCATCTGCGTCGACACGTCCAAACCCACCGCGATGGGTCCGAAGCGGAACGCCTCGCGGGTCGAGCTGTTCGCCGCGATCCGTCGCGATGAGCGGGCCGGGATGTCCAGCACACCTGTTCGATGGCCGGTCCACCCCGGCGAGTTCGCCGATGGCAGCTCGAGCGCCGCAGACGGTTCAGCTCCACCTCTTCCATCACGATCTGCCGGATCCGGCGATCACTTCCCTAGCGCGGCGCGCCCGCGCCGAGCGGGGTCCCGATGCCACCGATGTCGGTGATCGTCCAGTTGCTGCCGCGATCGATGCTGAGCTTGTACGTGGCGGTGGATTGAATGCCATCGGGCGCCTGGCTGTTCCTGGTGGTGATGCCGACGAAGCAGTCGACCGAATACACACCGTTGTCCTCGGAGCGCACCTTGGCGGCGATGGGTTGCGCGGTCGAGACCCACTGCAGGGGGACGATGATCTGTTCCATGGAGGTCGCCGCCTGGGTGAGGCGGGCCTCGAGCTCGGGGCTGGTGCCCTCGGTGAGCCGGGTGCGCCAGGCCGCGAGATCCTGGAAGTTCATCTCGGCGGCCGCGGTGGCGTAGTCGAGCGCGACCTGTTCGGCGCGGGCGGTGTCGGCCGCGGCGGCGTCGGCGGCGGTGAGCTCGTTCGCGGCGCTCCGCCACTGCAGACCGAATACCCCGGCGGTGACCACCAGCGCCAGGATCACCAGCCCGGTGAGCAGGGTGCTGACCTTGATCGCGGAGTCTCCGCGCAGCGTCCCGCGCCGAGCGGGCGGGGTGGCGTGCTCGGTCTTGTCGGTCATGTGTTCACTCCTTCGAATCAGCGGCCGGGGACGGTCACGCGCACGGTGACCGCGTCGCCGGGTCCGGTGGCGGCGAGCGCGTTGTCGAGCAACCGGCCGATGTTCACCGTCGACAGCGCGGCGCCGCCCGCCGTGACTCCGGGCAGCAGCTCGGTGCCGAGGATGTTCAGGTCGGCGGCGGTGTCGTCGAGGAAACCCTGCAGCTGGTCGATGAGCGGCCCGGCGCCGTACTCGATGCCGTCCTTCAGCGGACCGAACGAGGCGGCGAAGTGGATGCCGCCGAGCAGGTCGCGGAAGCCGGAGCCGAAGTCGGCGAGCATCGGGGTGGTGGCGGCGAGATCGTCGGGCACCGTGGCGGTTTGGCGCAGCAGCGGCTGGATGGTGTCGAGCAGCCGGGTCAGGCTGCCTGAGCGCTGCAGCAGCATGGCGGAGAGCAACCGGCCGGCCCGGTTCAGGTCGCCGAGGACCCACGGGTCCTCGGGCAGCGCGGTGTCGACGGTGGCGAAGATGGCGCTCACCTGCTCCGGCTCGATCTGTTCGAGCAGGGTTGTCAGCCGCCGGGACAGTTCGTCGAAGGTGGTCGGGACGACGATCTGCTCGGCGGGGACGGCCGCGCCGTCGGCCAGGAAGGGGCCGGAGCTCGAGGGCGGCAGGACCGCGAGGTAGGCCTCGCCCAGCGCCGAGAGGTTGTCGACGCGGAACCGGCTCGCGACCGGAATCCTGGTGTCGCGCTCGTAGTTCCAGTCGACGGTCACCCCCGCGGCCGAGGTGTGCACGGCGCTGATGTGGCCGACCTGCACGCCGCGCAGCAGCACCCGGGAGCCCGCGACCAGGCCGTTGGTGTCGGGGATGGTCATGCTGGCGGTACTGGTATCGGCGAAGGCGCCGGGCTCGAGCCCGATGTCGCCGAGGTAGACCAGCGAGCCCGCGGCCAGGGCCACCATGCCGAGGACCGAGAGCGGGGTCTTCAGGTTCATCGCACCGCTCCCAGCATCCGCAGCAGGTTCTCGACGTCGGCGATGATCTGCTCGCCCGCACCGGTCTCGACCGACCGGATGGTGATCGCGGGGTGCGCGGCGAAGGGCAGCACCGTCAGCCGCAGGAAGTCGGCGATCCGGGCCGCGTCGGCGGGGCCGCTGTCCCACAGGCCGCGCAGCACCCCGCCGGTGTCGGCGAGCGAGTTCAGCATCGGTACCAGCCACAGCCCGCCCTCGTAGACGCTGCCGACCGAGGGCAGGATCTGGCTGATATAGGAGACGATATTGATCGCGACCCGGCGCCAGTAGTACCCGGTGTCGGCGGAGAACAGCGTGCCGAGGGTCTCCGCCCTGCTGTTCACCGCGACCGCCGTGGCATCGAAACCGTCGAGCAGCCGATCGATCTCGCCGATACCGCCGGAGAGGTCGCGCAGGTCGGTGGAGACCAGCGCGGCCAGCCGCCGGGTGTCGCCGGGGACCGGGAGGACGGCGTTGATCCGGCCCATGGTGTCCTGGATGCGCTGGATACTGCCTCCGTTCACGAAGTACGCCAGCACCGCAATGGTGTCCTCGAGCTGCGGCGGTGAGCTGGTGCGGTCGACGTCGATGGTGTCGTCGGCCCGCAGGAAGCGCTCGGCCGGGCCGACGGCGTCGTGGTCGAGGGCGACGTAGGTGTCACCGAGCAGGGTGTTCTGCCGGATGATCGCGCGGGTGCTCGCGGGCACCCTGCTGTCCTCCCCGAGCCGCACGGTGACCCGCACGGTGTCCGACCGCACCGCGACCTCGCTGACCTCGCCGATGCGCAGGCCGTCCATCATCACGTCGGCGCCGTTGGGCAGGTTCATCACCCCGGCGAATTCGAGGTGCACGTCGTAGCTGTCGCCGATCCCGCCGCGCACCGAGGGCAGATCGTCGGGGCCGAGCGAGCAGCCGCTGCTCACCAGGGCGGTGGCGCACAGCGCCGTGACGGCGGCCCGGCGCAGGCCGCGGGCGCTCATCGCGCGCCTCCGCCGAGCAGCAGGTCCAGCGGGCCGCCCGGGGGTGGCTGGTAGGCGACCAGCATGGCGCCGTCCTCCCCGGTCTGCTGCCGCAGTAGCGCGGCGACGGCGGGGATCGCTTCGACCAGGCCACGCAGATCGCCCGAGCGGTCGGCCGCGAGGTGGATGGCGTCGGTGACGGGGCCGCGCAGCAGCGGCCAGAGCAGATCGCCGTAGCTGTTGTGCACGTCGTGCAGGATGTGTACCAGCCAGCCGACACCGACGCAGACGTCGATGACACCGGGGAACAGATCGATGCCCGCGGCGACCACGGCGGGCATCTGGTCCAGGATCGACCGGACGGCCTGCCAATTGCGCAGCGCCTCGTCGGTGAGCGGGGCCATGTCGGCGATGATCGTGCCCAGGTCCGCGATCAGCTGGTCGGGGCTGTTCGCCGCCGCGGCGGCGTGCACCATCATGGCGCGCGCGTTCGGCCCCTGGCCGCGCAGTGCCTCGGCGAGCCCGGCGATCGCGGTCCGGAAGCTCTCCTGCCCGGTGTCCGGGCTGAGCTGATCGATGAAGTCGGCGGCCGAGCCGGTGATCTCCGAGATGCTCTTCGGGGTGTGGCCCGCGGTCAGCGGGATACAGGCGCCCGCCGCGAGCTCGGGACCGCTGCCGGGGCTGCCGACCAGTTCCAGGCTCCGGTCGGCCAGGATCGACTTGGAGCGGGTGATCGCCTGGGCGGAGGCGGGAATGCCGTGACCGCTGTTCAGGGTGAAGCCCACCTCGACGTACGCGCCCTTCGGCGCGATGTGGTCGACGGTGCCGATCCGCACGCCCATCCGGGTCACCGGGTTGCCCTCGTAGAGCCCGATGGCGTCGGGAAGCTGCGCGCAGTAGCCCGCGACCGGCCGCTCGTCGCCGCCGGTGACGGCGAACCCGACCGCACCGGCGGCTGCCACCCCGGCGATGCCGAGGATCGCGGTGATCCGCCTGCTGGTCCGCTTCATATCAGCACGTCCGTCCGGGGAGGGGGATGCAGAGTTCGGAGGCCAGCACGGTGCCGCCGCGCACGGTGGCCAGCCCGTCCGGGGTGAGCCAGGCCAGCAGCTGGTCACGCAGGGTCACCAGCTGATCGAGGGCGGGGCCCATGTTCGCCTCGAACCCGGCGATGGAGTCCCTGACCCGTTGCGCGGCGTCGACGACCTCCCGGCGGTGGTCCAGGTAGTACTGCTCGATCGGCTGCAACCGCATGAGCACGTCACCGAGCAGCCGGTAGGCCTCGTTGAACCCCACGTGGGTGTTGTTGTAGGTGGTGGCGACGATGTCGATCTGCCGGATGAGGTCGAAGACGAACTCGCGGTTCGCCTCGAAGGAGCCCAGGTACTCCGCGGCCAGGCCGGTGATCTCGCGGACCTGCTGCCGCTGCCGGTCCATCACCGCGGCGATGCTGTTCATGCCGGAGATCAGCGAGCCGACCGAGGTGGTGTTGTGCTCCAGCGCGGCGGCGACCTGCGCGATGTCGGCATCGACGGTGCCGCCGTCCACGTGCTCGGTCACCCGCGGCGCGGCCTGCAGCACGTCGCCGATCGAATACGGGACCACGACCTGCGCGCTGGGGATCGCGGTGTCGCCGAGCGGCCTGTCGCCGAGCGGGACCAGGGTGACGGCGTAGCCGCCCACCGGGGTGAGCATGCGCACCTCGACGCGGGAGTCGGTGCCGACGACGGTATCCTCGGCGATCCGCGCTCGCACCCGCACCACCTCGGCGCCGAGGTCGATATCGGTGATCTTGCCGACGTGCACGCCGGCGACCCGGACCTCGAGTCCGATCGAGAGCGCCGAGGCGTCGGTGGTCTCGAAGGTGATCGTGCGCTGCCCGGCCGGGCGCAGGTAGAGCAGCGTCGTCGTCCCGATGAGCAGCGCGGCGACCAGCACCACCGCCGCGCCGAGTCCGGTTTCACTGTGCGACAGACGATTCAGTGCGGCGCGCATAGTACGACCTCGCTTCCGTTGAGCAGCACCTCGACCTCGGCAGGCAGCTCCGCGGCGCCATTGCTACAGGCCAGCGCACCCGCCGCCGGGGTGCTCAGCTGCGGGAGCCGCAACCCCGCCAGCGCGGGCGGGAGCAGCCGCAGTGCGTCCGCGGCGTCGGCGACCGAGGCGAAGGCGCCCTGCACGAGCTGTTCGATGTCCAGGTCGCGGGTCAGGCCGAGCTGGGTGATGAGCCGGTGCACCGGGGTGAGGAATTCGGGGCCGAACGCCGCGGTCTTGGGGAATTCGTGCAGCACCGTCATGGCCTTGGCGATCGGGAAGCTGAGCGACCGCAGGAACTCGATCACCTGCGGTGAGCGGCCGCCCATGGAGTCGGCGATGCGGGACATGTTCGCGACCAAGGTGGCGATCACCTGTTCGCGGTCCCGGGCCAGGTCGGCCAGGCGCTGGGTCTGGTCCAGCATGGGGGTCAGCCCGGTGCCGTCGCCCTGCAGCAGGGTCAGGGCGTTGTCCATGAAGAGGTTGATCTCGTCGGTGCTCATGGTGCTCAGCACCGGTTGCAAGCCGTTGAACAGCTGGGTGATGTCGAAGGAGGGCTTGGTCACGTCCGCGGAGAGGCTGTGCACGGGCTTTCCGGGCTGCTTCGGCACCGTGAGGTCGATGTAGCGGACGCCGGTGAGGTTCTGGTACTTCACCGCAAGCACGGTGTTGTCGTGCAGCTGGTAGGCCCGGTCCAGGGAGAACTCGACCCGGGCCACCGAGCGGCCCAGCTTTCGTACCAGCTCGATCGAGGTGATCTTGCCGATCCGGACCCCCTTGGTGCGGATGTCGCCGTTCTCGTGCAGCCCGGAGGCATCGGTGAATTCGGCTGTGTAGGTGTTCGTTTCGACATCGATAGGGTTCTTGATCGCGCTCAGGACGACCGCGAACAGCGCGATGGCGACGACCACGGCGACTGCGAGTTTGCCGAGCGTCACGAGGGTCCGGGTGCGGGGGCTCATCGCGGCGGCTCCGTTTCGGCGGGCACCGGCACCCCGGTCGCGGCCAGTGGGGCGGCGATCATCGGCAGGTCGTCCAGGACCAGGCGCAGGTTCAGCGTCCGCGCGCCGTCGGGTCCGGTGAACGCGGCGTCGTAGCGGTCGAGCAGGGCGCGCAGCTTCGCCGGGGCGGCGCCGCCGTCGAGGACGTGCGGCATGGCATCGGTCAGCGCCTTCACCAGCAGCGTCACCGGGGTGACCTCGCTCCCGTGCGAGGCGAGCAGGCTGCCTGCCTTGCCGAAGAGGCTGGTGGCGGCCAGTTCGAGCCCGGCGTCGCTGTAGTCCATGAAGGCGTCGTCCACCCCGGTGGTGCCGTCCGGGCGGCGGTTGTAGTCGCTCTGCCGGACGAACTCGAGGCTGTCGACGGCCGCGGTGCTGAAGCCGGGCAGCACGGCCAGGATGTCGTTGAGCGCGCGCAGCTGCTCGGTGGGCAGGTCCCGCTGGGTGGCGGCCACCCGGTCGGCGAACAGCACGCCGGATTCGATGAGCGGGGTCAGCCCGTCGGTGTAGCGCACGGCTTCGTCCAGCGCCGCCACCATCGAGGTGGTCAGGGTGCCGTCGACGGCGACCGAGCCCTTCTCCAGCATGGTCGACATGGTGAAGTCGCCGGCGGGGGTGCGGTCCAGTATGCGCCCGGATTCCAGCGGAGCGCCGCCGTCCTGCCCGATCAGGTTGACCGCGGTGATGCCGAAGTAGTTCTGCGGCCGGAAGTCCAGCTGCACCGAGTCGGTGATCCCGTCGATCTCGGCGGGGTCGAGCAGCAGCCTCATCCGCACGATGTCGCTGCGCGGGCGGTCCAGCGCCGTCACCTCGCCGACCTCGGCGCCGTGCAGCAGCACCTTGGTTCCGGTACCGACGCCGGGCCCGACGTAGGGCACCTGGACATCGAGAGCCAGCCCGTCCGGCTCGGCGAAGTGCGGCCGGACCCAGATCGCGCCGACCAGCGCCAGCGCGACCAGGGCCAGTGCGCCCGCCGCCGCGGTGTGCAGGGTGCGCGACTGCTGCTCGTCCGAGCCGCGCACGAAGTCCTGATGTGGTGTTCGTCCCATCGACCTATCCTTTGAAGACCAGCAGGGGACTCAGCCCCCAGATGGCAACGGTCATGGCGAAATTGAGCACGACGATGGCGACCAGGCTCGCGCGAATGGCCCGGCCCGACGCCGCGCCGACACCGGCGGGGCCACCGGAGGCGAAGTAGCCGTAGTAGCAGTGGATGAGGGTGACCACCGCGCAGAAGGTGACCGCCTTGACCACCGACGCCACCAGATCCGGGACGCTGAGGAACTGCGCGAAGTAGTGGTCGTAGGTTCCGGCGGGTTGCCGGTGGAAGACGGTGACGACGATCCCGCCGGTGAAGAAGCTGACCACCAGCCCCATCAGGTAGCCCGGCAGCACCACCAGCATGCTGCCGACCAGCCGGGTGCCGACCACGAACGGGATCGCCTGCAACCCCATGGCCTCGGTGGCGTCGATCTCCTCGGAGATCCGCATGGCACCGATCTCGGCCGTCATCCGGCAGCCCGCCTGGGCGGCGAAGCCGATGCCGGTGATGATCGGCGCGATCACCCGGATATTGCCGAACGAGCCGACGATGCCGGTCAGCGCACCGAAACCGAGCAGGTCGAAGGCCATGAAGGCCTGGATGGCGACGACCGCGCCGACCGCGACCCCGAGGAAGAACATCAGGCTGATCACCCCGCCGTCGACGATGAGCGAGCCACTCCCCCAGGCCATGTCGTTCATGGTCTTGACGGTCTGGCGGCGGTAGTGCCGGATGGTCTTCGGCAGCAGCCAGATCACCTTCGCGGTGAAGACGGTGATCTGCCCGATCTCACCGAGGAAGCCGCTCCCCACGCGCCCCAGCGCACGCCCGGCGCTCACGCGAGCCGCGCCGGGAAGAACATCATCTGCACCTGGCTCACCAGCAGGTTCGTGACGAAGATGCAGAAAACGCTCAGCACCACCGAGGCGTTCACCGCATTCGCGACGCCCTTGGGACCGCCCTTGGCCTCCAGCCCGCGCAGGCTGGCGATCAGCACCACGATGGCGGCGAAGATCAGCGCCTTGAGCACCGAGAATGCCAGGTCGGTCGGAGTGGCGAAGGCGCCGAAGGACTGCCAGAAGCTGCCGGGCACGACGTTGTTGACATTCGCCGAGATGAGCAGCCCGGCGAAGACGCCGGCGAAGATGATGATGATGCACAGGATCGGGGCGATGGCGATCATGGCCAGGAAGCGCGGCATGACCAGCCGCTCCACCGGGTCCACACCCATCACCCGCATGGCGTCGATCTCCTCGCGCACCGCGCGGGCGCCGAGGTCGGAGGCGATCGCCGAGGCCGCGGCGCCGCTCATGAGCAGCCCGGCCGCCATCGGCGCGCCCTGCCCGACGACGCCGAGGCCGCTCGCGGCCCCGGCCAGCGAGTTGGCCCCGACCTGGTTCATGATGCCGCCGACCTGCACCGAGACCTCGGCGCCGATCGGAATCGCCATCAGCAGCGCGGGTAGCGCGGTCACCTTGAGCAGGGTCCACATCTGGTCGACGAGCTCCTGCACCGGCATCCGCAGCCGGACGGTGTCGACCACCGCATAGCGGAGCACCGCCCCGGTCAGCTGCGCCGAACGGCCCAGCGTCGCCAGGCTGCGCGCCGGAGTGGTGGTCAGATAGCCCGCAGCGCGGGCGGCGATCGTCGGTACTGCGACCGTACTCATCCCGGCACCTCCCTCCTCGGAAGTCGTTGTCGCCGTGTGTGATTTGCTGTAGCGGGCAGAATGCTCGCGCCCGCGGACGCCGCTGCCTGGCACTCAGTCGAACAGCTCCGGCAGCCCGTCCGATACCGCGTCCGGGAAGTCCGGGGAGCGCTTGTCCAGGAAAGCGCCGACGCCCTCGCGGACATCGACACCGCGGGCGCGGTGGTAGATGCCCATCGACTCCGCGCGGTGCGCGACCTCGGGGCCATCGGCGCCGAGCATCCGCCAGAGCAGCTGCCTGGTCAGCGCCACCGAGACGGGCGAGGTGCCCGCGACCAGCGAGCGCGCCAGCTCGATCGCCCGCGGCAGCACCCGGTCGACCGGCACGACCTCGCGGACCAGCCCGCGCTCGGCCGCCTCCTCGACCGGCACCATCCGGCCACCGATGGTCCACTCGAGCGCGGTGTCGATGCCGACGATCCGCGGCAGGAACCACGACGAGCAGGCCTCGGGGACCAGCCCGCGCCGGGTGAAGACGAAGCCGAAACGCGCTGTCTCGGAGGCGATCCTGATGTCGGCGGGCAGGGTGCTGGTGACGCCGACGCCCACGGCCGGGCCATTGATCGCCGCGATGATCGGTTTGTGCGAGCGGTAGAGCCGCAACGCCACCTCCCCGCCCACGTCGGGCGGGATCGCCCCGGACTCCGCCTCGGCGACGAAGACATCCGCACCGGTGGCGAGGTCGGCGCCGGCGCAGTAGGCGCGGCCGGAGCCGGTGAGGACCACCGCGCGCACCGAGTCGTCGGCGTCGAAGCTGTCGAAGGCGGCCAGCAGCTCGTCGCGCATCTGCTGGTTGAAGGCGTTGAGCCGGTCCGGGCGGTGCAGCCGGGCGATGGCGATCTCGCCGTCGCGCTCGATCCGCACCACCCGTTCGCCCGCTTCGACCGTGGTCATCGCAGCTTCTCGTAGTTCGCGGCGACGTCGCGGTACTCGGCCCTGATCGCGGTCTTGGAGAGCTTGCCGCTCGGCAGCCGCGGCAGCGGCTCGTCGCGGAGCACGACGTAGCGGGGCACCTTGTAGTCGGCGACGAGTTCGGTGCAGTGCGCGATGATCCGCGCCGCGTCGACGCTGCCGTTCGTCTTCACGATCGCGGCGGGGGTCTCGCCGAAGCGGTCGTCGCCCGCCGCGATGACCGCGACCTCCTCGACCCCGTCCAGGGTGCCGATCACCCGCTCGAGCTCCACCGGCGAGATATTGATGCCGCCGGTGATGATGAGGTCCTTGAGCCGGTCGACGAACTTCAGCCTGCCCTCCTCGTCACGGGTGCCGAGGTCGCCGCTGCGCAGCCAGCCGTCGCGCAGGGCGGCGGCGGTGGAGTCCGGGTCGTTCCAGTAGCCGGGGGTGACCCCGGGGCCGCGCAGCAGGATCTCGCCCTCTTCGCCGGGTGCGGTCTCGGTGCCGTCGGCCCGCACCACCTTGAGTTCGGTGAAGATCGAGCCGTCGCCGCAGGTGTCGGGGTGGTCGGCGGCCTCTTCCAGCAGCGTGGCGGTGGCGACGCCGCCCGCCTCGGTCATGCCGTAGATCTGGCGCAGCGCCACCCCCTTCTTCGCCCACCGCTCCAGCAGCGACACCGGAACGGCGGCGCCGCCGACGATGGCGGTGCGCAGCGAGCCGAGGTCGGCGGAGTCGAATTCCGGTGCGCGCGAGATGGCTTCGAAGATGAGCGGCACGCCGAAGATGGCCTGCACGTCGTGCTCGCCGAGCAGCCGCGCCGCCCGGGACGGCACCAGCTCCTTCTCGATCACGATGGTGCCGCCGAGCACGATGGTCATGAGCAGGCCCCAGACCAGCCCCGGGGTGAACACCAGCGGCAGCACCAGCAGCGTGGTGGAGCCGGGCCGCAGCCCCTCCTCCACCAGCGACGCCTCGAAGACGATGCTGAGCAGGGTCCGGTTGGTGCAGACCACGCCCTTGGAGAGGCCGGTGGAGCCGCTGGTGAACAGCAGCGCCGCCGGGTCGTCGGGCTCCGGGTCGATCCGGAAGTCGTCCGCGGCGCCGGAGCGGAGCGCGGCGAGCTCGTCGAAGCCGATGCCGGCGAAGCGCTCGCCCAGCTCCCAGGTGGCGTCGAGCACCTCGGCGTAGGGCGCGGGGAACACCACCGTGCCCGCACCGGCGTCGTCGAGGACCTTGCGCAGCTCGGCGGGCTTGAGCCGCGGATTGAGCGGGACCAGCACCGCACCGGCCTTGAGCACGCCGAGCGCGATGACCGGCCACTCCAGCGAGTTCGGCCCGAGCACCCCGACCCGCTCCCCCGGGCGGACGCCCCGCTCGGCCAGCGACCGCGCGATCCGGCTGGACCAGTGGTGCAGGTCGCGGTAGGTCAGCGCCTCGTCCTCCACGACGATCGCGGTGCGCTCACCCTTCGAGCGAGCCCACCAGGCGAGGGCAGATCCGATGGTCGCTGCCATGTGGTCCTCAACTTCCCTGTTGCGTACTTCCGAGGTCGGTCGCCTATAGTGATGGCCGTCACTCGGTTACCTAACGGACGTAGTTTAAGCCAGGCGAAACCGCTGCGCCAGCCCCCGAGGACCAGCAAAATGACGAATGACGATTGACGTTATTCGTATCACGAAGTACCGTCGGTTGTGACGCAGGGCACTCCGACCGGCCCGTCGCAGCCTGCGCATTCACTCTCTCCCTCGATCGTGGAGTTCTCATGAAGCTCGAAGGCAAAGTCGCCCTCATCACCGGCGCCGGATCCGGATTCGGACGCCGATCCGCCCAGCTCTTCGCCGCCGAAGGCGCGCACATCGCCGTCGTCGACATCGACCCCGACCGCGCCGAACAAACCGTCAAGCTCATCGCCGAACAAGGCGGCAACGCGATCGCGCTCACCGCCGACGTCGCCATCGAAACCCAGGTACAAGCTGCCGTCGACGCCACCGTCGCCGAATACGGCAAACTCGACATCGCCTTCGCCAACGCCGGCATCGTCTCCCGCGGCGGCGTCCCCTCCGTCGCCGGCGGAGAACAGGTCGACTTCCAGGACCTGACCGACGCCGACTGGCAACACGTGCTCGGCGTGAACCTGTCCGGGGTGTTCTACACGGCCAAAGCCGCCGTACCCGCCCTGCGCGCCAACGGCGGCGGCGTCATCCTCGCCACCTCCTCAGCCGCCTCACTCGTCGCCTACCACAACATCGCCATGTACTCCGCCACCAAAGCAGGAGTCAACGGACTCGTCCGCGGCCTGAGCCTCGACCTCGGGAAATACGGCATCCGCGTCAACGCCATCGCCCCCACCCACGGCATGTCCCCCAACTTCCTCATGCCACCCGGCTCCCCGGTCGTCGGCCAGTCCTACGAACAAGTCGCCGGCGAATGGGACCCGAGCATCTCGCCGATCCCGCTCAAACTGAATCGGCCCCCGGCCATCACCGACAACGCCAAAGTCGCCCTGTTCCTCGTCTCCGACGACTCCGCCTACCTCTCCGGAGTGGTCCTCCCCTCCACCGACGGCGGCACCCTCTCCCGCGTCGGCATGTGGTTCGCCGAAGACAAAGGCTCACCCGGAGACCTCTGAACCATGACCACCCACCCCCAGCGAGGAGCAGTCGCATGACAACCGCCGCCGAGGCACCCGCCGATCTCGTGGTCGACTTCGATATCTACGACCCCGCGCTCACCACCCCGGTGGACACGGTCCAGCAGCGCGCCGCCGAGCTCGCGGCCAAGGGGCCCGTGGTCTACTCCACCGCGCACGGCGGGCACTGGGTCGTGACCGGGTACCGCGAGATCCACGAGGTGATGCGGGATCACGAGACCTTCTCCAGCTACCCGAACAACCTCGTGACCACCAGCGCGGGGTTCGGCAAGTTCATCCCGATCGAGCTGGATCCCCCGGAGCACACCGGGTACCGGCTGGCATTGCAGCCGCTGTTCAGCCCGGTCCGGATGAAGGCGCTCGAGGAGAGCATCCGCGAGGTGGTCAACGAACTGATCGACGGTTTCGCGGGCCGGGGCGAGGCGGAGTTCATCTCCGAGTTCGCGCACGAGCTGCCCGCGCGGGTCTTCCTCGCTCTGATGGACTGGCCGCTCGCGGACGCGCCGCTGTTCACCGAGGCCACCGACGTCATCCTCACCGGCGTACCCGGCGGCACCGAGGAGGAGTCCAATGCCGCCCGCGGGCAGGCGGCGTTCAGCATGTTCGGGTACTTCCAGCAGGTGCTCGACGATCGCCGCGCGAATCCACGGGACGACGTCACCTCGCAGATCATCACCAGCGAGTTCCAGCTCTCCGACGGCACGCGCGCGCTCACCGACGAAGAACTCAACCGCATGTTCTTCCTGCTGCTCATCGCCGGCCTGCACACCGTGCAGGGCTCGCTGGCCTGGAGCGTCATCCACCTGGCGGCCAATCCCGAGCAGCGGCAGCAGCTCATCGACGACCCGGACGCCATCCCGGCCGCGGTCGAGGAGATCCTGCGGATCGAGGCCGCGGTGGTTCCAGGGCGGCGGGCGACCAGGGACACGGTCCTCGGCGGCGTGCCGATCGCGGCGGGCGATCAGCTGATCCTGCTGCTGTGCGCGGCGAATCGCGATGCCGCCGAGTTCGAGGATCCGGAGGAGCTGCAGGTCAATCGGCTGCCGAACCGGCACCTGTCCTTCGGGTCCGGCGCGCACCGCTGCATCGGCTCGCACCTGGCGCGGATCGAGCTGCGGCTGGCGCTCGAGGAGCTGCACCGCCGTATCCCGGATTACCGGCCGGTCGAATCCGAGCCCCCGGTGCTGCACGCCAGCCAGGTGCGCGGCTGCGTCCGGTTGCCCATCACCTTCACACCGGAATCCTGACGGACGGCGAAGGGGCGGCGAGTACATCTCGCCGCCCCTTCGCCGTGTGCCGATCCGATCAGCGCACCCGCGAAAACCGCTCCGGCACATCGGTATACGCTTCACGCAGCTCCCGCTTGGCGATCTTTCCACTTGCCATGCGCGGCAGCGGTTCCGCGCACAGCACCACGTAGCGCGGCACCTTGTAATCGGCCAGCCTGGCAGCGCAGTACTCGACGATGTCGCGCTCGGTGATCGCCGCGGCCGCACGCACCAGCGCGGCGGGGGTCTCGCCGAACTTCTCGTCCGGCACGCTGATGACCGCGACCTCCTCGACGCCCGGCATCGTCTGCACGACCGCCTCCACCTCGGCGGGCGCGATATTGAGACCGCCGGAGATGATCAGATCCTTGAGCCGGTCGACGAAGGTCAGGTCCCCCTCCGCGTCGAGCGTGCCCAGGTCACCGGTGCGCAGCCAGCCGTCCACGATGGTCGCGGCCGTCGCCTCCGGGTCGCGCCAGTACCCGGCCATCATGCCGGGGCCGCGCAGCAGAATCTCGCCGGGCGCTCCGGGCGCGCAGTCCACGCCGTCCGGGTCGACCACCCTGATCGTGCTGAACACCGTTCCGCTGCCGCAGGTCTCGGGTTTGGCGAGCGCCGCGCGCGGCGGTGTCACGGTCACCGAGCCGCCGATCTCGGTCTGCCCGTAGAGCTGCCGCAGCACCACACCGCGCGGCGCCCAGCGCCGCAGCAACTCCGGCGGCACCCGCGCGCCGCCGACGTGGGCGGTCGTCAGGTGCGCGAGCTCGGCCCCGGCGAACTCGGGGAGCGCGGCGATCCGCTCCCAGAGGATGGGCGGCCCGGTGAAGGTGTTGACCCGGTCCCGCACCAGCACGCGCAGCGCCGCCGCCGGGTCGAAGCCCGGCTGGAGCAGCATCGTCCCGCCGTTGAGCACGGTGCGCGCGATCCCCCAGATCACCCCGGCCGCACTGAACAGCGGCAGCACCATCAGCACCCGCAACCCGTTCGGCGGCACCGACTCCACCAGCGACCAGTCGTGGAACAGGGCGGCCATCCGGGAGTGGGTGAAGACCACTCCCTTCGGCTTGCCCGTCGTACCGCTGGTGAACACGATCGCGGCCTCGTCCGGCCCATCGCCCGCAAGTTTCACACTGCCGCCCGGTACACCGCGCAGCGGGGCGACATCCCTCTCGAACCGCGCCACCGAGAACGCCGCGTCCGCGGGCAGCCGGGACTCCAGGTCCGCGTCGCAGTAGATCACCCGCGGTTCGCAGGCGGCGACCAGGCCGGCGAGCTCCCCCGCGAGCATGCGCTGGTTGAACGGCGCGACGATCGCACCGGCGCGCCATGCGCCGAGCGCGGCGGCGCACCACTCGAGCGAGTTCACGCCGAGGACGCTCACCCGATCGCCGGGGGCGACGCCGCGGGTGCGCAGGTCGAGCGCGACCCGGTCCGCCCAGTCGTTCAGCTCCCGGTAGCCGATGACCTCGCCCGCGAAGTCGATCGCGATGTGCTCCGGGCGTTCGCGCGCCCAGTGGGCAAGGGCGTCGGTGACAGTGCCGCTCATCGTCGAGCCACGTCCTCTCGGTTCCGATCGGCCCGGGTGACCTCCACCCGGATGCCGTTGAAAATCGGCGACGCCGTCACCGCCTCCAGCTCGACGGAGTCGTCGACGAGGGCGTTGTAATCGGCGCCGGGCGCGCTGGTCGCGTGCCGGGCGCGCAGCCCGGGGCCGTGGTGGCCCCAACCGTGCGGCATGCTCGCCACGCCGGGACGCAGCGCGGGATCGGTGTGCAGCTCGGCCCGCACCCGGCCGGTGCCGGAGCGAATCTCGACGTGGTCGCCCTCGGTCAGCCCGCGCTGCACGGCGTCGGCCGGGTTCACCAGCAGTGCGCACTGGCCCGAGTCGGGGGCGGGCAGCGCGTTGTGCAGCCAGGAGTTCATGCCGCGCGGCTGGCGCCGGTTGATCAGCAGCAGGCCGGGCTCGTGCCGCCGCAGCCCGGCCCGCAGCCGGGGCAGATCGTCGACGATCAGCCGGGGCACCAGGTCGATCCGGCCGTCGGGCGTGCGCAGCACCTCGGGGAGCCGGGGCCGCAGCGGGCCCAGGTCGATGCCGTCCGGGTGCTGCTCCAGGCGGGCGAGCGTCAGACCGTCGGGGTACGCGCCGAAGCGGTCTCCGTACGGTCCGCTGCGCAGCCGCAGATCGAGCAGGCGCAGCGGCCCCGACCTGGACCCGACCGTGCTCGACGCCACCGGGACCGCGCAGCCCGCCAGCTTGGCGGCGCGCCGGGCAGCGGTCGCGGCGACCGCCTCGTCCATGGCCGCGACCTCGGCATCGGAGATGACGCGACCGCCCGCGGCCGCGGCCAGGCGCAGCAGGATCTGCCACTCGGGCAGCTCCCCCGCGGCGGGGTCGAGCAGCGGCGGGCTGTAGCGGGCGACATTGCGCACCTGGAAGTGCGCCAGGGTCACGTCGTGGTGCCCGCGGGTCGCCAGCGGGGGCGGGGGCAGGACCACGTCGGCGTGCCGGGTCGTCTCGTTGCGGTAGCAGTCGATCGAGACCAGGAAATCCAGCTGTCGCAGCGCGTTCTCGACCGCGGCGGTGTTGGGCAGCGACCGCGCCGGGTTTCCCGCGATGGTGATCAGGGCGCGGAGCTGCCCGGGGCCGGGGGTGGTGATCTCCTCGGCCAGGCACACCGCAGGCAGCTCGCCCATGGCCTCCGGCAGCCCGCGGACCCGCGATCGCCAGCGGTCGAAGGTGAGCTTCGGGTTGCGCGCGGGCCAGGTGTTCGGCCCGCCGCACGGGGGCAGCGCGAACATCGCGCCGCCGGGGCGGTCCAGATTGCCGGTCACGATGGTCAGCACCTCGACCAGCCAGTTGGCCAGGGTGCCGAACTCCTGCATGCAGGTACCGATCCTGCTGTGCGCCACCGCCCTGTCGGCCCCGGCGAAGCGGCGCGCCACCTCGACGACGAGCCCGCTGTCGATCCCGCACCGCCGCGCGACGACCTCGGGGGTGAACTCGGCGGCGAGCCCGAGCACCGCGTCGACGCCGTCCACGACCTCCGGGATGCGATCGCGGCGGACCAGCCCCTCGGCGGCGAGCACCGCGAGCACGCCGAGCAGGAAGTAGGCGTCGGTGCCGGGCAGGATCGGCACGTGCAGGTCGGCCACCTCGGCGGTTCTGGTGCGGACCGGGTCGACGACGATCAGGGAGCCGCCGCGCGCCCGCAGCGCGGCCAGCCGCCGCTGCATACCGGGCGCGGTGACCGTGCTGCCGTTCGACACCAGCGGGTTGGAGCCGAGCACGAGCAGGCAGCCGGTCCGGTCGATATCGGGCAGGGTCAGGCCGAGACCGGTGCCGTAGAGCAGCATGTGCGCGAGGTTCTTGGGCCAGGTGTCGATGCTGGCGGGCGAGAAGATCTGCCGGGTGCCAAGCGCGCCGATCAGCTCGCTGAGGTAGAAGGTGGTGTCGAGGTGGTGCGCCGCCGGATTCCCGTGGTAGACGCCGCAACCGCTCGGCTCGGCCGCCGCGTGCGCCGGCAGCCGCTCCGCGATCACGGCGAATGCCTCGTCCCAGGTCGCCTCCCGGAGATCCCCGTCCGGGGTGCGGAGCAGCGGGGTGCGAATGCGGTCCGGATCGTTCTCCAGCCGGGCCAGCCCGATCCCCTTGGCGCAGCTGTGGCCTGCGCTGAAGACATCGCGTGGATTGGCCTCGACGGCGGCCAGGCGGCGGCCGTCCATCGTCCACGTCAGCCCGCACGTGGATTCACACAGGGGACAGATCCGAACTCCCGTACGTGTCATGCGGCGATTCCCTGTCGTGCGGCGGGTGACCCATTATCTACTACCATTAGATTAGAAATCTAGGGTGGCCGGAACCGCGCGTCAAGGGCGGAGAATTACCCTTGGCCGCAATAATTGCGAGACGACCTCGCGGAAAGGTGGAGTGATGGCGCGACCGGCGAAGCCGCTGATCAGCCGGGACGCCGCGGTCCAGGCGTCGATCGACATCATCGATTCCGAGGGGCTGGAGGCGTTCAGCCTGCCTCGGCTGGCCAAGTACCTCGGCGTCCGGGCACCGTCGCTGTACCACCACTTCGCGGACAAGAACGAGATCCTCACCGAGGTCGCGCGCTACATCGCGGGCACCTCGGTCAGCAGGCCGCGCAGGCGGCCGGGGCCGGACTGGCCGGAGTACTTCGTCACCCTCGCGTTGACCTGGCGGCAGTCCATCCTGCAGCACCGCAATGCGGCGACGGTTCTGCTGCAGCACCTTCCGCGCGAGCTGTTCATCGGGACCTACGAGGACACCGCGCAGTTCCTGCACGACTCCGGCGTCCCGACCGAGTTGCATGTCCGGATTCTGGACGGCATGGAGACGCTGGCGATCGGCGCCGTGCTCATGGAGGCGGTGCGGGGACCGAGTACCAAGTCGACGATCTTCCCGAACGTCAGCGCGGAGTCGCAGCCGCTGCTGGCCGAGGCGCTGGTCCGGAACCCGATGACGCAGAAGCAGCTCTTCGAGGAGATGGTGCGCAGCTTCCTGCACGGCATCATGCGCGAGCACGAGCGCGGCGCGGCCGAGGCCACCGCCGCGCGCTAGCGCGGAGCTCAGCGGCCCGGGTAGATCGGCGGCTCGGCCCACTCCCCGATCTGGTAGCAGGCGTGCGCGTCCTCCTGCTCGAAGGAGAGCGATCGCATCGTGCGCAGCGCGGCCTCGTTGTCCGGGTCCATCCGCATCCGGGCGAGCTGGGCACCGCCGTCCTTCAGTTCGGTGAGCGTGCGTACCAGCAGCGCGGCACCGAGACCGCTGCCGCGCGCGCCCGGGCCGAGCACGAGCGCGCGCACGGTCGCGGTGCGCAGTTCGAGGTGCTCGCGCAGCGTCGGGTCGAACCAGGCGAAGCCGAGGTCGGTGCCGTCTCCGCCGGTGGCGAGCAGCACTCGCCCGGCGTGGTCGTCCAGGTCGAGCGCGAGCCGCCGCGCCTGCGAGGCAGGCAGCGCGGCGCCGGTCAGGACCGCTCGCATCCGCGGGCCCGCCGCGGCGACGTCGGCCGTGGTCAGCTCGGCGTCCGCGGCGGCCACCGGCTCGAGCGGCGCGGCCAGCGGCCCGGTGAGCGGGCGCAGCATCGTCCACAGCCGGGCGACGGCGCGCACGCCGAAGCGGCGGGCGATCCGCTCGGTCGCGGGATGGCTGCCGTAGGCCCAGCCGCGCAGGGCGGTCGCGCCCGTTCCGCACCACCCCTGCGGCGCGCCCGCGTCGAAGCCGAGCTCCTCGGCCAGCGATGTCGCGACGCCGCGCGAGCGGTAGCGGGGATGCACCACCAGTGCCGCACTCCCCCGGCGCTGCTCGTCGACGGTGAGGTGCAGGTAGGCCACCAGCTCCAGCGGCGCGTCGGCGCGGGTGGAGAAACCGCGCCGCGCCTTGATCGGCAGATGCCACACCGCGGTGCCGCCGCCGGACACCGCCGCGGCGGCACGCGGGTCGATGGTGGTGAAGCCGGCTTCCCCGTCGTACTCCGCGGCGGCGGTGACCAGCGCGACCACCTCGTCACGGTCCCCGTCGCCGAGCTGCTCGCACCAGGTGAAGGTGATCATCGGATCAGCGTCCCGTCCAGCGCGGCGCGCGCTTCTCGGCGAAGGCGCGCGGCCCCTCCTTCGCGTCCGCACTGGTCATGACGATCTTCGCGGCGGCCCGGTTGACCTCCCACTCCGCCGCGGACCAGCCCGACTGCCCGGCCGCGCTCTCGTGCAACGCCGTCTTGCTCTGCTGCACCGCCAGCGGTGCGTTGGCCGCGATCAGCGCGGCGAGCTCGAGTGCGGTGGCGAGCGCGGTTCCGGCGGCCGCCACCCGGTTGACCAGGCCGAGTTCGTAGGCGCGGGCGGCGGTGATGGGCTGCCCGGTGAACGCGATCTCCGCGGCCACCTTGGCGGGGACCTGGCGGTGCACCCGCAACAGCCCGCCCGCCGCGGCGATCAGCCCGCGCCGCACCTCGGGCAGGCCGAGCACGGCGTTCTCATCGATGACGGCGAGGTCGGCGGTGAGCACGATCTCGGTGCCGCCGCCGAGCGCGAAGCCGTTGACCGCGGCGATGATCGGCTTGGGAATCCAGTGCCGGACGATCCCGGCGAAGTCGCGCTCGCGGTGCTCGCGGTCGTAGATGTTCCGGCCCGCGGCGAGCTCCTCGAGGTCCGCGCCCGCGCAGAAGGCGCGGCCAGCGCCGGTGATCACCACGACGCGAACCTCGGGGGCGGCCGCGGCCCGGGCCAGCGCCGCCCCGGCCGCCGCCGAGAGCTCGGCGTTCACGGCGTTCAGCGCGTCCGGGCGGTTCAGGGTGAGCACGGCGACATGGTCGCGGACCTCGTACAGCGCGGCGGGCTCTCGCACAGTGTCTCCTCGGGTTTCGGCGGATCAGAGGTCGAGGACGAGCCGGGGGGTGGCGCTGCGGGAGACGCACACCATCATGGCGTCGCCCGCGGCCTGCTCGTCCTCGGTGAGCACCGAATCCCGGTGCTCGGGGGTACCGCGCAGCACGGCGACCTCACAGGTGCCGCAGGTGCCCTCGCGGCAGGAGAAGTCGACGTCGGCACCGCCGCGGTGCAGCGCGTCGAGCACCGACTCGGTGGCCGCGACCTGGATCACGGTGCCGCTGCGGGCGAGTTCGACCTCGAAGGCCCCGGCCGGGGCGGCCTCGATCCGCTTGGGGGCGAAGCGCTCGACGTGCAGCGTGACGGCCACGCGGTCGCGGCGCTCCGCCTCGATGGCGGCGAGCAGCGGCTCCGGGCCGCAGCAGTACACCGCGGCACCCCCGGCCGCGCCGTCCAGCGCGGCGGCCAGATCGAGCAGGCCGTGCTCGTCCTGCGGGCGCACCGCGACCTGCTCGGGGAACTCCGCGGCCAGGTCGTCGGCGAAGGCCATGCTGCCGTGCGAGCGCCCGCCGTAGAGCAGCCGCCACGGCCTGCCCGCCCGCCGCACCGCGCGCAGCATCGGCAGCAGCGGGGTGATGCCGATACCGCCCGCGACGAACAGGTAGCTCGGCGCCTCGGTCAGCGCGAAGTGGTTGCGCGGCCCGGCGATGCCGATCTCGTCGCCGATCGCCAGCTTGTCGTGGACGTACTCCGACCCGCCGCGGCCATCCGGCTCGCGCAGCACCGCGATCCGCAGCTCCGACCGGTCGTCCGGGTCACCGCAGAGCGAGTACTGCCGGACGATGTCACCGAGCTCGACGTCGATGTGCGCGCCCGGCTCCCAGGCGGGCACCTCGGCGCCGGACGGGTCGGCGAGCGTGATCGCGACGACGCCGTCGGCGAGCGGTTCCCTTCCGGTCACCCGCAGCCGACGGGTGCTCGGCTTCTCCTCCATCACGCTTCCTCCCGGATCCGATGCGCTAAATCTTATGTCTTTAGATTAAAGTAGGGCAAGTTCCCTCCGATCGACAGGAGTCCCGATGGCCACGGTGCTCGACCTCTTCCGCCTCGACGGCCGCACCGCGGTGGTCACCGGCGCGGGCAGCGGGCTCGGTGCCGGCTTCGCCGTCGCCCTGGCCGAGGCAGGCGCCGACGTGGTGCTCGCGGCTCGCAAGCGGGACCGGCTGCGCGAGGTCGCGGCCACGGTCACCGAGCTCGGCAGGCGCGCACTGGTGGTGCCGACCGATGTGACCGACCCGGCGGCCTGCGAGGCGCTGGCCGCGGCCGCCGTTGCCGAGTTCGGCCGGGTGGACATCCTGGTCAACAATGCCGGGGTGAGCCACACGGCACCCGCTATCAGGGAGGATCCCGCGGACTACCGCCATGTCGTCGAGGTCAACCTGTTCGGGGCGTACTGGGCGGCGCGGGCCTGCGCGCGGGTGATGGGTCCCGGCTCCAGCATCGTGAACGTGGCGAGCATGCTCGGGCTGGTCAAGTCGGTGCTGCCGCAGGCCGCCTACGCCTCCAGCAAGGCCGGGTTGATCGGGCTCACCCGCGACCTGTCGAACCAGTGGGCCGGGCGCAAGGGCATCCGGGTCAACGCCATCGCGCCCGGGTTCGTCGAGACCGACATGATCGGCGAGATGAGCGCGGAGACCCTTGGCGAGTTCCTCCGGGGCTGCTCGCTCGGGCGCACCGCCACCCAGCGCGAGATCGACGCCGCGGTGCTCTTCCTGGCCTCCCCCGCCTCCGGGTACATCACCGGCTCGACCCTCGCCGTCGACGGCGGCACCTCCGGACACTGACAGGAAGGCGTGCTCATGACCGCAACCACGACCGTCGTGCTGCTGCGCGGCGACGGCGTCGCGCTCACCGCCGAGCGCTTCGAGCCGGAAGCCGCGGGCGCGCGCGGAACCGTGCTGCTGCTGCACGGCGGCGGCCAGACCAGGCACTCCTGGCAGCGCACCGGCCGCAGGCTGGCCGCGGCGGGCTGGACCGCGCTCGCCGTCGACGCCCGCGGCCACGGTGACAGCGAGTGGGCGGCCGACGGCGACTACTCCATCGCCGCGCACGCCAGGGACCTGACCGCGGTGGTCACCGCGCTCGATGAGCGCCCGATGCTGGTCGGCGCCTCGATGGGCGGGCTCGCGGCGCTCACCGCCCAGGGCGCGGCCCCCGAGCTCGCGCGGGCACTGGTGCTGGTCGACATCACGCCGCGCGCCGAGGCGGACGGCGTCGACCGGATCACCGCGTTCATGCGCGACGGCCTGGCCGGGTTCGACACCCTCGCCGCCGCCGCGGCGGCGGTCACCGCCTACAACCCGCACCGCCCGCGCCCGGCGCGCCCGGAGGGGCTGCGCAAGAACCTGCGCGAGCGCGACGGCCGCTGGTACTGGCACTGGGACCCGCGGCTGCTCAGCCACCCGGACAACGCCACGGCACGCGCCGCGGGCCGGGAGCGCGATGCCCGCGCCGCCGCGCGCCGGATCACCGTGCCCACCCTGCTGATCCAGGGCATGCGGTCCGACGTCGTCGGCCCCGACGGGGTGCGCGACCTGCTCGAGCTCATCCCGCACGCGCGGCACGTCGGGGTGGATCGGGCCGGGCACATGGTGGGCGGGGACGACAACGACGTCCTGACCACGGGGCTGCTCGACTTTCTCGACGGCGTCCGCCCGTAGCCCGGGCCCAGCGGGCCCGGGCCGCGGTGCTCAGCGGTTGTTGTAGCCGGCGTCCACCGGCAGGGTCACCCCGGTGATGTAGCGCGCCTCGTCGGAGGCGAGGAAGACCAGCGCGTTGCTGACGTCGACCGCCTCGATCAGCTCGACCGGCATCGGGTTCTTGTAGGCGTCGTCGGCGGCGACCTCCGGATTGGCATCGACGAAGGCGCCGTACTCGGCATTGGCGACCATCGGGGTGTTCACCCCGGTCGGGTGGATGGTGTTCACCCGGATGGAATGCTTGGCCAGCTGCTTGGAGTAGAGCCGCATCAGCCCGACCACCCCGTGCTTGGAGGCGGAGTACCCGGCCTGCCCGGGGAAGGTGTTCAGCCCGATGCTGCGCAGTCCGGCGGCGGAGCTGGTGATGGCGATCGATCCGCCCCGGCCGCGCTCGATCATGCCGGGAACCGTCACCTCCAGGGTGTGCCAGACGCCGGTCAGCATGGTGTCGACGGCATCGTGCCAGGCCTGCGGTTCGCTGCCGCGCTCGATGACCGGCATGATGCCCGCGTTCGCCGCGACCACATCGATGTGGCCGAACTCGGCGATGCCCGCGTCGTAGGCGCGCTGGATGTCGGCGCGGTCGCGGACGTCGCCGACGCTGGTGACGATCCGGCCGCCCGCCTTCTCGACCAGCCGCGCGGTCTCGGTCAGCTCCGCTTCGTCCGGCATCGGATAGAAGACGGTGTCGATCTGGGCGCAGATGTCCATGGCGACGATGTCGGCGCCCTCCTCGGCCAGCCGGACCGCGTGCGAGCGGCCCTGGCCGCGAGCGGCTCCGGTGATGAAGGCGACTTTGCCTGCGAGACGGGTCATGATTCTCTCTTCCTCCGTGGAAATTCGGCGCGGACGCGGATCACGCCCGCAGCACCTCGACCTCGATGCCGGTGAGCCGGGATTGATTGCTCAGCGGGTCGAAACCGTCGTGTCCGGTCGGCGCGAGCAGGTTCGCGTTCGCGCCGCCCTTGCCCCTGGCGACCGCAAGCCCCTGCGCGTCCCGCTGCCCCCAGCCGTGGGTCAGCGCGACCACCCCGTGGCGTAGCGCGTCGTCGTATTGCAGGGTCGCTTCGAGGGCGCCGTATCGGTTGCGCACCGTGACCCGGTCGCCCTCGGCCAGCCCGCGCCCGCGCGCGTCGTCCGGGTGCATCCACAGCGGGTTGCCCCGGTGCACGCCGTGGTCGAAGACCGGCAGATTGTGCAGCCAGCTGTTGACCATGTGGTGGGTGCGGCGGGTGATGAGGGTCAGCCGATCCGGGCTCGCGGCGGCGAGCTCGGTGTAGATGCGCTCGAGCGCGGGCACGCCGCGCACGAGGAGCGGCGGGCAGCAGTCGATCAGCCCGTCGGGGTGCCGGACCAGGGCCTCGTACAACGTCTCCGGGTCGGTGGGCGGAAGAACCCTGGTGCCGCAGGGTTCCGCGGCGAGCTCGGCCAGGCCGGTCCCCGCGGCTCGCAGCGCCGCCTCGATCGGGGCGAACGGATCGGGATCGGGATCGTCCAGAATGGTCGGCACCCCGAGCTCCTGCTGGATGCGGGAGAGAATCCACCAGTCGTCGCGGCGCTCCCCCGCCGGCGGCACCACCGCGGGGGTGTACTGCACGTAGGGCTCCAGCGCCACCCCGAGCGAGCTGAGGTAGTTGATGTCGGCGCGCTCGAGCCAGTCGGTCGCGGGCAGCTGGTAATCGGCGAGCTCGCCGATGACCGTGGGGTACAGGTCGACCGTCACCAGCAGCTCCAGCCGCTCGAAGGCGCGGCGCAGCCGCCGCTCCCCGCCGACCGAGAGCAGCGGGTTGCCCGAGACGATGATCAGCGCGCGGACCGGATCCTCCTCGCTTTCGATGAACTCCGGCAGCAGGGCTGCCGGCAGATCGCCTGCCACGGTGCGGATCTCGCCGACCGGGTGCTGGAAGAACGGGTCGGCGCGGCCGGGTCGCGCGGTGCGCATGGGCTCCGTGATGCCCCGGGAGTACACATTGCCGCCGCGGCGTCCGAGATTGCCGGTGAACAGGCTGATCATGGTCAGCATCCAGTACGCGGCCGCGCCCGACCGGCCCTGGTTCACCCCGGTCGCCATGGAGATGCTGGCGGCGGGAGCGGCGCAGAACTCGTCGGCGATCCGGTGGATCGTGGCCGCGTCGATCCCGGTCACCGCCGCCACCCGCTCGGCCGGATACTGCCGCACCACCGCCAGCAGGCCATCGATGCCGCGGGCGCGGCGGGCGACGGCGGCCCGGTCGTACCCGATCCGGAACACGATGTCGTGCAGCACCGCGGCCAGGAAGAAGACGTCGGTGTCGGGCCGGATGAGCACGGTGTCACCGGTCTCCGGGGTGCTGGATTCGGTCCGGCGCGGGTTCACGAAGCACACGGTGCCGCCGCGCGCGGCGATGGCGCGGATCTTCGCCATCGGGTCCGAGACGTGCACCAGCGTCATGTGCGAGACGGCGGGGTTGCTGCCGAGGCACAGGAAGTAGCCGGTGTGCAGCAGGTCCGGGATGGGGTGGGCCATGGCGGTGCCGTAGATCGCCTCGCTGGCCGCGTACTTGGCCGAGGTGTCCTGGGTCCCGGCGCTGAAGCGCATCCTGGTGTCGAAGCCGCGGGCGATCCGCGCGGCATTGGCGAAGTAGGCGCCGTTGAACGCCGAGGGGTTGCCCTGGTAGATCGCGAGCGCATCGCGGCCGTACCGGGCACGGATGTCCCGGATCCGCTCCGCGATCTCGCGTACGGCGGTGTCCCAGTCCACGGGCTCGGACTCGGCGGGCGCGGCTGTGCGCGGGTCGCGGCGGCGCAGCGGCCGGTCGAGCCGGTCCGGATCGCGGTGCAGCTGCAGGTAGTGGAGTCCCTTGTGGCAGCAGAAGCCCCGGTGGACGGGGTGCTCGCGGTCCGGGCTCAACTGCCGCACCGCGCCGTCGCGCACGTCGGCGACCAGGCCGCACCCCGGTTCGCAGATCCGGCAGAACGTGTGCACCTGCCGCGGTGCCGACGCGCTCATCCGCGCGGCCGGTGCGCCGCGGCGACCAGCGCGGCCTGTGCGGCGTCGACGATCTTGACGCGGGGCCGTCCGGTCTCGGCGCCGCGCAGCCGCTCGTAGCGGTCGATCTCGTGCCAGTCGGCCCCGGTCAGCGCGCCTGGGCACCGCGCACGCAGCAGGTCGGCGAAGTCGGCCGGGGTGCCGTCCGGTTCGCCGAGCAGCCCGGCGCGGTGGTCGGCGACGAGCGCGGCCACGGTCTCGGCGGCGCAGTGCCGGTTGGTGCCGATCACGCCGGTGGGCCCGCGCTTGATCCAGCCGGCCACGTACTGTCCCGGAATCGGTTGCCCGGTCACCGGTTCGCAGACCCGGCCGCCGGTGTTCGCCACCGTGCCGCGCTGGTCGTCGAAGGGCAGCCCCGGAATCGGCAGGCCGCGGTATCCGGCGGCGCGGATCACCAGCCCGCAGGCGAGCGTCTCCGGTTCCCCGGTGACCGTGTCCCGCACGACCAGCGCCTCGGCCCGGCTCGCGCCGAGGATGCGCTCCGGGGTGGTGCCGAACCGCAGCATGATCCGCTTGTTCCCCGGTGTCGGCGGGTGCCGCGCGTACTCGGCCAGCACCCGCTGCTTCATCGGCGCGCCGGGTCCGGCCTGAACCGCACCGTCGACCAGGACGTCGATACCGGGCAGCGCGTTCAGGCCGAGCAGCTCCGGGGTGGTGCAGGCGGCGTGTTCGGCACCGCGGCGGCCGAGCACGGCCACCTCGCGCACCCGCGACCCGGTCAGCGCGGCCAGGGCGTGATCGGCGATATCGGTGGCCGCGAGCCGCTCGGGCGGGGTGAGCAGGATGCGGGCGACGTCGAGCGCGACATTGCCGGTGCCGATCACCACCGCGCGGGTACCGCCGAGGTCGAAGTGCTCCCCCGCGTGCTCGGGATGGCCGTTGTACCAGGCGACGAATTCGCGCGCGGAGTGGCTGCCAGGCAGTTCCTCGCCGGGGATGCCGAGCCTGCGATCGCTCGCCGCGCCGGAGGCGTGCAGCACGGCGTGGTGCTGGTCGAGCAGCTCCGCGAGCGAGACGTCGCGCCCGACCTCGACCCCGAGGTGCAGCGCGAAGCCGGGCCTGCGGGCGGTGCGCCGGAAGACCCGGTCCACGGTCTTGGTGCGCCAGTGGTCGGGGGCGACGCCGAAGCGCACCAGCCCGCCCGCCACCGGCAGCCGCTCCAGCATGGTGACCTCGGCGGCGATATCGCGCCGGGCCAGCAGCTCCTCGGCGGCGTAGAACGCCGAGGGGCCGGAGCCGACGATCGCCACCCGCAGGGCAGGCGGCGCCGGGGCGGCGGTCGCCACCGCGAGCGGCAGCGGCTGCCGATGCGGAGCATCCGGCGGAGCGCTCGGATTGCGCTGGAAATACTCGGCATTGAGCTCGCGGTAGCGCTGCCGGTCCGGGCCGAGGGAGTCGTCGGGGACGATGGCGTCGACCGGGCAGACGTCGGCGCAGGCGCCGCAGTCGATGCAGGTGGCGGGGTCGATGTGCAGCATCTCGGCGTCGCGGTACCCGCGCTCGTCGGGGGTGGGGTGGATACAGTTCACCGGGCAGACCGCGACGCAGGTGGCGTCGTTGCAGCAGTTCTGGGTGATGACGTAGCTCATCGGGGGTGCTCCTCGCGCATGCGGGTGACGGCGACCGGCACGGCCGTCAGGGTCGGCATCGCATTGATCGCCTGGGTTCCGGCCGTGGTGGAGGTGAGCGCGTTGACGGCGCCCCCGCGCGAGCCGGGCCCGTCGAAGGCGTGGGTCATGGTGACGGTGCCGCGCGCCACCGATCGATCGGCGCGGACCGTGACGCGCACCTGCCCGGTGGGCGAGCGCAACTGTGCCCGCGCGCCGTCGGCCAGGCCGAGCGCCGCCAGGTCGTCGGGGTGCAGCGCGGCCGCCCCCGCCCCGTCCGGGACGAGCCCTTCGACGCCGATGCCGGTGGAGTTGATCGCCTCGCGGATGCGGCGGACGGTGAGCAGGAACGGATAGCCCGGCGCGACGGCGGGCGCGGCGAGCGCGGCGCGCAGCTCGGCGGCGACGTCGGCGGGCAGCAGGCGCAGCCGTTCGTCGCCGGTCCCCGGCGCGACGGTGGCGGTATCGGCGGGCACCGGGTACCCGTGCGGAGCGGCGACCAGATCGGCGAAGGGCACCCGTCCGCGTTCGGTGGTCATGGCCAGCAGCTCCTCGGCCGAGGGCGGGGCGGCCGGGTCGAGGATGCGCCCGGCGAACTTCACCGGCTGCCCGGCGGCGACGGCGAGGTCGAAGAAGAACCGCCAGTCCTCGAGCACGCCGGGCGGCGGCTCCAGGATCGCCGGGGTGTACTGGGCGAACGGGCGCGGGAAGAAGGGCTCCATGATGGCGGTGTGGTCAGCGCGCTCGTACATGGTGGCCGGCGCGATCACGTAGTGCGCCAGCCGCGCGGTCGCCGACAGCACCGGGTCGACGCAGACCAGCAGCTCCAGCGCGCCGAGCGCCCGGCGTGCCCCGGCCCGATCCGGCAGTGCGGCGGCGGGGTTGCCGCCGGAGACGATCAGCGCCCTGACCCGGTCGGGGCCGGGTTCGAGGATCTCGTCGGCGAGGATCCCGGACGGCAGCTCACCGCGGATCGCGCGGATCCCGCCGATCCGGCTGCGGAACCCGTCCGCGGGTGCGGGACCGGCGACCTCGGCGCGGACGTCCTGCCATCGGGTCAGCACCGAGCGCCGGTCGGCGGGCTCCCCCGCGCGCCGGAAGCGGCCGCACACCACGTTCAGCGCGGTGACCAGGTGTTCGGCGAGGTTGGAGTGCGGGCCCATGCAGACCCCGGTGCCGGTGGTCGCCATGCCGCGCGGGCCGCGGGCGAAGAGCCGGGCCGCGGCGCGCAGCTCGTCCGGCACCACGCCGCAGCGCTTCTCTACCAGCGCGGGGGTGGCCGGGGCGACGGCCGCGGTGAGCAGCGGCAGCTCCGCGGCGAACCGCGCGCAGAAGGCAGCGTCGTGCAGCCGCTCGGTCAGGATCACCCGCAGCAACCCGGCGAAGAGCACCGCGTCGGTGCCGGGCCGGGGCGCGAGGTGCAGGTCGGCCATGGCGGCGGTCTCGGTGCGGCGCGGGTCGACCACGATCAGCCGCAGCCCCCGTGCCTCGGCCGCGCGCAGCGCAGCCGCGGGATTGTGCACCACGGCGCCGTCCCCGTCGCCGCCATTGGCCGAGACCAGCGGGTTGGTGCCGGCCAGCAGCCACACGTCCGCGTCCTCGAAGCGCTGCCTGCCGCCCAGGTAGCGGCCCATGCGGTCGGCGACGACCCATTTCGCCGACTGGTCGATGGTCATGGTGGAGAAGAGCTTGTGCGAACCGGTCCCGCGGAACCACGCGCGCGCCATGGGCGGGGTGAGCGCGGCGAAATTGTGCTGGGTGCCCGTGAACAGCGCGACCGCGTCGGGGCCGTGGCGGTCGGCGATGGCGCGCAGCCGGTGCGCGATCTCCGCCGTGGCGGTCGCGGCCTCGACCGGCGCGAAGGTGCCCGCCTCGCGGCGCAGCGAGGTGCGCAATCGTTGCGGTCCGTGCGCGAGGTCGCCGGCGCGCCGCCCCTTCGGGCAGGTATAGCCCTGGGAGATCGGGTGCTCGGAGTCGCCGAGCACCCGGGTGATCCTGCCGTCCTGAATATCGAGCAGCACGCCGCAGGAGGACGCGCACAGCCGGCAGTAGGAGACCCGGCGGGTCGCGCTGGACACCCCGGCTCCCCTCAGCCGGCCGCCGGCCGCGCCACCTCGGCGGCGACCGCGACGGCATCGGCCGGTGCCAGCGGGAACCGCTGCCGCAGCGTCGGTTTGGCCAGCTTCCCGGAGAAGGTGCGGGGCAGCGGCTGCCCGAGCGCGAGCGCGTGCTTGGGGCGCTTGAACGTCGCGAGTTCGCGCGCCGACACCGCCGCGATATCGGCGACCACCTCGGCGGCCGGCCGCTCGCTGTGGAAGACCACCATCGGCACCTCGCCCCAGCGTTCGTCGTGCACCCCGATCACCGCGAGGTCGACCAGTCCGGGAATGCCGTGCAGCGCCCGCTCGATCTCGGCCGGGTAGACATTCAGCCCGCCGGAGATCAGCATGTCCTTGCTGCGATCGACGATCTTGAGGAAGCCCTCCTCGTCCTGCAGCCCGAGGTCGCCGGTGCGCAGCCAGCCCGCGGCCAGCGTGGCCGCGGTCGCCTCCGGCTTGTTCCAGTACTCGCGCATGACGTGCTCGCCGCGCACCAGGATCTCGCCGACCTCGCCCGCGGCCAGCGGGGCGCGGGGGTCGCCGATGCGCACCTCGGTGCCGACCAGTGCCAGCCCGGCGAAGCCGGGCCGGGTCAGCGCGTCGGCGTAGCTCAGCGTCGCCACCATGCCCGAGGCCTCGGTGAGGCCGTAGGCCTGGGTCAGCGGAATGCCGTGCGCGCGGTAGAACTCCACCAGGTCCAGCCCGACCGGCGCGCCGCCGGTGCCCGCGTAGGTGAATCGGGCCAGCTTGCGCGCGCCGAAGTCCGGCAGCGTCGTCATCCGCTCCCAGATCACCGGGACCGTCGTGGTGGCGGTGATCTGTTCGCGCTCGAGCACGTCGAGCGCGATCACGGGGTCGAACTCGCGCAGCAGCACCATGGTCGTGCCCGGCACCAGCACCAGCTGCACGAAGATCGACAGCGCCGAGCCGGTGTAGACCAGCGGCGCCGAGCAGAGCACCCGGTCGCGGGCGGTGAAGCCGTGGCTGACGGTCTGCGCGAGCCCCGGCGCGATGGCGCTGCGGTGGGTGATCAGCGCGCCCTTCTGCACCCCGGTGGTGCCGGAGGTGTAGCAGATGAACGCGGCGTCGTCCGGGGCGATCTCGACCCGGGCGGCGGTCCCGGGATCGAGCAGCCGGTGATACGGCGGCAGTGCGGCACCGTCCACGGCGTAAGCCTCGAAGGCGACGCGCTCGGCGGCCACGGCGAGCAGCGGGGCGAGCGCGTCCTCGACCACGACCACCCGCGGGGCGGCGTCCTCGATCATCGGCGCCAGCTCCTTGGCGGTGAGCCGGAAGTTGAGCGGGACGCTGATCGCGCCGAGTTTCAGGGTCGCGAGCATGAGGTGCGCCAGCTCCGGGCGGTTCAGCATCAGCACCGCGACCCGATCGCCCTTGCGCACGCCGCGCGCGGCCAGCCCGCGGGCGAGCGCGTCGGTGATCGCGTCCACCTCGGACCAGGTCTCGACGTGGTCGCCGAACACGATCGCCTGCTGGTCGGGGCGGGTCCTGCCCCAGTATCGAGTCAAATCCGCCAGGTTCATCCGAACTCCTCCGTGATTCGCCGGAAGCGCCGGCGCGCAGGGGCGTTGTGATGGCCCTCACTGCTCAACCTAAAACTAACAGCTGTAGTTAAGCCGGTGCAAGGGGCGATTTCCCGCTCTGAGCTGGGCGTATCCGGGCACCGCGAAACGCGCCCGCGGTCGTCGAAGGACCGGGGCGCGCTGGTGCCACCCGGGGATCGCCGGGTGGCGGCGCGGGGTCGCTACTCCACCCGGGCCGCCCGTTCGCGCCCGAGTTCGCGCAGCACCGCCTCGGTGTCCGCGCCGACCGCGGGCGGCAGCGCGGGAGCGAACTCCTCCCCCGGCACCCGCACCGGGCTCACCACGAACGCCAGCTCCACCCCGTCCGCACCGCGCACCCGGTAGGTGCTCGCGCGGGCCAGGAAGTGCGGGTCGGCGGGGAGATCGGCCACGGAGTTGACCGGGCCACCGGCGATGTCGTGCTCGAGGAACATCCGGACCCACTCCGCGCGGGTGCGCTGGGCGAAGATGACGGTGAGCTCGCGCCAGATCCGATCGGCGCGGGCGGCCGCGCCCGCGTCGGCGCTGCTCAGGTCCACCTCGGCGAGATCCTCGCGGCCCACCGCGGCCAGGAAGTTGCGCCAGAACTTGTCGACGTGGGCGCCGAAGAGGACCGATTCTCCGTCGCTGGTCCGGTAGGCCTCCAGCCGGGGCCAGTCCGGCAGCCTGCCGTCGGGCAGCCAGGTGGGGCGCGGCACCGAGACGTCCCGGTTCAGCTCGGCGTCGACCGCCTCGGGCAGCCAGGCCGCTGCGATATCGATGCCCGCCACCTCCACCCGGCATCCCGCTCCGCTCTCCCGGGCCCGGTGCAGCGCGGCGAGCAGGGCCATCGCGCCGTAGGCGCCGAGGGCGTACATGGCGATCGGCGGGGTGGTCGACCCGGCGATGCCGGTGCGCGGCGGCTCGTCCGGGGTCCGCACCTCGCGCAGCCCCGCGAAGGCGTCGAAGACCGGGCCGCCGGTGCCGAGGCCGCGGTACGGCCCCTCGGTGCCCATCCCGGAGACCGTGCACAGCACGATGGCCGGATTGACCTCGCGCAGCGCGTCGTAGCCGATGCCGAGCCAGTCCAGGTAGCCGCCGCGCATGCCCTCGATCACCGCGTCGCACGAGCGTGCCAGGTCCAGGAACGTCCGCTTGCCCTCGGCGCCGCGCAGGTCGAGCGCCACCGATCGCTTACCCCGGTTCCAGCGCAGATGCAGGAAGGCGGGGCCGTCCGGGCCGCCGACCGCCCTTGCGCCGCCCACCCGCACCGGATCGCCAGCGCCGGTTTCGATCTTGATGACCTCGGCGCCCAGGTCGGCGAGGTGCCCGCCCAGCGAGGACGGGGCGAGCTGGGCCACCTCGAGCACCCGCACCCCGCGCAGCAACGAGAAGCCGCTCACGACGGCACTCCTTCCGTTTCCCTCGATAAATTTCCGGTCTGCTCCGCCCTGAGTTCGACCCAGAGCCCTTCGGCCTCGGCCAGCAGCAGTTCGCCGTGGTGGAGCCGGCCGCGCATCGTCCGCTTGCGGCCGTCGATCCGGACCAGCTCGGCGCTCACCGTCAGTTCACAGTGCAGCGGCGCCGGGGCCCGGTAGTCCACCCGCAGGTACGCGGTGCGCGCCCAGGGCCGGTCCCGATTCGCCAGCCGGGCCAGGATCTCGTCGAAGATCAGCGGCGTGACGCCGCCGTTCATGGCGTAGCGCCCGGAGTGGAAGCGGTGCACCGTGACCCGGCCGCGCGCCGTGGTCGCGGTGACCTCGTCCAGGTGCAGCGGCGGGGCCGAGGCGTGCCCGCGCCCGGCCAGCTCCCAGCGCTTCCCCGCGGGCTGGTTGTCCTCGTCGACCTCGAAAACATCCAGCGCCGTGGCGATCTCGCGCAGCCGCCGGGCCGAGGCGGCCGCGGCAGCCGGGGTGGGTGCGCTGCGGGTGACCGACTCCTGCACCGCGCGCAGCGCCTCGACCAGGGCGGCGTACTCGTCGCGGGCGTCGCGCGTCGGCAGCACCGGGTCGTCCCAGGAGCGGTCGCTCATCGGCCCGGTCCCGCCGCGAGGAAGCCGGCGAACATCTCGGCGGCTGGGCGCCGTTCCAGCGTGGCCCGCACGACCGCGCCCTCCGCCCCGTAGCGCGACCGCGGGGTGGCGGCGGGCCCGGTGAGCAGCAGCCGCTCGACCTCGCGCACGCCGTCGGGCGGCAGCTCGGCCACCCCGGCGGCCGTTGCCACGGCGGTGGCCGCGACATCGGGCTCGAAGCGGTTGAGCAGGCCCATCCGGTACGCCTCGGCGCCGGGCACGGCACAGGCGGTGAGCAGCAGGTCGCGGGTGTGCGCCCCGCCGATCAGGGTGTCGAGCACCCAGGTCAGGTGCACCCCGCCGTAGCGGGCGCCGGTGACCGCCGGCGAGGTGCCCGCGCCGCCGACGCGCAGGTCGCTCACGACGCACCGGCGGTGGCCGAGCGCGTCCGCTCCAGGTCGGCGACGTCATCGGCGACCATGCGGTGGAACACCTGCCCCGGCAGCTCGTTGCGGCCGTAGATCAGCTCGGGCACCTGGCCGTGCGCGGCGTTGTCGGTGATCGTCTTGGTGACATACCAGTCCTCGTCGTGCAGCGTCGCCATGAGCAGTTCCCAGTTCTTCGCCAGGGTGCGCTCCTCGCGCGGGATCTCCGGCTTGCGCGGGGCGAGCAGCCGGATGGTGCAGTGGCTGACGTTCGGATCCTCGGCGTCCGGCACGATCGTCCAGATCTCGAAGTGGTTGGGCTCGGTGACCAGCATGGTGCCGGGGTAGATCGTGTAGTTGGCCAGCGAGTAGTCGCGCACGTCGAAGGTGTCGGGGTCGGCGTCGCGCACCTCGGTGATCGACTTGCGGGCCACCACCAGCCGCCACGAGCGGCCCACCGGATCGAAGGCGGTGATATTGCCCTCCAGGTAGTTGCACACCGTCTTGGTGTGCAACTGGCACAGGTGGTACGAGTCCTGCACCCCGTCCACGGCGATCTTCCAGTTCATCCCGAGCCGCCAGGTCTCCCTGCGCACCTGGTACGACCCGGCCATGCCGGTGGCCGTCACCTCGGCATCGTGCTTGGCGCCGAGAACGGTGGCGATGTCGAGATCGGCGCCGACGGTCGGCACGACCCACACCAGCCCGTGGCGCACCTCGCAGGGGAACTCCACCAGCCCGTAGCCCGCGCGGTCCATCCCCGCGAACCCCTCGGCGTGCGGCATCCCGCGCAGCGCGCCGTCCCGGCCGTAGGCCCAGTTGTGGTATGGGCAGGCGAACACCCGCTTGCAGCCGGACTCCTCGAACTCGACCTTCGAGCCGCGATGCCTGCAGACATTGGCGAACGCGCGCACCGAGCCGTCGCTCTGCTTCACCACTAGCAGCGGGGTGCCCATGAGCTCGGCGGTCAGGAAGTCGCCCGCCTTCGCCAGCTCGTCGACGTGCGCCACGATGTGCGGGAATCGCCGCACCACCTCGCGCTCCTTCGCCGCCAGCCCGGGGTCGTCGAAGACCCAGAAGGGCACCCGGAGCAGCTCCTCCGCGTAGTCGGTCGTGTCGTTGTCCACGTGGTCGATCAACCGCCGCGTGAGCCTGATCTTCTCCTCGCGCTCCATGGACCGAGGGTGACACATGTGACAATCGATGTCTACTGTCTTATCTAATGAACATCGGTTTTGTTGTAGCGTTCGACCCATGGGTGCGAGCAACGACCAGCGGAGTGCGATCCTGAGCGCGGCCGAGGAGTGCTTCGCGCGCTACGGCCTGGCCAAGACCACGATGGAGGACGTGGCGCGGGCCGCCTCGGTCTCGCGCGCCACCGTCTACCGCTACTTCGCCGACCGCGACTCGCTCGTCGCGGAGTCGGTGATCCGGCGCGCCCGCGCCAATATGGCGGCCGCGCGCGCCCAGCTCGCCCGGTACCCCACCATCGAGCAGGCCCTGGTCGAAGGCATCTGCGCCGACATCCGGCGCGGCCACCTCGACCCGCTCGTGCACCGCTTGGTCTCGCCGGACGAGATGACGCTCTCCACCCGGCTGCTCATCGACACCGGCCGGGCCGCCGAGCTCACCCGCGAGCTGTGGGAGCCGTTCCTGGCGGAAGCGCGCGCCGCGGGCGCTGTCCGCGCGGATCTGGACCTGCGCCTCGCCTGCGAATGGCTGTCCGAACTCGAGATCCTCTACATCAGCCAGTCGGGACGGGACGCGGCAGCCCTCGACCGGGTGCGCGCGAAGATCCGCGCCTTCGTCGTCCCGGCCCTGGTCACCGACCCGAACGCCGCTCCCGTTTACAGATAAACCTACATGGTTTAGATTTATGGGAAGATCCGTACAGCTCAGCAGGCATTGGAGGAACGCCATGACCGAGGTCGGAGCCCCCCGCGAGGAGCGCATCCGCCGGGCGCTGACGCACCTGCGCAACGACACCACCGACGAGTACGACCACCTCACCTGGTTCGCGCCGGGCGAGTTCACCGAGCCGGAGGTCGCGAAGCGGGAGCGGGATCTGATCTTCGGGCGGGTGCCATCGATCGTGGCGCACAGCTCGGAGATCCCGCGCCCGGGCGACTTCTTCACCCTGCAGCTGCCGCGCAACAACGTCATCGTGGTGCGCCAGCGCGACGGCGGGGTCAAGGCGCTGGTCAACCTGTGCCGCCACCGCGGCGCCATGGTGGAGAACGAGGACAAGGGTCGCTGCCGGCTCTTCTCCTGCCCCTACCACCGCTGGTCCTACGACCTGGACGGCTCACTGCGCACCATCACCCGCGACAACACCTTCGGCGAGGCCGACCGCGACGGCATGGGGCTGATCGAGCTGCCCGCCGAGGAACGCCACGGCTTCATCTGGGTGATCGACGATGCCGATGCCGCCATCGACGTGGCGAGCTGGCTGGGCCCGGCGATGGATTCCATCGTCGCCTCCTACGACCTCGGCGCGAAGGTCTGCGTGCAGTCCGAGGGCTTCGACGAGCCGGTGAACTGGAAGATCATGCAGGACGCGTTCCTGGACGGGTATCACATCCAGTACGCGCACCCGAACACCGCGGCCAAGCACATCCACACCAACGTCATGGCCTTCGAGGACTTCGGCCGGCACTGCCGGTTCATCGCCCCGCGCAAGTCGATCGACCGCTGGATCGAGGAGGATCCCGGCGAGCGCAGCCTGGCAGGCGACGTCACCGAGACCCACTTCCTGCTGCCCAACAGCACCCTGCTGCGCCAGCCGGACCACTTCCAGTTGCTCACCTTCCGCCCGCACCCCACCGACCCGCAGCGCTGCCGCATGGAGATGCGGCTGATCGTGCCGACGGTCGAGGACTCGGGGTGGACCGAGGAGAAGTGGACCCGGCTGTGGGGCAAGAACTGGCAGATCCTGCTGGATGTGCTGCACGCCGAGGACTTCCCGCTGCTTCGCGATTCCCAGCGCGCCATGACCAGCGCCAGCGCGGGCCGGATGGTGCTGGGCCGCAACGAAGTCGCCAATCAGGTCTTCCGCCGGGAGACCCAGAAACTCGTGGAGGGAACCCGGTGAAGACCGACCTGTTCGAGGCCGATCACGAGCTGTTCGCCCAGACCGTGCGCGGGTTCGTCGAGCGCCACGTGGTGCCGAAGATGGCGAAATGGGACACCGACCGGCTGATCGACCGCGAGACCTGGCTGGCCGCGGGCGAGCAGGGGCTGCTCGGGCTGGCGGTGCCCGAGCAGTACGGCGGCGCCGGGGAGACCGACTACCGCTTCCGGGTGGTCATCCAGACCGAGATCGCCCGGGTGGGGGCATCGGCGCTGCAATCCGGTTTCTCCACCAACGACGACATCGTGCTCAACTACCTGCTCCGGCACGCGAACCCCGAGCAGCGGGAACGCTGGCTGCCCGGCTTCGCGACCGGCGCCACCATCGGTGCCATCGCGATGTCGGAGCCCGGCGCGGGCAGCGACCTGCGCGCCATCCAGACCTCCGCGGTCCGCGACGGCGACGCCTGGGTACTCAACGGATCGAAGACCTTCATCACCAGCGGTATCCTCGCCGACCTGGTCATCGTCTTCGCCGTGACCGACCGGGACGCGGGTTCGCGCGGGTTCGGCCTGTTCGTCGTCGAGGACGGGATGCCGGGGTTCGGCAGGGGCCGCAAGCTGGACAAGGTAGGGCTGCACGCCCAGGACACCGCCGAACTGTTCTTCGACAACATCCGGGTGCCCGCCGCCAACGTGCTCGGCGAGCTCGGCGGCGGCTTCGGCTACCTCATGCGGAGCCTGCCGCTCGAGCGACTCGGGATCGCGATCGCCGGGCAGGTCTCGGCCGAGGCCGTCCTGGACTGGACGCTGGCCTACGTGCGCGAGCGCAGGGCCTTCGGCAAGCCGATCGGCGAGTTCCAGGGGCTCGGCTTCACCCTCGCCGAGCTGCGCACCGCGGTCGAGGTCTCGCGCGCGTACATCGACCGCTGCGTGCGCGAGCACAACGCGGGGACGCTCACCGCCGTCGATGCCGCCAAGGCGAAGCTGTGGGCCACCGAGCTCCAGGACAAGGTGATCGACGCCGGGGTTCAGCTGCACGGCGGGTACGGGTACATGATGGAATATCCGGTGGCCAAGGCGTATATCGATGCGCGAATCCAGCGCATCTACGGCGGGACCAACGAGATCATGAAGGAGATCATCCACCGCGATCTGCTCCGGGCCTGAGCGCCGAGTTCGGTCCCCTGATCTCCGCCCTGGGGTCAGGGGATCTTTCGTTCGCATCCCCATAGGTCGTCACCGCTGTCGGCTATTGTCGAAGGATGGCTCAGCCCGACCCCGCACCGACCGGCGCCCCTCGGGTTCCCGACGCGGATCCCCAGGTGCTGCGCGCCGCACTCGGCCCACAGCACCGGCGTGATTTCGACGCCGAATGGGACAGGGTGCTCGAGGATGCCAAGCGCTCGCACTCGCTCGAGGCGATCCACGCCCTGCTGCGCAAATGGCAGCACACTGCCGCGATGGAACTGCGCGAGCCCGGCGCAGCGCAGCGCTTGGCGGCCAAGGCCGCGGAGATCAGAGCCGCCGGCGGTAATCCGGCCGGACGCTCCGTCGAGGAGATGCGCGCCCTCATCGCAGCCCGGCAGGTCAGCTGAGAGTTGTATCGCCTCGTCCCCGACCAGGAGACATTCGACCAGGTCGCGGCTTTACCCACCGATGTCCTCGATGACTACCTGCAGCTTCTGAGCGCTCTGGAGCTCACTCCGTGGAACGGCGAGCCCCAGCACCTGGCGAACCCGGACGGCGCGGTCCGGTTCTGGCTGTTCGGACCCGCCGGAGCCGGGCAGGTCATCTACCTCATCGACGAGCCCCGTCGTGATGTACACCTGCTGCGAGTGCAGTGGCTGGGCTGACATCCAGGTACCAGCCCGCGAACGACCCGCACGCTCAGGTGGTCACCGGGGCGGCGGCGGGTTGCAGCACTCCGGACTCCACCAGCTCCGCGATCCGCTCCTCGCTCAGCCCGAGCAGGGTCCGCGCGAGTTCGCGGGTCTGCTCCCCTGCCACCGGCGCCGGGTGCTGTGCGGGTTCGGCGATCGCGGCGTAGCGCGGCACCGAACCGGCGGCCGGCAGCGAGCTGGGCAGCAGCTCGTGGGTGAGGCGGGCGAAGCTGCCGCGTTCTTTCAGGTGCGGATCGGTGAGCAGCTCCGGCAGCCGCAGCATGGCGCCGGCCGGGATACCGGCCTCCTGCAACCGCCGCATCGCCTCGGCGGGCGGGAAGCCGGACAGCCAGTCGGCGAGAACCCGGTCGGCGAGCGCGCGATTCGCGATTCGGGCGGCGGCGGTCGCGGTGCGCGGGTCCGCCTCGGCGGCGCCGGTGAGCGCGCACAGCGCGGCCCACTGCGCGTCGGTACGCACCGTCACCGCGCACCACTCGTCCGATCCCGCGGCCCGGAAGACGCCGGAGGGGGCGTGCGCGGGGTCGGCATTGCCCGCGGCGGCGACCGAGCCGGGGCGCAGCGACTCCAGCGCGAGCTGGGCGCCGAGCTGGACCAGTGCGGTATCGGCCTGCGCGATCTCGATGACCGCGCCCGTCCCGGTGTGCTCGCGGCCGATCAGCGCGGCCAGCACCGCGGCGGCGGCGACCTGGGCGGCGATGTGGTCGGGGTAGACGGTCATGCCGTCGCAGAGCAGCTCGGGGTCGTCCGGGTAGCGCCAGAGCGCGGAGACCCCACAGGAGGCGCGGACCAGCGGCCCGTAGCCGAGCCGGGTCCGCCACGGGCCGACGCCGCCGAAGGCGCTGCTCTCGGAGACGATCAACCGCGGGTTGAGCTCGAGCAGTTGCTGCGGCGAGATGCCCATCGAGGCCAGCGTGCCCGGTTTGAAGTTGGCGAGCACCACGTCGGCCTCGGCGGCGAGCGCGCGGAACAGCGCGAGTCCTTCGGCACTGCGCAGGTCGAGCCCGAGGCTGCGCTTGTTGCGATGTCCCCACGCCACCGAGGCGGCGAGCTTCGCGCCGCGCTTGGACTGGCGCAACCCGTCCGGGAAGGCCGCGTTCTCGATCTTGACAACGTCGGCGCCGTAGTCGGCGAGCTGGCGGCTCAGCTCGGCGCCGAAGACGATGACGCCCAGGTCGAGCACCCGGAGCCCGGCGAGCGGGCGCTCCCCCGGCGCCGCGCGGCCCGGGGCCCGCGCTGCGGGATCGTAGCTGCCGTTCTCCGGCGGCGACGCCTGACCCGCGCCACGCGGCGGCCACTGTGGGCCCTGCCCGTCGTGCTCCCCGAGTCCCGGTGCGGCAGTGCGGATCCCCGCGCGCGCGCCGTCGACCCGCACGTACCCCGACGGCACCCGCGCGCGCAGCCCGGGAGCGAGTTCGTGGAGCACGAGGGCACCGGACTCGGTGAAGTGCGGCAGCGCGAGCACCTCGGTGATGTCGTGCACGCCGCCGACCGGTACCCCGCGCGCCGCTCCCTCGGCGACCAACTGGTCGCGGGTGTACCCGGCGAAGAGCCGGGCGATCAGCGGGTGCAGCCGGTCGGCGGCGGCGAAGCGGCCGGGGATGGTGTCGTAGGCGGGGTCGGCGAACTCGGCGGGCGAGCCGAGCCAGTCGAACACGGCGCGCCACTGTCTGCGGGCGAGCAGGCAGAGCCGCACGTAGCCGTCCGCGCAGCGGAACACCGGGTAGAAGTTCGCGGCGGCGGGCCTGCCGCGCGGGAAGTCCTCGGAGCGGCCAGCGGCGGCGGAGCCCTGGGTGCCGAAGCCGGGGTCGAAGCCGTGCACGACGGTCTCCAGGGCGGACAGGTCGACGTATTCGCCCTGCCCGGTGCGGAGCCTGCGGTAGTAGGCCAGCAGCGCCGCCCAGGCGGCGTGCGTGCCGACCGCCTCCTCGACCAGCCCGGCGGGCGGAAGCAGCGGTTCGGCGCCGGGGGCGCCCGAGCGGGACAGCACCCCGCCGAGCGCGTAGAGCACCGGCTCGGTGGCCTGCCAGTCGGCGTAGGGCCCGCTCTGCCCGAAACCGGTGATCGATACCCAGACCACCGCGGGGTGAGCGGCCGGGTCGAGCCCGAGCGCCTGCCTGCGTCCGGGCGGGAAGGACTCGATCACGATGTCGGCCTCGGCGATCAGCCCGCGCAACCGCCGCCGGCCCGCCTCGAGGGCGAGATCGGCGGTCAGCCCGCGCTTGTTCGCGTTGCGCAGCACGAACGGAATGCTCACCCCGTTCACCCGCGGCTCGGCGGCGCGCGAGGCCGAACCGGCGCTCGGCTCCACCCGCACCACGTGCGCGCCCAGGTCGGCGAGGTAGCGCGACGCCGACTCGCCGAGCCCGTCGGTGAGGTCGAGGACGCGGACGCCGGTCAGCGGAAGTGTCGTCACGGCAGCGCCTTTCATCGGGTGGCGAGGTAGACCGACTTGGGCTGCCGGTACGGCGCGAGCCCCTCGGGGCCGAGTTCGCGCCCGAGCCCGGAGGCCTTGATCCCGCCGAACGGCGCGGCCAGGTCGAGCGCGTAGTGGTTCACCCCGACGGTCCCGCTCTCGATCCGGGCGGCCAGCGCGAGCCCGTGCGCCTCGTCGGCGGTCCAGATCGTGCCCGCCAGCCCGTATTCGGAGTCGTTGGCCAGCGCGACGGCCTGGTCCTCGCCGTCGTAGGGGGTGATGGTCAGCACCGGGCCGAAGATCTCCTCCTGCGCGAGGCGGGCGGTGTTGTCGACATCGGCGAAGACCGTGGGTTCGACGAACCAGCCGGTCGGGGTGCTGGCCGGGATCGCGCCGCCGGTGGTGCGGCGGAATCCCGCCTTGTCGCCCGCGGCGATGTAACCGAGCACCCGATCCCGCTGGGCGGCGCTGACCAGCGGGCCGATCCGGGTGCCGCGATCGAGCGGATCGCCGATCGGCAGCGCGCGGACGGCCTCGGTCACCGCGGCCACTACCTCGTCGTAGCGGGAGCGCGGTGCCAGGATTCGGGTGCTCGCATGGCAGGTCTGGCCGTTGTTGACCAGCGAGACGTCGGGCAGGGCGGTGGTGAAGGCCGCGAGGTCGGCGTCCTCGGTGAGGATCGCCGCCGACTTGCCGCCCAGCTCCAGGGTGACCGGGCGCAGCAACCGCCCGCACACCTCTCCGATGGCGCGCCCGGCGGCGGTGGAGCCGGTGAAGGCGACCTTGTCGACACCGGGATGGGCCACCAGGTGCGCCCCGGCCTCCCGGTCGCCGGGCACGATGTTGAGCACCCCGTCGGGCAGCCCGGCCTCGAGTGCGGCGTCGGCGAAAACGAAAGCGTCCAGCGCGGTTTCGGGTGCGGGCTTGAGCACGACGGTGCATCCGGCGGCCAGCGCGGGCGCCAGTTTCATGGCGGCCAGCGGCTGCGGGTAGTTCCACGGCGTGATCGCGGCGACCACCCCGACCGGCTCTCGGCGCACCACGGTCCGGCCGCCGAACATGCTGGGCCGCACGTCCTCGCCGTCCTCGGCGCGGACGAGCCCGGCGTAGTAGGAGAACATCGCCGCGGGCCCGTAGCCGTTGACGCTGATCGACAGCGAGATCGGCATGCCGTTCTCCCTGCTGACCAGTGCCGCGGTCGCCTTGGCGCGCGCCTTCAGCGCGGCGGCGAACCGATCGAGGACGTCGGCGCGCTGTTCGGCGCTGAAACTGCCCCACGGCCCTTCCAGGGCGGTGCGCGCGGCGACCACGGCGGCGTCGATATCGGCCGGGCTCGCCGCGGCGGCGCGGCCGAGCACCTTCTCGGTGGCGGCTTCGATCACGTCCGCGCTGCCGCCGTGGCGCGGGGGGACCCATCGGCCGTCGATGAACAGCGCGAGCCGGTCGGGTGTGGTGTCGTCCATGTCGGGCCTCCGCGACGGGGGGATCAGAGGGCGTCTTCGTGTGCGAAGAGGGTGGAGCTGACCAGCGGCGCCATCGGGCCGCCGCTGAAGAGCGAGAGTTTCGCGTCGGGCACCTGGTTCACCGAGGTGCCGCGGATCTGCCGGACCGCCTCGACCGCGAGGTTCATGCCGTTGACGAAGGAGTCGGCGAGGTTGCCGCCGCTGGTGTTGACCGGCAGTTTGCCAAGCCCGGCGGTCAGGTTGTCCACGGTGAGCGCCGAACCCGCGGCCGGGCCCGGCGGCACCAGCCCGTGATCGATGAGCGCGGCGACCGCGGGGCCGCTGAAGTTCTCGTAGACCTGCACGACATCGACCGCGGCTGGTTCCACCTCGGCCGCGGCCCAGAGCCGATCCGCCACGCCGGGACGCCCCGCGGCACCGGCGAATCCGGCGGTGGCGTACTGCTCGTCGTTGTCGATGATCGAGGAGTAGCCGCCGGGCGCGCCCTGGGCGCCGGCCAGCACGTAGGCGGGCGGCTGGTTCAGGGTGCGCGCCCGTTTCGCCGAGACCAGCACCACCGCGACCGCGCCGTCGCTCTCGCGCGAGCAGTCGTAGAGGTTGAACGGCTCGGTGATCAGCCGCGAGCTGTCGTAGGTCCGCGCGTCCAGCGGCTTGCCGTAGGCCTGCGCGGTCGGGTTGTTCTGCGCGTGCCGGTAGGCGGCGAGCACCAGCGCCCGCAGCGCCTCGCGGGGGACGCCGTCGTGTTCGAGCAGGCGCTGGGTGCGCAATGCGCAGACCTGGGCGGGCGAGCCGACGCCGTGCGCGAGGAAGTGCGGGCCGTAGTGGTACTTGGCGTAGCCGAGCCGCCCGGTGTCGGCCTGGGCCATGGCGCGGTAGGCGACGACGCACTCGGCCTGGCCGGTGGCGATGGCGATGGCCGCGGTGTTGATCGCGGCGGCGACGGTGCCGCCGCCCCCGCCCCACATCATCGACGACCACCGCACGTCGTCGACGCCGAGCGCGCCACCGAGGACGGCGCCGTCGTTGCCGCCGCCGGCGTAGGAGACGAAGCCGTCCAGTTCCCGCGGCGCGATGCCGGCGTCCGCGCAGGCGGCCACGATCGCCTCCAGGGTCATCCGCAGCTCACCGTGTGGTGCTTCGCCACGGCGGTAATGGGTTTCGGCGATGCCGGCCACGGCGGCGGCGCCACGAAGCTCGATTCCGCTCATCGGGCCACCTCGGTCCAGCGCAGCAGCGGCCAGGTCGCGCCGGGGTCGTGCACGAACCGGCCCGACACCCGGGCGCCGATCGCGATCTCGGTGTCGGCACCCGATTCGTGCAGGATCCCGAGCACCCGGCGGTTCCCGGCCTGCGGGAGCTGCACCAGTACCGTCACGTACGGCAGCGGCACCGGCAGCTCGGCGATGAACGGATACCAGCTGCGCGACCAGCTGTAGACGGTGCCGACCGGCTCGACCGGCGCCCAGCCGGGATCGAAGGTGTGGCAGCGCGGGCACAGCCACTGCGGACCCCAGATCCACGTCGCGCAGCAGCCGCAGCGCTGCAGCCGCAGCTCACCGGCGAGCAGCCCGTCCCAGTACGGGGTGTCGACCCCGTCCGGCGCCGGGCCCCACGGGAGCTCGGCGCTCACGCGCCCTCCTCGACCGGGAAGTTCTGCAGCGCGGCGGCCAGCCAGACCCCGTCGTGGTTCTCCCAGATCGAGCGCAGCCCGATCGGCCCCTCCGGGGTGCGGTAGACGGCCTCGCCGATCCGGGTCTCGCCCTCGGCGCGCACGTCGCGCACCTCGGCGCCGGTGACGGCGCCGCGCGGCACCGTGACCCCGTCGAACACGGTGCCCAGGTTCGCCTGCACCATATCGGCGATGGCGCCGGCGGTATCGCCCGCGGCGACCTTGCCGACGTGCGCTTCGTAGCGAACGCGGAACTCCTCGAGGGACATTCGTGCTCCTTCGGCTGTGGTGATCAGGTGAGGACGCAGGCGCCGTCGGCGGCGACCGCCACGGTCTTGCCCGCGATGTCGTCGGTGGCGGCGCCGTGCAGCGTCCCGGAATCGGTGCTGCGCGCCAGGATGCGGGCGCCGCCGGGGACCCGCGCCGCCACGAACGCGGTCTCCGGCGCGCCCGCGCGGTCGTGGACGACCGTCCACGATTCGATCTCGGCATGGCCGGCGTAGCTGTCCAGTACGGCGGTGACCGGCTCGCGGTCGACCTCGGCCTGCACGTCTTCGTACCGGAAGCCCGCGGCCGGCGGCTCGGTGCCGTACACGCCGATGGCGTGCTTGGTCAGGTACCCGCCGTTGGCGGTGACCAGCCCGAGCTCACCGGGCGCGCGCCGCAGCACGGTGGCCATGGCGGCGATGGCGTGCGTGCTGTAGTTGTTCCACGGCCCGCCGGCGAAGGTGAGCCCGCCGGTGACGGTCAGCGGCCGGGCCGGATCGCGCAGCGGCAGCCCGAGCTCGGCGGCGGCCACCTGCACCGCCGACGGGAAGCAGGAGTAGAGGTCGACGTGGGCGATCTCGTCCAGGCCCGCACCGGCCAGCGCGAGGGCGCGCGCTCCGGCGATCCGGATGGCGGGCGAGCGGTGCAGCGCGCCGCGGGCCGCGACGGCGTCGGTGTCCCGGGCGTCGGTCCCGGCGTGCGGGAAGATCCAGCGGTCCCTCGGCACGCCGAACCGCTCGGCGGTCTCGACCGAGCACAGCAGCAGCGCCGCGGCCTGGTCGACCATGTTGTTGGAGTTCATCAGCTTGGTGTAGGGCGCGGCGATCCACCGGTTGCCCGGCGTCGCGGTGACGATCTCGTCCGCACTGTGCGCCCTGCGCGTCCAGGCGTGCGGATTGGCCGCGGCCACCGCGCTGAAGTCCGACCACAGCGCGCCGATGTGCTCCCGATGCTCGGCGATCGAGGTGCCCGCCGCGATCCGCAGTGCCTGTTCGAACAGCGGGTAGACGTAGGCGGGGCGATCCAGCCCGATCCGGCGCTCGGACTCCGCCGCCATCGCCACCTCGGGCACCACCAGCTCGGCCTTCGGCACCGACTCGTCCTGCACCGTCCATTCGGGGCGGATCCCGTTGCCGCGCAGCTTCATGCGGGTTCGCCAGGATTCCGCGCCGCCGATCAGCGCCACGTCCAGCTCGCCCGCGGCGATCTGCGCGGCCGCCCGGTTCACCAGCGTCTGCGGGCTGTTGCCGCCGTTGCCGGTGTAGCCGGTCGAGCACCCCTGCGCGCCGAGCCGGTCGGCGAGCAGCGCACCCGGATCCCGGTAGCGCCAGGACAGCAGCCCGACCACCCGCACGGCCCGCACGGCGGCGAGCAGCCCGGGGGTCCCGGCGTCCGCGGCGGCCGCGCGGGCGGCGTCGGCCAGCAGATCGATCGGCTCCCGCCCGCCTTCGCGCTCGGTGTACTGGCCGGTTCCGACCAGGACCGGAGTCCGGGGGTCCAGTGCCATCGCACGCTCCTCACCTCGACGCTTACCTCACCACTATAACTAATGTCGTTAGGTTTACAACTCCGTGACACAGGTCGGGGGGGATGACGAATGACGATTGACGTTATTCGTATCACGAAGTACCGTCGGTTGTGACGCAGGGCACTCCGACCGGCCCGTCGCAGCCTGCGCATTCACTCTCTCCCTCGATCGTGGAGTTCTCATGAAGCTCGAAGGCAAAGTCGCCCTCATCACCGGCGCCGGATCCGGATTCGGACGCCGATCCGCCCAGCTCTTCGCCGCCGAAGGCGCGCACATCGCCGTCGTCGACATCGACCCCGACCGCGCCGAACAAACCGTCAAGCTCATCGCCGAACAAGGCGGCAACGCGATCGCGCTCACCGCCGACGTCGCCATCGAAACCCAGGTACAAGCTGCCGTCGACGCCACCGTCGCCGAATACGGCAAACTCGACATCGCCTTCGCCAACGCCGGCATCGTCTCCCGCGGCGGCGTCCCCTCCGTCGCCGGCGGAGAACAGGTCGACTTCCAGGACCTGACCGACGCCGACTGGCAACACGTGCTCGGCGTGAACCTGTCCGGGGTGTTCTACACGGCCAAAGCCGCCGTACCCGCCCTGCGCGCCAACGGCGGCGGCGTCATCCTCGCCACCTCCTCAGCCGCCTCACTCGTCGCCTACCACAACATCGCCATGTACTCCGCCACCAAAGCAGGAGTCAACGGACTCGTCCGCGGCCTGAGCCTCGACCTCGGGAAATACGGCATCCGCGTCAACGCCATCGCCCCCACCCACGGCATGTCCCCCAACTTCCTCATGCCACCCGGCTCCCCGGTCGTCGGCCAGTCCTACGAACAAGTCGCCGGCGAATGGGACCCGAGCATCTCGCCGATCCCGCTCAAACTGAATCGGCCCCCGGCCATCACCGACAACGCCAAAGTCGCCCTGTTCCTCGTCTCCGACGACTCCGCCTACCTCTCCGGAGTGGTCCTCCCCTCCACCGACGGCGGCACCCTCTCCCGCGTCGGCATGTGGTTCGCCGAAGACAAAGGCTCACCCGGAGACCTCTGAACCATGACCACCACACCAGCGCGACTCATCGTCGACCGAAACGCCTGCGCCGGACACGGCATGTGCTACGCCATGGCCCCGATCCTGGTGGAGCCGGACGAGCAGGGCGACCCGGTGATCCTGGCCGATCCCATCCCCGGGGCCCAGCTGGGTGCCGCCGACACCGCCGTCGCCGCCTGCCCGGAGCGAGCGTTGTCGCTGGCCGCCGCCACCGACGACGGACAGTGACGACTCCCGGCACGGCGTCCGCCCAACCGCCGCGGCGACCCGGGCGGACGACCGACACAGGACGTCACGCGGGTATTGTCAACGGTGACATACGCGGCGAGTCCGGGGAGGATGGGACAGTAGATGGCCCGACGCAACAGCAACGTGCTCAGCTCGGATATCGAGGAAGCACGGGGCCAGATCCTCGAGGCCGCCCAGTCCACCTTCCTGCACTTCGGTATCGCCAAGACGACGATGGACGACATCGCCAAGGCCGCGGGCGTCTCCCGCCCGACGATCTACCGCTACTTCCGCGACCGGGACACGCTGATCGCCGAGCTCATCCGGCTGCGTTCGCGGAAGCTGTTCGTCCGCGGCACGAAGTACGTGCTGGAGCGCGAGAACTTCCGCGACCAGCTCATCGACGGGCTCATCTACCTGGTCGACCACGGTCGCAGGGACCCGCTGATCCGGCTGATCGTCAGCCCGGAGCACATGGACCTGGCCGCTGCGGTCATCGGCACCTCGCAGCTGGCATCGAACCTCACGCTGGAGATGTGGGGCCCGATCCTGGATCGGGCCCGCGAGCGCGGCGAGCTGCGGCCGGAAATCGACAATGAAAAGGCCTGCGAGTGGCTGGGGCTCGTCCAGCTCATCCTGGTCGGACGGTTCGACTACGACGACCCGTCGGATCCCTCGCACCGCCAGATGCTGCAGAACTTCGTCCTGCCCGCCTTCCTGGGCTGAACCGGCCCGCGCGCCGTCGCGCCGCCGAATCACACCATTGACACGTCTACAGCCATTAGATTAGATGTGACTCGCCGCACAGTGCGCGACCACCCCCAACTCATTACGCCGCCGCCCGTCGGCTCGGCAGTAGAAGGGCACTCCCGATGACCACAGCAGATCGAACGACCCCGCACATCACCCTCGCCGACCGCGACCAGGTGTTCATCGGCGGCCGCTGGGTGGACTCCACCGGCACCGATTCGGTGGAGCTGGTCGACTCGTTCACCGAGCGGACCGTCTCCAGGATCCGGCTCGCCACCGCCGAGGACGTCGCCGCCGCGGTGGCCGCGGCACGGGCGGCCTTCGAGCGCGGCGACTGGGCCGCGACTCCGATCACCGAACGCGCCGCCGTCCTCGACGAGATCGCGAACCGGCTCGAACAGCGGGCCGAGCAGCTCACCACGATCGGCGTGCTGGAGGTGGGGGTGCCGGTGTCGGTGAGCGCGCCGACCCAGCAGATGACCGGCGGGCTGTTCCGCGCGGTCGCCGCGGTGGCACGCGGGACCGAACTCGTCGAGGAGCGCACCCGCGCCGACGGCGGCACCTCGCAGATCGTCAAGGAGCCCAAAGGCGTTGTCGCCGCGATTATCCCGTGGAACGGGCCGATCGGAACCATCGCCTTCAAGGTCGCTCCCGCACTGGCCGCCGGCTGTTCGGTGATCCTGAAGACCGCGCCCGACGCGCCGGAATCGCCGTCGGTGTTCGCCGACGTCATCGCCGAGCTCGTCGCCGAGGGCCGCATCCCGGAGGGGGTGGTCAGCGTGCTGTGCGCCGACCGCGAGGTGTCGGAGACGCTGGTGACCAACCCCGACGTCGACCACATCACCTTCACCGGCAGCACCGTCGCGGGCCGGCGCATCATGGCGCTCGCCGCCGAGCGCGTCGCCGGCGTCTCGCTCGAGCTCGGCGGCAAGTCCGCGGCGATCATCCTCGACGATGCCGACCTGAACACCGTGCTGCAGACCCTGCCCATGGGCGGCTGCATGCAGTCCGGGCAGGCCTGCATCGCGCTGACCCGGGTCCTGGTCTCGCGGGCCCGCCACGACGAGGTGGTCGCGGCGCTCGCCGCCGCCTACGGCACCCTGCCCATGGGCAACCCCTGGGAGCCCACCAATTTCCTCGGCCCGCTGGCCTCCAAGCGCCAGCAGGAGCGGGTGCTCGGCTACATCGCCATCGCGCAGGAGGACGGCGCCACCGTCGTGCTCGGCGGCGGCCGCCCGGAGGGGCTGGAGCACGGGTACTTCGTCGCGCCAACCCTGCTCGACGGTGTGCGCCCGGACGACCGGGTCGCCCAGGAGGAGGTCTTCGGCCCGGTGATCTCGGTGCTCACCTACGAGGACGAGGACGAGGCGGTCGCCATCGCCAACAACTCCATCTACGGCCTGTCGGGCGCGGTCTACACCGAGGACGCCGAGCGCGGCTACGCCCTGGCCCGCCGCATCCGCACCGGGACCATCAGCGTGAACACCGCCGCGATGGACTTCACCCTGCCCTTCGGCGGGTACAAGCAGTCCGGCGTCGGCCGCGAGGGCGGCCCCGAGGGGCTGGCGGAGTTCTTCGAACTCAAGACGGTGCACTTCCCCGCACCGGTCTCCTAGTCCAGGCCCGTGCGCTGGGGCCACAGCCCGGCCCCAGCGCCTCCGACTTCCCCGATCGGCACCGTACCGCAATGACTCCGATCCGAATGCTGCACTCGACTCTGAAACCCGAAAACCACTCTCCGGCAGTGGATCCCGCTGGAACGCCGCGACGCGGCGCCCCGCGCAGCCGGCCGGGTGAAGCTGCGCACCTCCCGGTCGTACCCGCCCCGGCGGACACCGTCGTCGCCATGTGCGTGCGCGACGTGCTCGACTTCTTCGCGCGCTGCCCACGCTGCGGGTACGCCGCCCAGGCGACCGCCGTCGAACGCGAACTGGCCTGCGGGCGGACCGAGGTCCTCGTCCAGGTCGGCTGCGCGCTGCCGTGCGGCTGGCAGGAACTGCCGCGACCGATGCCTGCCCGCGACCGGGCCCGGCTGTCGTGACCGAGCCCGATCGGCGCCGGTTCCGGTGGCGGCGCAGCGTGCGCACCACCGTGCTGTCGGTCGCGCTCGTCCCCGGCCTCGTCCTCACCGGCGTCACCGCGGCGGTCGCCACCCGGCAGATCAGCCGCGCGCTCGACGACCGCGCCTGGGCGAACGAGGCAAGGACGGCGACGCCGGCCGGCACCGAGTTCCTCACCGCCATCCTGATCGAGCGCGGCCTGACCCTGCGGCTGATCGCCGGGCAGCCGATCGACCGCGCCGAACTCGACCGGCAGCGCGCGCGGCTCGACCGCAATGCCGCCATCGCGGTCGAGACGATGACGCGCATGCAGGACATCGCGCCCGGCTCGCTCGACGACGTCCTGGCGGCCTTCGGCAGCTTCGGCGCGGTACTACCCGAGGTCCGCAAGCACGTGGACGCGGGCAACCAGGACCTGATCGAGGCATACCGCGCCTACAACAGGATCGCCGATGCCAGCGCCGCGGGGATCGACGCGATCGTCCGGCGCGTGCCCTCCGCCGAGCAGGCGCTCGCCGCCACCACGGCCACCATGCTCTACCGGGCGGCCGATCGCATGACGGCGGCACACGTCCTCGCCCAGACCGCCACCGAGACCGGCGCTCTGCCCGGTCCGCTGCTCGCGGAGTTCGCCCGCGACGTGGGCGGCTACCATACCCAGCTCGACATCGTACGCGGCGCGATCGGCTTCGACCGCACCGAACTGGACCGCCTCACCACCGGCGCCGACTGGCAGCTGCTCGAGCGCGTCGAGGGCGCGCTGCTGCGCGCGGGCTCCGCCGAGAACAGCGAGACGAGCGGGCGTTCCGCGACCGATCGGCGCCCCGGGGCCACCGGGGAAGCCGATTGGGAGGCCGCCGCGGCCCGGATCGGCAACCAGCTCGTCGCCATCTGGGGCCAGCGATACGCCACCGCGCAGAACGCGGTGGCCGTTTCCGCCGAGAACGAGCTGCGGGCAGCGCTCGTCGCGAGCCTGGTCGCGATCGTCCTCGCGGCGGCGATCCTGGCCGGCGCCGTCCGGGTCTCCTCGCAGCTCGTGCGCAGGCTCGGGCGGCTGCACCGGCAAACCCTGGCGATCGCCGAGCAGCGCCTGCCCGCCGTCATCGACGCCGCGCGCGAGCACCGCCCCGTCGAGGCAGGCGCCGAACAGGCGGGCCTCGACTTCGGCGCCGACGAGATCGGCCAGGTGGCGGCGGCCTTCAACCAGGCCTACGACGCCGCGGTGCAGGCCGCGCTCACCGAGGCGAGCACCAGGTCCGCGGTGAACGTCGTCTTCCTCAATATCGCCAGGCGCAGCCAGTCCATGATGCACCGGCAGCTCGCCGTACTCGACCGGGCCGAGGCGCAGGAAGAGGATCCCGGCCTGCTCGAACTGCTGTTCCAGCTCGACCACCTGGCCACCCGCGAACGGCGCAACGCCGAGAACCTCATCATCCTCGGCGGCGGCCGCCCCGGCAGACAGTGGCGGCAGCCCGTTCCGCTGAACGACGTGGTGCGCAGCGCCATCGGGGAAACGCAGGACTACACCCGGGTCCGGGTCTCCCGCCTTCCCGACATCCAGGTCGCGGGCGCGGTCATCGCCGACACCGTGCACCTGCTGGCCGAACTCGTCGACAACGCGACCTCGTTCTCGCCGCCGAGCACCACCGTCGACGTCACCGGCGCCATTGTCGGCAAGGGCGTCACGGTCGAGATCGCCGACCGCGGTCTCGGCATGCGGGCACCGGAACTCGCGGAGGCCAATCGCCTGCTCGCCTCGCAGATGGATCTCAGCACGCTCACCGTCTCCGGGGAGTCGCGGGTCGGCCTCGTCGTCGTCGCCGTGCTGGCGGCGCGCAACGGGATCCGGGTCCGGCTCGCCGAGAGCGAGTACGGCGGCATCCGGGCGATCGTGGTGATCCCCTCCGCGGTGCTCACCGAGGACACCGCCCCGGCGCCGCAGGCACACCGCACAGTCGACGATGCCGGGCCCCCGCCCGCACCGCGACCGCGGGATCTGCGGTATGCGCCGGACGAGCGGCCGAGCCATGTCGGTTCCGCGGAACGGCCAGCCCTCCCGCGCCGCGAGCGCGGTCGCGCGATGGCACCGGAACTCGAGACCACCGCCCCGCCGACGCCGCACCCGACCAGCGCGGCCCCGCACTCCCCCGAGACCGCGAGCTCGCTGATCGGAGCGGTCACCCGGGGCACCCGGCGCGGCAGGCACTCCGCCATCGACCCGATTCCGTACCCCGACTACCGAGGACAGCAATGACGACCGCCGGCACCGATCTGGACTGGATACTCGACGAACTGAGCGACCGCGTTCCCGAGGTCGGGCAGGCCGTTCTGCTCTCCCACGACGGACTGCTGATCGCCCGGTCCCGCGCCCTGGACAAGGAGGCGGCGGATCAGTTCGCCGCCATGGCGTCGGCCCTGTTCGGCATCGCCCGCGCGGCAGGCCACAAATTCGACGGCGGCCCGCTGCGTCAAGCCGTCATCGAGTACGACCACGCGGTCATGTTCGTCGCGGCGGGCGGCGCCAATACCTGCCTCGCGCTGTGGACCGATCCCTCCGCCGACATGGAGCGGCTGGCCTACGAGGTGACCACCACGGTGCGCCGGGTCGGGAGCTACCTCTCGACGGGGTCGAGAACGCACTGAACCCTGGTTGGGTTCCGGATCAGGTGGCTGACTCCCCACCGGATCTCCCGATGGGGTCCCGACGATGTCTCGGGCTCGCCCAGGACAGCGCCGACGACTTCGTCTCCGCGATGAGCAGCATCGGAGCACTCAGCGACCGGGTCCGATCACCGGTGGCCACGAGCCGCCGCCCGGTCCGGGCGAGGGCGGGCCTGCCGTTACCACGTTCGACGCGTGGACCGCTTGGCCGGTGGTCACCACTGCCGGCTCGACATCGGAGTCGGTGGCCAAGAGCGGTGATGGGATCAACACGACGACCCGGACCCCGCCGTACACCGATTCCGACAGCCGCACCGCCACCCCGTGCCGGGACGACAACTGCCCCACGACGAACAACCCGAGACGGGAATCCGACGAGCCGGTCGCGACGCTGTAATCCGGCGGTGTGCGCAGGAGTTCGTTCACCCTGGCCATCTCCTCGGGCGGCATGCCGATCCCCTTGTCGTTGATCTCGACGACCACGCCCTTGCCCACCACCGCTCCGGTCACCTCGACCTGTGTCTCCGGGGGTGAGAAGAACGCCGCGTTGTCGACGAGCTCAGCGAACAGGTGGATGAGGTCGGCAACCACCCCGCCCTGCACGAGAGTCCCGGGAAGACGTGCCACCCGGACTCGCTGATAATCGAGCGTCTCGCTGACCGCACTCCGGATCACATCGAGCAGCGGAACCGGGTTGCGCCATCGGCGACCGGGCTGCCCACCGCCGAGAATGATCAGGTTCTCGGCATTGCGACGCTCACGGGTGGCGAGGTGGTCGAGCTGGAACAGGGTGTCGAGCAGGCTCGGATCCTCCTGCTTGCGTTCCGCATCGTCCAGAATGCTGAGTTGCCGATGCGCTGCGACCTGACTGCGGTGTGCGATGTTCAGGAACAGGGACTTCACTCCCTCGCGAGTGCGCGCCTCGCGCACCGCACCGGCCACGGCAGCCCGGTGCGCCTGTTCGAAGGCGCGGGCGACCTCTCCGATCTCGTCCCGGCCGAACTCCAGCTTCACCGACTCCTGATCGACGCCGGAGAAATCCCCGGTACTCAGTTGCTGCATGATCGTCGGAAGCTGCTCCTCGGTCAGCCCGAGAGTCTCCGCACGCAATCGCTCGAGCCTGCGGATCATCCGGTTGGCCAGCACCAGCGCGATCAGGAACGCGACCAGGCTCACTGCTGCCACCGCGGCACCGGACCACAGGGCACGATTACCGGCGGAGGTGGTCTTCCGCTCGGCGGCCTCCTGCACCGCGTTGCTCTCCGCGAGCCAGGCGTCGATCAGCACCCCGGTCACTTCGGTGCTCGCTCGATGCCATTCCTGCATGCTCAACGGCAACGCCGATCGGTCCGCCGACGGCGCCGCGGAGCGGCCGCTGCCGGTGGATACCTCGACATGCTGCGCGACAGCAGCTTCCATCGTCGCGAGGTTGCGCCACGCCGGGCTCTCCCGTAGGCGACGCAACCGGTCACCCAGCTCACCCTCGAGCGACGCGGAGAGGTTGGCGACCTCGGTGTGGTAGTAGCCGACCTGATCGTGGAACTCACCGAGCGCGGCCGGATCGGGCTCGGCGGCCGATGCCAGGGTCCCGCCGAGAGCCGTGGTCCGGGCGACTCCCTCGGCGGCGACGAACAACCGCAATCCTTCGGCGAGCCCCAGACTGATCTCGACATCGGGAGCATTCTGCTGCGCGGTCCTGGTGCCCTCGGTGATCAGGTCGAGGATCCGGTTGTAGAAGAGGTAGGCGTCGGAAGGAGGCAACTGGCGGGCATCCACCGAGTGCCGGACACGGTTCAAACGATCCGTGAGCGCCATGAAGTTGGCGTTGTGATCCTTCCCGTCCAGCTCGGTGACCTCGGTCTCCGACGAGACGAGCAACCGCAGGGCGCTGTCGAGGCGAACCCTGGCCGGCGCCAGATTCAGCGGCGCGGACTCCTCGCCGGCCAGGACGGACAGCGTCAGCTGCCGCTCCGCCTGCACCGATTGTAGAAGCTCACGGGCCGTTGGGATTGCCTCCCGGCCGCGGGACGCCCACTCTTTCGCCTCGTTCTCCCTCGTTACCAGGTACACGGCAGCGACCGTGCTCAAAACCAGCAAGGTCAAGCTGGGGACAAGGACGATTGCCAAAATCTTGGTTCGGACGCCGATCCGCACTTCGGACAGGGCCAACTGGAGCTCCTACTGTTCTTACCGTCGCTGATGTCGATATGCCCCCTGCGGCGCGGGAACGGGTCGTCCCCGCTGACCGCGACCCGCAGAGGATACCCATACCGTAAGCAAAACCGGATGTTTTTCGACAATCTTTGCATCGGGCTACGGCAAACCCCCCGCCCGATCGGGAGCCGACAGGCGGCTTCGCCCCGAGCCGAACCGATACCGCAGCTTTCGAACGCTTTTCACTGTTCGGCCTCCGCGCCGTCGCCGACCAGCGCGAGCCAGGCCATTGCCGCTCGGAGCTCCCGTGGCCGGAAGGCTCGCAGCCCACGCAGGCCGCGGTTAGCGCCCCTCGCGGACCGCCCCGACGCCGGATCCGCAAAGGTCCGTCTCTCAGACCTCGATGACGACCGCGCCACCCTGGCCACCGCCTGCGCACATGGCGGCCACGCCGATCCCGCCGCCGCGACGGCGCAATTCGTAGATCAGGGTGGTGATCATGCGGGCACCGGAAGCCGAAATGGGATGACCGAGGCTGCAGCCGCTGCCGGAGAAGTTGACCAGTTCCTCGTCGAGCCCGTGCTCCCGGCAGGCTGCGATGGGAACCGAGGCGAAGGCTTCGTTGATCTCCCACAGCGCGACATCCGCGGGCTTCAGCCCGGTCCGCTCGAGCACCTTGCCGATGACCTTGCCCGCGGCGAGCCCGTTCTCCGCGGGGGTGACCGCGGTATGCGCCCAGCCCCTGACCTTCGCCAGGATCTCCAGATTCTCGGCATCGGCGTAGTCGCGAGCGGTCAGCGCGACCGCGGCGGCCGCGTCGTTGATGCCACTGCTGTTGCCCGCGGTAATGGAGAACCCTTCGATCTCCGGGTGCAGCACCGGCAGCCCGGCCATCCGCTCCACACTGGTGTCGCGGCGCGGGTGCTCGTCGACGACGAAGTCGACGACGGTGCCGTCCGGGCGTTCGACCTTCAGCGGAACGATTTCGTCGGTGAACTTGCCCTCGTCGATCGCGGCGACGGCGCGATGGTGCGAACGAGCCGCCCAGGCGTCCATCTCCGCGCGCCCGATCCCCGCGAGCCGTGCGGTGTTCCAGCCGACCGTGATCGACATGTCCAACGTCGGCGCGTCGGGGGTCTCGGGATGTGTGGGCGGCATCCAGCCCTGCTGCATCTCCCCGTCCGAACCGGGAATCCGGCGGACACTGAAGGGGTTGGTCGACAGCGACTGCACGCCCCCGGCGATGATCACGCGCTCCATGCCGACGCCGATGTGTGCGGCGCCATTCGCGATAGCGGTGAGACTGCCCGCGCAGTGCCGGTTCAGCGCCTGCCCCGGTACCGCCGTCATCCCTGTCGCGACGGCGGCGTAGCGGGCGATGTCGCCGCCGCCGTAGTGCGCTTCGGCCAGGATGATGTCATCGACCGCTTGCGGATCGAGCCCGGCGCGGCGGACCACCTCGGGAAGCACGGTGACCGCGAGGGTCTCGGTCGACACGTCGGTCAGCGTGCCCTTGAACGAACGCCCGATCGCGGTACGTACCGCGCCCACGATGACGGCTTCGGCCATGTGTCTCAACCCCTGGATAGTCGGGCCGCATCCGGCGGCCGGTTATCTAGCTTCCAACAGTAAAGCATACGGTAACGGCAATCACACCGACTCGGCCGCGGAATAACGGCAGGGGCCGCACGTTCGACCTCCACCATCTCGAAATCCTTCGTTGTGCAACATGGCGGTGCCGACGTTGGTCAGGTGCACCGCGTTCGCTCGGATCGACCGCTTCGCGAGCTGTATCGAGAGATCGTGACGTACTGCGTCACAACCTGTTTGGTGAAGCTGTAGGCCGAACCACCAGGGCCCCGCTTCGTCGAGCTGCCGAGCTGGGCGGCCAGCGAGCCGGTCGCAACGATCGAACCGCCGTCGCGCAGGTGGGGCAGGCTCGCCTGCCCCACGTCGAATACCCCGATCACGGAATCGAGTTGTCGGCACAGGCGAACACCGTCGGCTATACGTAGAACCCGTCGCGCAGATGTTCGGCGACCCCGGAGGGAAACCGCCGCCGAGCGGCGCTGATCAGCGGGCCGACGAGGATCCCGGACAGCGCCGGATCACCGAGCGGGATCGTGCGGTACGCGTGGTCGAAGGCGTGCCTGGCCGCGCCGTTGCTTCCCACATATCGGCAGCCGTCGCCGCCGCGATGGTGCCGATCACGCGACCGGTGGCCGGTGGTCGGCGCGAGCGGCCGCACGCTCGGCGCTCGCGAGGAACGGCGCGGCCCCTGCTCCGAGGAGGTCGCTCACATGCCCTCCCGGTGATAGCAAATCGGCCGCGATATGGGGTTCCCAACTGTAACTCTTACCGTATAGTACTCCGAGATGATCGCCGGTCTGGAGGAAGGGACAACGATGTCGGGTCTGCTCGACGGTGTGAACGTGGTGAAGCCGGCCTCGTGGACCTACGTCCCGAGCGCGGGCGCGGCCCTGGCGGACCGGGGTGCGAAGGTGATCGAGATCGAGGACACCGGGGGCGGCGGTCCCTGCCGCTACCTCACCATCGGCGGGCTCGATCCCGCGGCCTCTCGGGTGCGGGCGAGCGTCATGACGGAGATCGGCAACCACGGCAAGCACAGTATCGGCGTCGACACCAAGACCGAGCAGGGCCGCGCGATCTTCGGTGCGCTCGTCGCTCGCGCAGACGTCTTCCGCACCAATTGGCTACCCGCCCCGCTGGAGCGCGCCGGGCTCACCGTGTCGCGGATCCGGGAATTCAACCCGGAGGTGATCATCGCCAGGGGCAGCGGGCAGGGCGTCACCCAGACCCCCGCCTTCGGCGACCTCCAGGGCGGCATCACCCCGGCCGGTGGCATCACCGCCGCGCTGTTCCACCGCGAACGCACCGGGCACGCCCCGATCGTGGACAGTTCGCTCCTCGCGCAGGGCACGTGCGCGGTCGCCCCGGCCGTGAACCGCTACCGCACCCGCGACCGACGCTGGGTGCAGCTGGTGCTGCTGCAGGCGCACCGCTTCCGGCCCGCATTCTGCGCGCGCATCGGCAGGCCGGAACTCGGCACCGACGAACGCTTCAGCCCACCGGCCAATCTGGTGGTCAACCAGGAAGCCGCGACCACCGAGCCGCTCGAGACCTTCGCCGAGCACGATCCAGCCCACTGGCAGAAGGCGCTCGCCGACGAGCCCGGCGTCTGGGCGACGATCGCTGTGAGTCCGGATCCACCGGGCACCGCGCCGGTCGCCTGCGCCGCGCTCGACCGGCCGGATCGGCGAACGCTACCTCGTCTCCGAACGATTCCCGAACCGGCGGCAGATCTGCGAGATCGCCGCCGCCGCGACCGGCGTCGCGCCACCACGGTTCGGCATTCCGCCGGCCGTACCGATCGCCGCCGGTCACCGGATGTCCCTGGCCGGCCGGGTGCTGCGCCGGGACTTCTCGAACTCGACCGCCGTGACACTGCTGAGGCCGACCTCGCCACTGGACCACGGCAAGGCGATGCGGGAGTTCGGGTGGCAACCCGGCCCGGCTACCCGCGCCATCGAGGAGGCAGCTCGATTCGCCGTCGCACGGCGACGGCGCCGCAGCGGTGCCCCAGGCACCGCCGGGCCGGGCCTGCCCCATCCCAGCCGCCCTCCGGGGCGCAATCCCTCTCCGATTCGAAGGAACGAGCCACACCATGAACTCCACAACACTGCGCACCGGACTGTTCGCCTGTGCGATCGCGGGCACCCTCGTCACCGGCCTCACCGGCTGCGGTGACGACGAGCCCGCCACCACCGCGTCGACCACGTCGGCCACCACCACCGCAGCCGCGGGAACGGCGGCGGGCGGCGGTGACCCGACTGCCGAGGTCACCAAGGCCTACGTCGGCTTCTTCGACGCGGCGACCCCCACCGATGTCAAGGCGACGCTGCTGGAGAACGGCGACAAGTTCACCGATGCCCTGGCCGCCAGGGCCCAGAGCCCGAGCGCCTCCTCCACCACCGTGCAGGTGTCCGCGGTGCGCAAGACCGATCCCACGCACGCCGCGGTGACCTACACGATCCTGCTCGGTGGCAATCCGGTACTGCCGGATCAGGCCGGCGAAGCCGTGCAGCAGAACGGCACCTGGAAGCTCGCCCAGACCACCTACTGCGCGCTGGCGACCATGCAGGGCCCGCTGCCCCCGGCATGCTCGTCCGTAACGCCGCGGTGACCTTGTCCATGTTGCTCGAGATGGCCGTGGCGGGCCATCCCGAGCGGGTGGCCGTCGTGTCGGACGACACGACGGCCACCACCGCGCAACTGGATGCGCTGGCCGACGGTGCGGCGGGCTTCCTGACCGCATCGGGGGTGCGCCACGTGGTCTACGTCGGGACCGGCGGCCTGGCGATTCCGCTGCTGCTGTTCGGCTGTGCCCGTGCGGGAGCGGCGTTCACACCGCTCAACTACCGCCTCGGTGCCGCCGCGCTGCGCGAGCTGATCCAGCGGTTGCCCGATCCGCTGGTGGTCGCCGACCACGAATACGCCGACGTGCTGCGCGGCTCCGGGAAGCGGGTGGTGGACACCGCGCTGCTGCTGACCACTGTGGGCACGCACGCCGCGTCGCCGACGCCGGCCGACACCGATCCGGATCAGGTGGCTGTCGTGCTGTTCACCTCGGGCACCACCTCGCGGCCGAAGGCGGTCGAACTGACCCACGCCAACCTGGTCGAATATGTCACCGGGACGGTCGAGTTCGCGTCTGCGGAGCCGTCCGACACCGCGTTGATCTGCGTACCGCCATACCACATCGCGGGGGTGGGGGCCGCGCTGTCCAACCTCTATGCCGGCCGGAAGACCGTGTACCTGCGCCGGTTCGATCCACGAGAATGGATCCGGCTGGTCCGCGTCGAGGGCGTCACCAACGCCACGGTCGTACCGACGATGCTCGACCGGATCGTCACCGAATTGGGCGAGCGGGCCGCCACGCTGCCGACCCTGCGCACCCTGGCCTATGGCGGCGCCAAGGCACCGCTGCCCCTGGTGCGGCGCACCATGGCGCTGCTCCCCGATGTCGGGCTGGTCAACGCCTACGGGCTGACGGAGACGAGTTCGACGATCGCGGTACTGACGCCGGACGATCACCGGGCGGCTGCCGCCTCCGACGATCCGGCTGTGGCGCGGCGGCTGGCCTCGGCCGGTCGAGCGGTGCCGGGGATCGAGCTGCAGATCCGGAATGGCGCGGGCCATCCGGTCGGATCCGGTGTCACGGTGAGCTGTTCGTCCGGGGCCCGCAGGTATCGGGTAGCTATGCCGAGATCGGATCGGTGCTCGACGCCGAAGGGTGGTTCCCCACCAGGGACCTGGCCGAGCTCGATGAGGACGGCTACCTGTTCCTCGGCGGCCGGGCCGACGACACCATCATCCGCGGTGGGGAGAACATCGCCCCGGCCGAACTCGAGGAGGTGCTGATCGAGCACGACGCGGTTCGCGAGGTCGTCGTGGTGGGAGTGCCGGATCCCGAGTGGGGCCAGGCCATCGTCGCCGTCGTGGTGCCCGCACCGGGAACCGACCCGGATCCGGAGGCGCTGCGCGCCCACGTACGCGCCACGCTGCGCGGCTCGCGCACCCCCGACCGGGTGGTCTTCCGCACCGAGCTGCCCGTCACCCCGACCGGCAAGGTGCTGCGCCGCGACCTGGTCGCCGAGCTCACCCCCGACGAATCGAAGGAACCCGTGTGATCAAGAACGGAGCCCGGCTGTCCAGCCAGGTGTGCGAGACCCAGGTCATCGTGGTCAAATCCACCGCCGCGCTCACCACCCTGACCTGCGGTGGTGCAGCGCTGGTGCCGATCGGCGCCGAACAGGGCGGCGCGGTGCTCGACCCGGATTTCGCCGAGGGCACGGTGCTCGGCAAGCGCTACGCGCACGAGAGCGGCGCGGAGCTGCTCGTCACCAGGGGCGGCGCGGGCACCCTCGCGGTGGACGGAATTCCGCTGGGGCTGAAGCAGACCGCGCAGCTGCCCTCCAGCGACTGAATCCGGCGCGTGCGGCTCGGTTCGGGCCCACGACCGCCGGGAGCGGCCATTGTCACGAACCCGGCCCCGGGTCGACCGCACAGCGAACTCGCGGCGACCCGCCGGAACGAACAGCGGATCCGCGCGGACAGTCGCACCGACACGCAGGAGACACCGCTATGGACGACGCCGTCGATCTCATCGAGTTCGAAGCGATGCTGTTCGGCCGCTACAGTCTGGCCTCGCGCGGAGCCGAACCGGCGGGGCTCGATCGCCGCATCTACACGCTGCTCTCGCGGATCGCCGCACAGGCGCCGATGTCGATCGGCCAGCTCAGCGAGGCCCTCGGCCTCGACACCTCGACTATCAATCGCCAGACCGCCGCCGCGGTGCGGGCCGGACAGCTACGGCGAATCCCCGACCCCGACGGCGCACTCGCCCGCAAATTCGAGATCACCGACGACGGACGCGAGTTTCTGGAGCGAGAACGCGTGACCCGCGTCGGCTACCTAGAGGACATACTCGCCGATTGGCCGGACCGGGATCGCACCGCCCTCGCCGATTGCCTGCAACGGTTCAACAGCGCAATCGAGCGCCGCCACGGCGCGGAGTGGCCGCGCCCCGGCCGCTCCGCGCTACCGCACTCGTCCGTGCCCGGTCAGCTCTGAATCATCGGAGTAGCACGCCGCGATCAGCTCAGCGGTGATCGTGACGTCGCGGGCACGCCGACGGCGAACGGCACCGGTGTGCGCCGGGGCGACGAGCGCGGCGGGCAGTGGCCGGCTCACACCGGCACGTCGTAGAACTGCTGCGCCCACTTACGCAACGACATATACGGCTTCGCATCCGCAGGCGACAACGCCGGATGCTCGACATACTTCTGATAACGCCAGATGCTCAGGTCGTCCCACACCGTGATCAAGAACTGCCGCTCCACTTTGGCCTGCACCTCCGGCGGCGGCACGTCACCCTCGTCACCGGGCAACTTGGGCCACCAGATGGAGTAGAACAGATCCGAACTCTCATCGTCCACCGGAGTCGAGGCGAAGATCAACCGATGGTTGGACGACCCCTCGAAGGCGCTGATCGAGCCGCCGAGCCCGAACATCTGCGCGTGGATACGCAGCGCCATGGCATCCGGGTCTTCACTGCGGACGTCGGGCCA
>NZ_JBHUXA010000015.1:0-197847 GCF_042669725.1 Nocardia sp. NPDC057227 | reverse complement strand
ACAGAGGTGCGGGGCCGCCGTCGGCGTCTCCGGGGGTCAGTTCAGCGTGAAGGGCGCGGTCGGGGCCGAGCCCTCGCCCTCGGCGCCGATGGCGTTGTAGGAGAGCGTGTAGGCGCCGGTGCCGGGGGAGTCGACCACGAAGACCGCGAAGTTGTCCGGCTTGTCGATGGTCTGGCCCGCGGCGAGCAGCTCGTTGATCGGGCCCTTGAAGTCGGCGGGCACCGTGCGGCCGTCCGGGGTGCGCACGCTGAAGTACTGGTAGTAGATGTTCGCGCCGCCCGCGGGGATGCCGGAGCCGCCGGTGAGCGTGACGTGCAGCGAGAGATCGGACCTGCCGCGGTCGCCGGTGCTGTAGCTGGGGTGCAGGGTGGCGCCGGTGATCGTGGCGGTGGTGTCGCCCTGGGTGAGCGTGGCCGAGATCGGGAAGCTGCGCGGCTGCACGCTCTGCACCTTCTCGTCCGCCGCCAGCGGGATGATGGTCTGGTTGTCGGTGGCGGTGCCGTAGACGATGGTCAGGGTGTCGATCAGGTGCTCGGCGTCGTCCAGGGACTGCACCGGGGTCTCGGCTTTGCCCTTGCCCTTGCCGCCCGCGGCGACGGTGGGGCTGTCGAAGGTCGCGCCGCCGTCGAGTTCGCCGTTGACCAGCAGGGTCGGGGTGAGTCCGAGCATGCGGTCGGTGAGGCCGGTGTTGGCGTAGGTGAGGTCGACGGTCACCTCGGCGCCGCCGTACTGGTCCGGGACCACGGTGGCCCGGTCCACGGTGATGGTGAAGTCGTCGTACCAGCCGGTCTTGCCGATGGTGCGCACGGTGGACTGCCCCGAGCGGCCACCGGGCGCCGGCGCGCCCGCGGCGGGGGTGGCGGCGGCCGACGGGGAGGCCGGAGTGGCGGTGCCGACCTCGTCGTCGCAGGCGGTCAGGGAGAGCACGGCGATGGCGAGCGCCGCCGCGGTTGCGGAGATCCGGACGAGGGGAGTGGGCACGGCTGCCTCCAGGAAGTGCGAATCCGTCCGGCGTGGTCCGGGTCCGGGCGCGCGGCGGGTTCCGCTCGAAGATATCCCCGCGCGCGCCCGCTGTTAACCGGAGCGCTCAGGCGGGCAGCGTGGCTCCGCGCTCGGCCAGCGCCGCGGCCACCTCGTCGGGGAAGACATTTTGCAGCAGGAACAGGTCGGTTCCGAGGCGCCAGTCCGGGGCGAGGGTGACGGCGTAGCGCTCGAAGTAGCCAAGCTGCTTGCCCATCAGGATGAGTTGCTGCGGGCCGCTCATCCCGCTGTCGGTGCCGAAGTCGAGCATCAGGCCGGTGACCGTCTTCAGATCCAGCTCGGCGAGCTCGCCGGAGAGGATCGGGCCGAGCACCATGGCCAGCTGGCTCCCGATGGCGGCGTCGTCGCTGCTCTGGTCCGGGAAGAGGTCGAGCTCGCGCAGCGAGGTGGCGACCGGGGTGAAGTCGCCGTCGAAGGCGCTGGCGTGGAACATGTTCCGCACCAGCTGCCGCCAGGGCGCGGTCATCCGCCCGACGATGCCGAAGTCGAGCAGGGCGAGCCTGCCGTCGTCCAGCAGCCAGAGATTGCCCGCGTGCACGTCGCCGTGGAAGATGCCGTGCACGGTCACCCCCTCCAGCCACACCTTCACCAGTCTGCGAATGAGCAGTTCGGGGTCGGGGTGGGCCGCGGTGACGTCGAAGCGGTCCAGCGGCACCCCGCGCACCCGCTCCATGCACAGCACCCGCGGGCCGCAGTGCGCGCTGTACACCTCGGGAACCATGACGCCCCCGTTGTCGCCGAAGGCGCCGAGATCGGCCCGGATGCGGCGCTGGTTCTCGGCCTCCACGAGGAAGTTCAGCTCGCCGACGGTGGCCTCGTAGAGGTCGTGCACCACACCGACGGCATTGGCCACCCGCGCCGCGTGCGAGAACCGCTGCAGCAGCCGGGCGGTGCGCAGCGCCGCGCGCAGGTCGACGATCATCCGGCGGGCGATCCCGGGGCGCTGCACCTTGAGCACCGCCTCGCGGCCGTCCGGGAGCACGCAGGCGTGCACCTGGGCCACCGAGGCGGCGGAGAGCGGGGCATCGTCGAAGGAGCGGAAGAGCTCGTCCACCGGGCGCCCGAGATCGGCACCCACGATCCGGCGCGCCTCGGCGGCCGGGAACGGCCGCACCCGGTCCAGGCAGCGCAGGCAGGCCGCGGAGAGCGCGGGCGGGAAGGCGCCGGAGGAGGAGGCGATGAGCTGGCCCAGCTTGACGAAGAGCGGGCCGAGCCGCTCGAAGGCGTCGACGGTGGCCTCCGCGGCTGCCTCCTGCCAGCTCGAGTCGCTGGCGCGCAGCAGCTTCCGTGCGCCGTGGCGGCCGAGCCCGGCGAGCAGGCTGCCGCCGAGCACCAGCCCGATCACCAGCACCCTGGCCGCCTCGCGCACCCCGAAGCTGTCCAGCGGTGGCCGCTCCACCAGCGGCTCGCCGACCAGCCGCAGCGGCGCGGCGCTCACGGCGCCACCGCCACGCGCTCGGCGAAGTGCGCGCGGATCCGCAGCCGCCACTGCTCGTACGCGGGCGGCCCCTCCGGGGTCGGCGGCGCCTGCGCGGTCTGCACCGCCAGCGCGGCGACCGTTGCCGCGTTCGCGCCGCAGACCACCTCGGACGCCAGTTCGGTGTTCTCCGGGACGAATCCGGCGTGCTGCCTGGCCTCGGCCGCCATCACCACGCCGATAGCGAGGTCGGGGACGTGCGGGCCCGCGGCGGCGAGCACCCGCAGCAGCCCGGCGCGGTCCGGGCCGCCGAGGTAGCCGACCGCCGCGCCCGCGCCGCTCCAGAGATCGCCGCGCCGCTCCGGCTCGAAGCCGCCGATGGTGGCGGCCACCGCCTCGAAATCGCCGGCGTGGTAGAAGGCGACGGCCCGGCCGACACCCTGGTCGAAGGCGCGGCCGAAGTAGTCCGAGCGTCCTTCCCAGCGGTAGCGCGGCGGCGTCCGCCTGCGCAGGATCCAGCGCTCGGGGTCGAAGAAGGCCAGATCGAAGGCGTAGCCGTCGACCGCGAGCCAGCTCAGGTCGGCCAGCAGCGGCTCGGCCTGCTCCAGCCGGGGCAGCGCGCGCCGCCACAGCGGGCGCGGCAGCCGGGAGAGCACGAGCCCGAACCCGACGTAGGCGAGCAGCGCGTGCGGCGCGCCCGGCCCGCGGGTGAATTCGACGGCCCGGCTGCGCTTGCGCGGCGACATCAGGTCGCGCAACGCCAGCGCGGCGACCGCGCCCTCGCAGGCGAGGCTGCGGTAGAAGGGGTCGACCCACTCCAGGCGGGCGGCGATCGCGGCCGGGTCGGCGAGATCAGCGCCGAATTCGAAACCCTCGAGCACGGCGCGGGACACGCCCTCGTAGCGGCGGGCCACCGGCCCCGGCGTGACCGGGAAGCGGCGGGTGTGGAAGAGCATGTCCTTCATCGACGGCGCGGGCACCAGGTGCCTGGCGACGCCGAGCGCGGTGATCATGGTGGTTCACCTCGGGATCGTCGGAGGGGTGCCGCGTCGACAGCGGCGGCGGAAGCCGGTGGCTCAGCGCGCCTTGCGGCGCAGCGTGACCGCGCCGAGCGCGAGCAGCACCAGGCCGAAGGTGAGCACGACGGCGAGATCGCGCCAGAGCAGGGTGGTCGGCAGCGGGTAGGTGCCGACCTCGCCGAGCGCCTCGGCGGCGTAGCGCAGCGGCACCACGTCGGACACCGCGCGCAGCGGGCCCGCCATCTCCTCGCGCGGCCAGATCAGCCCGCAGAGCAGCAGCTGCGGGATGATGATGGACGGCGCGAACTGCAGCGCCTGGAACTCGGTGCGGGCGAAGGCACTGGTGAACAGCCCGGTGGAGGAGCCGAGGACGGCGGTGGCGACCACGATCAGCAGCACCACCCCGACCGCGCCCTGGGTCTGCAGCCCGAGGAACCCGTAGGCCACCGTCGCCGCCACCGCCGCCTGCACCATGGCCACGAGGGCGAAGGCGATGCCGTAGCCGAGCAGCAGGTCCAGCTTGTGCAGCGGCATGCTCAGCAGCCGCTCGAGGGTGCCGGTGGTGCGCTCGCGCAGCATGGCGACGCTGGTGATCAGGAACATGGAGGTGAACGGGAAGATGCCGAGCAGGAGCAGCCCGACCTGGTCGAAGATGTCGGGGCGGCCGTCGAAGACGTAGCGCAGCAGGGTGAGCAGCACGCTCGGCACCACCAGGATCAGTGCGATCGTGCGGCGGTCGTGGCGCAGCTGGGTGAGTACCCGTCGCACGGTCCACCAGGTCAGCCGGGGTGACATCACTGTGCTCCTGTCGTCTCGGATTCCGGCGCGCGGGTACTGGCGAGCACCAGTTCGAGGAAGGCCTCCTCGAGGTTGGCGGTGCCGGTCTCGGCGCGCAGCTCGCCGGGGGTCTGGTCGGCGAGCAGCCTGCCCTCGCGCATGAGCAGCAGGCGGTCGCAACGGTCCGCCTCGTCCATGACGTGGCTGGAGACCAGCAGGGTGGCGCCGCCCGCCGCGAGTTCGGCGAAGTGCTGCCACAGATCCCGGCGCAGCACCGGGTCCAGCCCGACGGTCGGTTCGTCGAGCACGAGCAGCTCGGGTTTGCCGACCAGCGCGCAGGCCAGCGAGACCCGGGCCTGCTGGCCGCCGGAGAGCTTGTCCACCAGCCTGCCGCTGTGCTCGGTCAGCCCGACGTCGGCGACGGCCGCGTCCGCGGCCGCCGCCGAGACTCCGTACACCGCGCCGAAGTAGCGCACGTTCTGGCGCACCGTGAGGTCGCCGTAGACCGACGGTGACTGGGTGACGTAGCCGATCCTGGCGCGCAGCGACGCGCTGCCGCCCGGTGCGCCGAGCACCGTGATGCTGCCCGACCCGAGCTGCTGGACGCCGACGATCGAGCGGATCAGGGTCGTCTTGCCGCAGCCGCTCGGCCCGAGCAGGCCGGTGACGGCCCCGGTCGGCACGGTGAACGACAGGCCGCGCAGGACCTCCGTCTCCCCGCGTCGCACCCGCAGGTCGTCGACGACCACGGCGGCGTTCTCCGGTGCGGCCATCGGCTCAGCCGACCCGGTACATCACGTACTGCAGGCCGAAGCCCTCGACGAAGCGGCCCTCGCCGAGGAACACCGCCTGGTTCACCCACTCCAGCTGCGGGTCACCGGTCTCCAGCCGCGGGGTGACCCGGAAGTACTGATCGTCGAACTCGGTGGCGGCGCCGGACATGAGCGCGTCCTGCACCTTGTCGGTCATCTCGATCAGCCCGAAGAACTCGGCGAAGACCACCGCGCCGTTCGAGGTCAGGAACTGGACCCGGACGTCGAGCCGGGCCCAGCCGTCGGCGCCGATGAGCACCCAGTCGCCGCCGCCGGGGAGCACCGTGCCCGCGATCGAGTTCACCTCGGGCACCGAGGGGTCGCCCTCCAGCGTGCCGTCCATGATCTCGATGAACATCCGGATGCCGTACGGGCCGGGGCCGATCATCTGCGGTGGTTTGAGGTGTGCGGTGACGGTGCCGATGCGGGTGAGTTCCACGGTCAGTTCTCCTCGTCAGCGGGGCGACGGAAGGCAAGGGTCACGTTGTGCCCGCCGAACGCGATCGAATTCGACAGCGCGAGTTCGACATTCGCCGAGCGCGCGACGTTCGGGACGTAATCCAGGTCGCACTCGGGATCGGGGACGGTGTGGTTGATGGTGGGCGGGAGCTGGCCGCGATCGATGGCCAGCGCGCAGGTCGCCGCCTCCACCGCGCCGGTGGCGCCGAGCATGTGCCCGGTCATCGGCTTGGTCGAGCTGATCGCGACCGAGCGGGCGTGCGCGCCGAGCGCGGTGTGCACCGCCTTGGTCTCGGCCGGGTCGGACAGGATGGTGCCGGTGCCGTGCGCGTTGATGTAGCCGACCTGCTCGGGCTCGGCACCGGCCTCGCGCAGCGCCAGCCGCATGGCCTTGGCCGCGCAGGCACCGTCGGCGCGCGGCGCGGTGACGTGGTGGGTGTCGACGACCTGGCCGTAGCCGCAGATCTCGGCGTACACGTGCACGCCGCGGGCGCGCGCCGACTCCAGCGATTCCAGCACCAGCATGCCCGCACCCTCGCCGAGCACGAAGCCGTCCCGGTCCGCGGCGAACGGGCGGCCCGCGCCCTTCGGGTCGTCGTTGCGCGCGGAGAGCGCCCGCATGCTGGTGAAACCGGAGAGCACGACCGGGCTCATGGCCGCCTCGGCGCCGCCGACCAGCGCCGACTCCGCGTACCCGTCGCGGATCATCCGGTAGCCCTGGCCCACCGCGTCCGCGGACGAGGAGCAGGCGCTGAGCGGGGCGTAGCTCGGCCCGCCCAGTTTGTGCCGGAAGGCGACCGCGGAGGCCGCGAAGTTCGCCATCGTCATCGGGATGAACAGCGGTGAGGCATTGCGGCCCGCGGCCCGCGCCTCGATGTTCTGCACCGCGGTGGCGGTGCCGCCGAGCGCGGCGCTGATCACGGTGGCCATCTCCGAGCGGTCGAGCCCCTCGATGCCCTGGTCGTTCAGCGCCAGGTCGGAGGCGGCGACCGCGAGGTGCCCCACCCGGTCGAAGCGCCTGGCGTCCTTGTACTCCAGCCAGTCCGACGGGTCGAAGCCGGTGACCTCCGCGCCGATCCGGACCCGGTTGAACGAGGCGTCGAAGGATTCGATGAGCCGGGCGCCGCTGACCCCGGCCGTGAGCTGCTTCCAGTACAGCTCGGTGCCGATCCCGATCGGCGTGACCAGCCCGATCCCGGTGATCGCCACCCGCTTGCGGTCGCCGTTCATCGCTTCTTCCCCTTCGGGTCGAGGCCGAAGAAGGCCTCCATCTTCATGGCGACCTGCACGTCGCCCTGCACCCGCAGTTCGCCGCGCATCATCAGCTCCATGCCCTTGTCCAGGCCCGTGGCGATGCGGGCGAAGCCGGGGCCGTCCAGGTACACCGTCAGCGCCACCGCGCCCGGATACTCCGGGCCGAGCACCCGGCACGTCTGCGGGCCGAAGGAGACGGTGTCCAGCACGGTCTCGCCGGGCGGGCGGGTGATCTCGAACCGGACGGCGACCTCGCGGTCGAACCGGCCGGGCAGGTAGTACTCGGGCATCAGCGCGATGGCGTTGCGCAGCGCCTGCGCCCCGACCTCGGTGCCGAGCGCCCAGCTCAGATCATCGGCGGGCAGCACCTCGACCACCCGGCGCACCCGCGCCCGCTCACCGGAGAGCAGATCCTCGATCTGGGCGCGGCTCGCCTTCCCGGTGTCGGCGGCGAGCCGCGCCGCCGTCTCCACTGCGTTCATACGAATACCTCCGCTGTACTGGAACCGTCGGTGACGGCGCGGATCACGGCCGCGATGAGTTCGTTGTAGGGGTCGCGGCCCGGCAGCACGGCCGCCACATGGCCGTCCGGCCGGATCAGCACGGCCTGCCCGGGCTCGGCGAACAGCGCCGCCGTCGCCGCGCCGGACGGGTCGCCGAATCCCGTCGTCCCGCTCCCGGTTCGGCGGCCGGCCAGCACGGTGACCGCGGTGACCGGCACGGTGTTCATCAGGTGCGCGTACCCGACCGCGTCCGCCCACGCCGCGCCCGCCGGTTCGGCGGCGAGCAGCGCGAAGCCGCTGCCCGCCAGGTCGAGCGTGGAGATCGGGGTGCCGTCGGCGGTGCGCAGCCAGTGGTGCGGCACCCGGCTGCCCCGGCGCACCTCCGGGGTGTAGTCGATGACGTCGTCGACCACCGGCTCCACCCCGTACCGGAAACCCAGCGCCTGGCCGTAGAAATCGAAGTGCGGGCGCTGCTCCTCGATCCCGGTCGAGAGCGCCGCCGCGTCCGGCGCGGCCAGCGCCAGTGCCCCGAACTCGGCCATCGCGCGGGCATTGTGCTCGCTCTGCGCGGCATTGAACCCGGCCACCGGTGCACGCTCGGGCTGGTAGGTGTCGAGCAGCCGGTCGTCCGCCCAGCCGGCCAGGACCGCCGCCAGCTTCCAGGCCAGGTTGTGCGCGTCCTGGATGCCGGTGTTCATGCCGAACCCCCCGGTGGGCGGGAAGGTGTGCGCGGCGTCGCCGAGCGCGAAGACCCGTCCCGAGCGGTCCCGCCAGCGGTCGATCCCGGTGCTGCCCATGGTCCAGGTGCGGGCGCCCCTGATATCGACCTCGACCGGCGCGCCGATGGCAGCGGCGACCAGGGCCGCGGCGTCACCGGTGCGGTCGCCCTCGGCGGCGGTGAGCGGGATCTCCAGCAGCCACTCGTCCTGCTCCGGGGAGACGGTGATGAGTACGCCGCGCAGCTCCCGGTTGACGATCCAGGAGAGCACGCTCTCGGCGCCGCCGAGCCAGTGCCCGAGGTCGGCGTGGAAGTGCACGTCGAGCAGGCTGCCGAGCGGGGAACCGGCCGTCCCGGTGATGCCGACCTGATCGCGCAGCGTGCCGTGCATCCCCTCGGCCAGCAGCACGTAGTCGGCGGCCAGCCGGTGCGCGCCCGTGCCGTCGGTGTACTCCAGCACCGTGCCGTCCGCTCCGGTCGACACCGCGTCGACGGTCGCGCCGGTGATCAGCGTGACCTCGGGAAGCCCGGCGAGCCCGGCGGCGAGCACCTCCTGCAACCGGTTCTGCGGGCACAGCATCGGCCGGGCCGGGCTCTGCGCGGCGAGCCGCATGAGCTTGTCGGTGTCCTCGATCAGCTCGAGGCGGCCGAGTTCGGTGCCCGCCACCGCGGTCAGGAAGCGCACCCGCGCGGCCTGCTCCAGCGGGGTGCCAGCGGCGAGCGCGGCGTCGAAGAGCCCGAACTCGCGGAGGATCTCCGTGGTGCGCACATTGACCAGGGTGGCCTGCGGGTGGGTCGAGGGCCGGGTGCGCTTCTCCAGCACGACGGTCTCGACGCCGTGCCGCCCGAGCGCGTACGCGGCGGCCAGCCCGGCCGGGCCCGCCCCGACCACGGCGACGCGGGCGCTCACCGCGCCGCTCCCGCGCTCGCCGCGGCGGTCACCCCGGTCAGCCGGGCCTGCACCACCCGGTCGAACCGCTTGCCGAGCAGCAGCCTGGCCGCCACCAGGGCGGGCAGCCCGGTCACGATGGCGAGGCCGAGCGTCAGCGCGAAGCCGAGCAGCCCGGCTGCCCTGGCCGCACCGCGCGCCGGGCGTATGGCCGCGCCCGCGCGCCGGAACACCTGTCCGGCAACGAGATCCGCGGCGGCGAGCACCGGGACCACCGGCGCCGCACCGGCCAGCGCCAGCGCGGTCTCGTCCGGCCCGGCGGCCGCCGCCAGCTCCTCGCCGACCGCGCCGACCCGGCGCAGCTCGTCGGCGCCGACCCCGGCCCTACCCAGGAACCCGTCCCGCGAGCCGAGCAGCAGCCAGCGCAGCGTGGTGACCAGCGTGATCCCCTGCGGCCTGGTGTCGATCGCGGCGACGGTGCCCGCCGCCGCCGCGCCGAGCCCGGCGAGCGTGCGGCGCACCTCGGCCGCCGCCGAGTACCACATGTTCCGGCAGGCGACCAGGGTGACGACATCGCGGCCGGCGAACAGCTCCGGGTGCGCGGCGAGCAGCGAGCGCACCGGCACCGACGGCGCCAGATACCACACCTGGTAGGCCAGGATCACCAGCTCCTCCGGCGCCGTGTACAGCTCGGCCGGATCGACGGTGAGCGCGACCCGCGCCGATTCGTCTGTGGCAGAGGGGAATACGCCGAAGAATCGGGCAACCGGCCAGGGGAACGGATACGGCTCGGCCGGGGCGTAGCGCACCCGGCGCACCGGCCTGCCCGCCGCCTCGAGCGGGGCGACCAGCGCGTCGACCACCTCGGTGAGCTGGCCGGTCTGCGAATACTCGAAGACCACGACCGGCCTGGTGTCGGCGCCGACGGCGCCACCGGGCCCCACCGCCCGGATTCCGGCATGTCCCGTCATGCGGCGCCCGAATGTTCGATCGGGCCGCGCACCGCCGTCAGGTGCATGAACGAGATGGCGAATCGTCCCGATTCCGGCACCATGCAGAGCAGGGTGTCGCCGGGCTGCACCAGATTCTGCGTGAGCATTTCGTCCAGAATGACGTAGATACTCGCGCTGCCGATATTCCCCACCTGCGTGAGGTTGCTGAACCACGCCTCCGGGCGGCCCGCGGAAACGCCGCGCCGCTTCAGTTCTCCGGTCAGCATCGTTTTCATGCGCTCGCTGGAGTAGTGCGCGGGAAACCAGGTTACGGTATCCGGATCGAATTTTCCGGCATTCGCGAGTTTTTCGTATTCGTCGATTCCGACCCGCACCAGGTGCGGCAGCAGCGATAATTTCTGCCGCGGCGCGAGGGCGCCCGCCGCGGCGGCCTCCGACGCCGAGGGGTAATCGCCCCAGGTCTTCTCGCAGGAATTCTTGGCGCTGCCGAAGTACATGCAGGCGTTCTCGGTGTTCGCGTACGAGGTGAGCGAGATCCAGTCGATCCGCAGGCTCGTGCGATCCGCGGGCGCGGTATCCGAGACCACCGCCGCACCGGCTCCGTCCGAGAGCATGTACCGCAGGAAGGCGGTTTCCATCGGCAGCGAGCCGTCTTCGGTCGTGGTCTTCATCTCGGCGTAGCGCGTGTGCTTGAAGCCGCGGCTGGCCAGCTCGCTCGCCACCGCGAGCGCGGTTCGCTTCTCGCCGACCTTCACCTGCAGATAGGCGTTCTTCAGCGCCATCATTCCGGAGCTGCAGATGCCGTGCGCGGTGACGATCTCCATGGGCGGGTAGCCGAGCTCGCCGTGCACCATGCTGGCGTGGCCCGGCCCCATGAGGTCGGGCAGCGTGGTGGCGGCGGCCAGCATCTCCACGCCCTCCGGCGTCAGGCCGGCCCGGTCGACCGCCGCGCGCACCGCCTCGGCGGCCATGCGGGCATTGGAGTAGACCGTGTTCTGGTCCTTGTCGATGGCGTAGTGCCTGGTCTTGATGCCGCTGTTCTGCAGGATCTGGTCCTTCAGATCCGAGGAGGCGCGGCCGGCCTTGCCGATGTACTCCTCGATCTCGTCGTTCGTGATCGGCTCGCCGGGGAGGAAGCGGCCGGTTGCGGTGATGTAAGCGTCCATGGAGTCGTGCCTTTTCGAATCGGTGACCGGGGCTGTGCGGAAACGCGAGGAAAGGGGGACGCGCCGATCAGGAGGCTTCGGCGGCCTTGAGCCGGATCAGCCCCATGAGATCGGCGAAGGTGCGCACCGACGCGATTCGCTCGTCGTCCAGCGAGATGCCGTATTTGTTCTCGATCAGATCGGCGACCGAGAGGACGCCGAGGGAATCGAGGCCGAGGTCGTCCAGCGTGGAATCGGGCGAGACGACGTCCAGATCGACGTCGTAATGGGCACGCAGGAATTCGGCGATATCGTCGCGGATGGATACGTCGACAGACATGATTGACCGACCTTTCCCCGCATCGGCGCAGCGGTACTGCGGAGCGCGGGTAGCCAAGGAGAGTATGCAACCTCGTCGGCGACGACGAGTACCGGGATCACCCTTCGACAGCGATGTCGAATTTCACAACTGCCGGCACGGAGGATTCCCAATCCTCGCAACATGCCGACCGGCCGGGTGCCGGGTTCGAGATTAGATCGAGAGGGCTTCAGCGTCAACAGGTCTCGGCAGGCATGTGAAAAAGCACAGAACTGGACGGGCGACTATTTGCATTCGGATGGCCGAAACGGCCACGCCGCACACCGCGAGTTATCCGGTTCTCCGGGTATCAACGGCGGAATTCATTCGCGACAGTCCACCACACTGCCCGAATTGCCCGAGAATTACATTTACCGAGTGATCGCTCGGTGAACCCGATCTCCGGGCGGCTCCCGGCGCGCCGTGCTACGCTCCGGCCGTCCGACCACGTTGGTTCGCTCCTCAGCTCGGATCGTCCGAAAACCCCTGTCCCCGTTCCGCATCGCTGCCGATGCGGATGTAGCGCTGCCCTGTCGCCGTGGAGGTCGTGTTGACGCAATCCGAAGACCCCGTTGTGCCGGAGGACCGGTTGCCCGGCCTTTTCGCCGCACCGCTGCCCGCCGGTGTCGCCGCGCTGCCCGCGGCGCACCGGGCCGACCTCGCCGAGCTGGTCGACGCCGCCTGCGCGCGGCGGATCGAGGAGCTGACCAGCGCCGCGGAGGACGCGCTCGACGCCATCCCCGCCTTCCTCCGCCCGGCGATCCGGCGGGCGGTGGGGCGGTGAACGACACACCGGCCGTCCGGCGGGCCGCGGTCACCGCGCTGGCCCGGCTGCTCGGAGTCACCGCCGAGCGCATCGGCTACCTCGCCGATGTCCCCGCCGCCGACCTCGCCGCGCTGCGAATCCTGTTGTCGGACCGGATCTTCGGCATCACCGAGGAGGCCGGGCTGAGCTCGGTCGCCGCCGCGACCCGGCTGGTACCGCCGCAGATAGCGGCCAAGGTGGCGACTCGCAACGACAGCCCGCTGATGACCGCGCACCTGGCGGCGGTGATGGAGCCGGCCAGGGCCGCCGCGGTGGCCCAGCGGCTCACCCCGGAGTACCTGGCCCGGGTGGCGACGTACCTGGACCTGGCGCGCTCCGGCGCGGTGATCGCCGCGCTCCCGGTGCCACTCGCCGTCGAGGTGGCGCGCGAACTCGTGACCGCCGCCGATCACCCCACACTCGCAGGCATGCTGGACATCGCGACCTCCGCCCAGCTCCGCGGCTGTCTGGCCGAGCTGGATCCGGCCGTACTCGCATCCGCCGCCGAGCTGCTACCCGGGCCGGAATCGATTGCCCGCGTCGCCGACTCGGCGCCACCGGAGCTGGCGGAGCGGCTCCGGGCGCTGCTCGGGGCGGAGGCGCCGTGAAGTTCCAGCTGATCGATCGCATCGAGTCGTGGGAGCCGATGCGGACGCTGCGCGCTCGCAAGGCGACCTCGGTGTACGAGGACTACTGGCAGCCGTCGGCGGCCGGGCCGGTGCTGCCCGCGGGCATCGTGCTCGAGGCGCTGTGCCAGGCGGGCGCCTGGCTGGTGCTGCTCAGCTCGGAGCACCGGAAGCGGGCCGCGCTGCTGAACATCGCCGAGGTGTCGGTGCTGCGCGATGCCGGGCGCGGCGCCGTGCTGCAGCTGGAGGTCGAGGTGACCCAGGCGGGATCCCGCACGGCGAGCGTGGACGGCACGGTGCGGGTGGACGGTGAGCCGATCCTGGTCGCCCGCCGGATCATGTGCGCCTTCGTCGATGCCGACCGCTTCGACGACCCGGCGGAGACCGCGCGGACCGCGGGGGTCCTGCTCGGCGCCGGCCCGCTGGACGCGCCGGTGCGGAGCGCGTCGTGACGGCGGCGGCGACCTACGGTGCGCCCGCCTTCGACGCGGTCGAGATCGTGCGGCCGGGGGAGTGCGGCACCGCGGTGCTGAACGTCACCGGCACGCTGCCGGTGTTCGCCGCGCACTTCCCGCGCTATCCGACGCTGCCCGGAATGCTGCTGCTGGAGGGCGGGATCGCGCTGATCCGGGCGACGGCGGCGGAGCCGATGCTGCGGTTGCGCGAGGCGCGCGGCCTGCGGTTCCGGCGCTTCGTCGTGCCCGGTGACCAGGTGCGGCTGACGGTGCGCCGGCGCGACGAGCCCGACGAGTGGGAGTTGCGGGCCGAGGTGGCCGGTGAGGTCGCCGCGGTCGCGGCCGCCCTTCGGGTCGGGCGCTGAGCTGCCGGAGCGGCCCCCGCCGAGCGGGGGCCGCGAGCTCAGTCGACCGCCGGGATCTGCACCTTCTCGTTCAGCTCGCTCAGCGCGAAGTCGATGGTGACCGGCTCCCCGGTGTCGTTGACGGTGGCGAGCCGGGTGCCGACCGGCAGGTGCCTGCCCTGCGCCGCGAACCACACCGTCAGCGTCGGATCGCCCGCGGTGCCGGGCAGCCAGACTGCGGCGTCGGCCCGCGGCACCGTCCCGGTCACCCGGAAGGAGAGCACCCCCTCGTGCTCCTCCCGCGCCTCGGTGCGCACCTCGCGCAGCCCGCCGAGCAGCTTCGCCAGCCCGCGCTCGGGATCGAGCAGCTCCGACGGCCGCGGCAGCGCCGCGCCGCCCGGCAGCTGCGCCGCGCTGTATCGCCCGTCCGCGCCGCGCGAGTAGAACCTGCCCTCCTGTTCGACGAAGGCCAGCGTGGCGCCTGCGACCTCGGCCGTCCCCACGGAGGCTCCCGGACCGCTCTTGCCGCGGGCTCTGACATCCGCGTTCAGCTCCCTCGCGCTGAACCCGGAGAGGCTGCCCTCGCTGCTCATCTCCACGTGTGCGCTGGTCACCGCCGCGCTGGCCGCGGTCGCGCCGCGGAGCAGGAACTGCGGATCGGGCAGCCCCCCGGACCCATCGCCACACCCCACTGCCAGGAACGCGGTGATCGCCACCGCCGAACCGGCTCGGATAATCCGTCTGGTCACCCCTCCAGGGTATCCGCTGCGGGCCGCTCCGGCAGCCCGAAATGCGCTCGGTCCGAAATTGTCGGTAACCGAGATGGCAACTGGCACAACTGAATCGGATTGTGTCCCGCGCCGGTCAGCGGCGCGGCGCTGTGTAGTCGATGAGCTTGTCGGCGTTGGACAGCGACGTCACCACGCAGGTGCCGAGCGGGCCGCTGCGGTCGTACATCGTCGCGGTGCCGATGGAGACGCCGTCGGTGGCGAGCGAGTCCACCGCGCGCAGCCCGAGCTCGAAGCCGATCGGCAGCCGGGAGAGCGTCAGCGTCATGTCGGCGTTGATGTAGCCCGCGCCCGCCGAACCCCAGTGGCAGATGTGGTTGGCGGTGTCGCCGACCATGGCGGCGTGCTGGAACGGGGTCAGCTTCTCGCCGGCGACCAGCGCGGGCATGGCGTGCCAGGAGATCTTCCGGTCGGCGTTCTGGTGGTCGCCGTACTCGCGGGACCACTCGCGCTCGCCGCTGCGGAACAGCGGGCGCCCGCCCTCCGGCGGCACGATGCCGACCAGCGGCACCGGCAGTTCGCGCTCCGGGCGCCAGAGCTGCCCCGGCGGCTCGGCGCCGGTGCTCAGGAAGACCACGGTCGAGCGGGCGCGCACCTCGCCGTCCTGCACGATGCTCGCGTCCGCGACGGTGATCCGCCTGCCCGAGCGCACCACCTCGCTCCGCACGGTGATCGGCCGGTCCCACACCGGGCGGAACAGGTCGGCCGTCATCCGGGCGGGCACGAACCCCTCCGGGCAGTGCCGCTCGACGTCCCGCGCCATCAGCCCGCACACGCCGGGGCCGCCGAGGTGGCCGCCGCCCCAGCCGCTGCGCGCGATCGGCTCCGGGATCACGGCGTCGCCGTCCGGCGTGAAGAAGCTGACCATCGATCCTCCTGTGCTGGGATGATCGACATTACCTAGTCTCGGACGGTGTCCATCCCAGTCCCCTCGCCGGTCGTCGCCGCGCTGACCCCGTTCCAGCGCTCCGGCACCGTCGACCCGGCAGCGCTGCGCGACCAGCTGCACCTGCTCACCGCGGCCGGGGTGCGCGCGCTGCTGGTGAACGGGACGACCGGTGAGTTCGCCGCCTGCACCGACGCCGAGCGGCGCACGGTGCTCGAGCTGTGCCGGGCCGCGTGGCCGGGCACGCTGATCGCGCACATCGGCGGCGGGCCGATCGGCGACGTGCTCGCCCGCGCCGAGCACGCGCACGACCACGCCGATCTGCTCGCCGTCATCACCCCCTTCTTCCATGCCGACCCGCCGCGCACCGGGGTCGAGGAGTACCTGCGCCGCGTTCTGGCCGGGCTGCGGCTCCCGACCCTCCTCTACAGCTTCCCCCGGCACACCCGGACCCCGCTGGCACCGGAATCGCTGGCCCAGCTCGCCGCCGAGTTCCCCGAGGTCGTAGCCGGAATCAAGGATTCGGGCAAGGACCGGGCGGTCAGCGCCGAGTACAAGTCGCGCTGCCCGCAGCTCGCCGTCCTGCTCGGCGACGACGGGGTCGGTGCCCGGATCCGGGAGCTCGGCCTGGACGGCGTGGTGAGCGGTGCGGGCGGGCCGGTCGCCGAACTCCCGGTCGCGATCGCCGCCGCGGTCGCGGTGGGCGACGGCGCCGAGGCCGACCGGCTGCAGCGGGTGTTCGATCGCTACGGCGCCTGCCGCCGCGCACTGCCGCTCATCGATATCGCCGTCGCCAAAGCCGCACTGGCCGAACGGCTTCCAGGCTTCGCGCGCGCCGTCCGCCCACCCCTCACCGCCGCCGACGCGGAGCAGACGCGCACCATCGGTGCGGTCGTCCGCACGGTGCTGGCCTAGGTCTCGAGAACGAGATCGCAGACGGCGTGCGCCCGCTCGCGGTTCCCCGCCGCGAGCACGCCGTCGTGATAGGCGGTCCAGTCCGCGAGTTTCGGCGCGTCGCGCTCGGCGCCGCGCGCGACCATCCGCTCCCTGATCCGATGCGGGGGCGTGTCGAGCCAGAGCGTGCGGACCGGCACCGAATCCGGGGTGCCGCCCACCGCCCGGAGGTGCTCGGCGAGCGACCGCCCCGCAGCGTGCGCGGCCCGGATGACCGAGAGGAACGGCGCGTCCACGATCACCGGGGCCGCCGCGGCCACGGTGAGCGCGGTGCGGATCAGCCCGTCGTAGATGCCGGGGGAGACCAGCGCGCGGTAGGTCTCGGAATCGCGGTCGAACGGGTCGCCGGTGAGCCGGGCCATCAGTGATTCCTCCAGAACCGGCGCGAACCGGTCCTTGTCCAGGATCGGCGCGCCGGTGCGGGAGCGCAGAAACCGGGCCGCGGTCGACTTCCCGGACGCCGGGAAGCCGCAGATGACCACGGCCCCGGACAGCCCGGTGGCGATCCGGGCGAGGTGCGCTTCGGTGGTGGCGGGCAGCGACGGGGGCACGCGTTCAGTGCACCACGGCGGGCAGGGCGGCCAGGAACTCGAGGGCCATGAGGTGGGCGCCGGCATTGTTGAGGTGCATGCAGTCGCCGCTGTCGAGCTCGGGGGCGAGGTGGTCGGGGCGGGCGGGATCCTCGACGGTCCGCGCGATGTCGGCGACCGAGTCGAAGACCGTCGTGGTGCGCAGCCATTCGTTGACCTCGCGGCGGATCGGAATGCCCGCGTCGACGGTGAGATTCGGGTACTCGCAGCCGGCGAAGGGGCCGATGGTGGCGGCGTGGATCGGCAGCCCGGCATCGTGCGCGCGGCGCGCGAGTTCGGTGTAGCCGGCGATCATCGCGCCTGCGGCGGGCGGTTGCTCCCCGGTGTAGCCGCCGAGGATGAGGTCGTTGATGCCGAAGTTCACCAGCACCCGGGAGACGCCGGGGACGGCGAGCACGTCGTGCTCGAAGCGGTCCAGTGCGCTCGGCCCGACCTCGGTGCGCAGCAGGCGGTTTCCGGCGATGCCGAGGTTCACCGCCCAGCCCCCGCCGAGTTCCCGGTTGAGCACATCGACGCTGCGCAGGTGCGCGTTCGGCGTGGTGCCGACGCCCTCGAACCAGGAGTCGCCGAAGGCGGCGAGCACCGGCTGCGGCTCGGCGAAGACGTCGACGGCGTCCAGGAAGACCCGGTACGGCAGCCGCTCGGCGTCCGGGAGGTCGGCGTCGGCGGTGCGGTCACCGGGCGCGACCAGTGCGGTCTGTCCGGGCTGCGAGGCCGCCGTCGCGGGGCCGGTCGGATCGGGCAGGTACAGGCTCACGACCAGATCGGTGCCCGGTTGGACCGCGAGATCGACCGCATCGCTGAAGAGTTCGGCTCCCGCCGGAATGGTGACCGTCGAGGCGCCGTCGAAGAGCAGCGCGTGCTCGCCAACCAGGGCCGCGCCGATGGTGAGCGCCGTGCGGCCGAACCGGTTGCTGATCCGCACCCGGAACCGGCTGCCGCCGCCGGCGATTCGGAGGGTCTGGCGCACCGTGGCGTCGGCGAAGGTGATCGGCTCGGCCAGCCGGATCTGCTCGTGCGGACTGATCAGGCCGCCGCGGAATCCGGCGAGCCATACTGCGGAAGTGTTCACCGCTCCAGGTCTACCCCGAGATATTCCGCGCGTCAACTATCCGCATAGCAAGTATCTGGTAGGTTCGGGGCATGTCGCTGTTCGATGACCCCCGGCTCACCGCCATGGGCCTGCTGTTCGAGGCGCACGACGGGCTGGTGGCGCGGCTGGAGCCGACCTGGAAGGCGGGCGGGCTCTCCGGACTCGACCTGAACGCGCTCATGCGGCTCAGCCGGTCGCCGGAGCGGCGGCTGCGGATGACCGACCTGGCGGTGCAGGTCTCGCTCTCCACCAGCGGCGCCACCCGGCTGGTCGACCGGCTGGTCCGCAACGGCCTGGTCGAGCGGGTGCTCGACCAGGCCGACCGCCGCGCCGCGCACGCCGTGCTCACCGACGCCGGTGCCCGCACCCTCACCGAGGTGCTCCCCGAGTACCTGGCCGCCGTCGAGCGCTGGTTCACCGGCCTGCTCACCCCGGAGCAGCTGGACGGCCTGGTGCAGGCGCTGCGCATCGTCCGCGACGCCGCCAACCCGGACGCCGTCGCCGGCGTCGACCCGTGATCAGGCGCCCACCGAGGAGAGCAGCATCGGCAGCGCATCGGCCATCTGGATCTTCCAGGCGTTCCAATTGTGACCCTGGCCCGCCACATAGCGCTCGTCGACCTGGGCGTGCGCGTCCTGGAGTGCGTCGACGAAGCGGTAGTTCTGCTCGTACACCTTCTCCTCGACCGCGTCGCCCTTCCCGTAGGAGACGAAGAGCGGGATGCCGGTGAGCCGGGCGACCTGGCTGTACGGGTTGTTCGCCCGCCAGATGTCGCGCTGCGCGGGCAGCTCGCCCCACACCCGCTTCCAGTCCGCGGCGCAGCCCTGCCCCGGCAGGTCGGGGTCGCCCGGCGCGCCGGACTCGTGCAGCGGGTCCACGTTTCCGCTGAACGACGCCGCCGACCTGAAGAATCCCTGGTTCTTGGCCGCGAACTTCATCGCGCCGAGCCCGCCCATGGAGTTCCCCGCGACGGCACGCGTCGTATTGGCCTTGTAGGTGGACTCCAGTACCGTCCGCACATCGCCGAGCAGGTACTTCTCCCAGGCCGGGGGTCCACCGTTGCCGGTGTTGCGCCAGTCCGAGTACGCGCTGCACCAGCTGGTCTCGGGCAGTACGAAGATCGCGTTCTTGCCTGCGGTCAGCGTCGCGAGGTCACCTTTGTCACTCCACGACTTGTGGTCGTCGAAACCGCCGTGCAGCACCCAGATCGTCGGCCAGGTGCGGTTCGCGTCCTTGGACCAGCCCGGCGGCAGCAGCAGCCGCACCACCTTGACCGACCAGTCCGGCCCCTCCAGGTTCGGCGAGGAGATCCCGATATCCAGGATGCGGTCGCTGACCCGGTTCTCCCAGCGCACGATCCCGCTCGCCGAGGCGGGCGCGGCGGGAACGAGAAATACTGCGGCGCCGAGCAATACGGCGAGCACGAGGAGTGCTGCCCTGCGTGGAGCTGGCATCGGATGTCCTTCCGTCGAACGTGCCGTCACGGTATCCAAGAACGGCACTGTTCGTATACCCCGGGAATTACCGTGGTGGTCACCCGGCGGCGCTAGCGTGGCCGGCGTGGCGAAGCATGGGATCGAGTACACCCCGGATGCGCGGGACCCGCGGCGGGTCAGGCTGTACGACGGCCTGCCGCAGGGGATCTCGCGCGCCGAGGTCACCTTTCGGGTCGATGGCGGATTCCGGGGCAGCCGGGTCGTGCCCGCTTCGGCGGCCGAGACCGAGCGCCGGGTGGCCCGGATCGACCTGGACTGCCCGTGGTGTGAGCGGCCGCGCCGCTACCTCGGGCAGATCGGCTTCCTCACCGGCCACACCGGGTTCATGTCCGAGGCCCCGAGCGAGCTCGGCCGGCTGGTCGACCAGCAGCACGCCTACCGCTGCGACGACTGCGGCTCGCTGCTCTACTTCGCCGACGGCTTCCTGCCGCACCCGCTCCCCGGCAGGCGGAAGCGTTGATCAGGGCCCGCTGATTCCGATGCCCGCGGCCAGCTCGGTGAGCAGCGCTTCGAAGACGACGTCCGGGTCGCGCACCCGCATCGGGTAGTTGCCGAACACCTCGAGCGTGACGTGGCCGTAGAGCCGGGCCCAGAGCGTCATCATCAGGTAGGTGACGCCGAGGTCGAGCTTCTCCGCCGGGAACTTCTGGCCCGCGGCGGCGAGCATGGCGAGCAGGTCGTCCTGGTAGCCGACCAGGTCGGCGCGGAGTGCGTCGGGAATGTCGTCGGTGGGCGGCAGCGCCAGGTCGTGCGTTGCCAGCAACCGCCCGGCGGAGGCGAGGAAGACCCGGCCGAACGGCTCCTCGAAGCGCCTGGTCTCCGCTCTGCCGTGCTGCGGCGAGGCGAAGACCAGGGTGAACTCGTGCGCGTTTGCCAGCGCCCAGCGCCGGAACCCGCGGCAGAGCGCGAACAGCTGGCCGAGCCCGTCCTCCGGCAGCTCGGCCGCCTCGGCGGCGAGCCGGTCGGCCAGGTCGAGGCAGATGTCCCGGCGCAGCGCCGCCACCAGCTCCTCGCGCGAGCCGTAGTAGCGGTAGAGCGCGGGCGCGGTGACGGTCAGCGCGCCCGCGATGGCGCGCAGGGTCAGCGCCTCGGGGCCGTGCGCGGCCAGCTGGGCACGCGCCACCCGCCGGATGTCCGCATCGCTGACCGCGGGCACCCGGCCGCGGCGGGCCGTCATCCCGGACTCGTCATTCGTAGGCGACCTGCCAGCTCTTGATCCCGTTCAACCACCCCGAGCGTAGCCGGACCGGCTCGGCCAGCTGCCTGATATCGGGCATGACGTCGGCGATGGCGTCGAAGATCAGCTCCAGCTGCAGCCGGGCCAGGTTCGCGCCGACGCAGTAGTGCGTGCCGGTGCCGCCGAAGCCGACGTGCGGGTTGGGGCTGCGGGTGATGTCGAAGGCGAACGGGTCGTCGAAGCGCTCCTCGTCGAAGTTGGCCGAGGCGTAGAAGAGCCCGACCCGCTGGCCCCGCTCGATCGGCTGACCACCGATCTCGGTGTCGCGCAGCGCGGTTCGCTGGAACGCGATCACCGGGGTCGACCAGCGCACGATCTCGTCCGGCGCGGTCTTCGGGCGCTCGGCCCGGAACCGCTCCCACTGCTCGGGGAAGTCGACGAAGGCCTTCATGCCGTGCGTGGTGGCATTGCGGGTGGTCTCGTTGCCCGCCACCGCGAGCAGGATGACGAACCAGGCGAACTCCTCGGAGCCGAGCGCCTCGCCCTCGATGTCCGCGGTCACCAGCGTGCTCACGATGTCGTCGGCCGGACACCGGCGCCGCTCCTCGGCCAGATTCCAGGAGTACCCCATGATCTCGGCGGTGGCGACCCGGTGGTTGCCGTCGAACTCCGGGTCGTCGTACCCCATCATCTGGTTCGACCAGTCGAAGAGCTTGCCGCGGTCGGACTGCGGCACGCCGAGCAGCTCCGCGATGGCCTGCAGCGGCAGCTCGCAGGCGATCTGCTGGACGAAGTCGCCGCCGCCGGTCTTCTTGGCCTCGTGCACGATCCGCTCGGCCCGCTCGTGCAGGGCATCGCGCAGGGTCTGCACCGCGCGCGGGGTGAAGCCGCGGGAGATGATCCGGCGCAGCTTGTCGTGGGCGGGCGGGTCGGTGTTCACCAGCATGGCGCGCTGGATGTCGATCTCCTCGCGGGCGATGTCGCCGTTGAACCGGATGACCGCGGTATTGGCGGCGGAGGAGAAGACCTCGCTGTCCTTGGAGATCTCCCGGATGTGGTCGAGTTTGCTGACCACCCAGTACCCGCCGTCGTCGAAGCCGCTCACCCCGTCCGGCTGGTCGACCCACCAGACCGGGGCGGTCCGGCGCAGTTCGGCCCACTCCTCGATCGGGAGCCGGGTGGCGAGCAGGTCGGGGTCGGTGAAGTCGAAGTCGTGTGCGACGTGCACGGGTACCTCCTCGGAGCGGGTTCGTCCGAGTGAACCACATCACTTCCCGATTTGTGAAGAGCATTTACTAAATGCTGTTCACCGCGCCTGACCCTTGCTCTGCAGCGCCCGGCTGCCCCGCCCGGCCAGCGCGGCGCCGACTACCGCCACCGCGACGTAGGCGACCAGCCGTACCGCGAATTCGCCGGGTAGCCAGCTCAGCAACCCGGCGTTGTCGTGGTCGGCGAGCAGCCGGATCGCGCCCTGCGCGCCCAGCACGAGCAGCACCATTCCGATGACGAGTTCGATGACCGCACGCATCGCGCCCTCCCTCCGCCACCCCGCGGCGGCATTTTGTTGGTTCGATCGAACCATAACACTGTTGATACGATCGCACCATGCCCCGCCTGGCCGATCACGACCTGCGCCGCCGCCAGATCGCGGAGGCCGTGTGGCGGCTGGCCGCCCGCGGTGGCCTGGAGCAGGTCACGCTGCGCCAAGTGGCCGCCGAGGCCGGGGTGTCGGTGCGGCTGCTGCAGTACTACTTCGGCACCAGGGACCAGATGCTGCTCGGCGCGCTCGAGATCCTCAATGCCGACGCCGAGGCGACCGCGAAGGAGCGGCTCGCCGCACTCGGCCCGGATCCCGGCCTGCGCGCGGTGGTGCGCGGCGTCGTGCTGGAGATGCTGCCGCTGGACGAGGAGCGCCGGAGCAGGCACACCGTGTACGCCGCCTACTTCGTCCGCTTCCTCACCGAGCCCGCGCTCGCCGCCGTGGCGCGGGACGCCCCACCGGCGCTCACCGCGCTGCTCACGGAGCTGCTGACGCATTCCGTCGCGCGGGGCGAGGCCGAGGCGCGGATCGACGCCGGCGCCGAGGCCGCCCTCCTGCTCGCCGCCGCCGACGGCCTGCAGTACCGGGTGCTGCTCGGGCAACTGCCAGCTGCCGAGGCGGTCGCGCTGCTCGACCGGCAGCTGGATCGGATCTTCACCAGCGGCTCGTAGGGTGGGGGTATGGAGACCGGGCAACCGAGCCGGACCGCACTGGCCGTCGCCCTGGCGCGGGCCGAGCACCAGACGCTGGACGATCCGCGCATCTTCACCGACCCCTTCGCGAGCCGCGTCGTCGGCGACAGCGCGCCCGCGGGCGAGTTCGACGGCGTCGACCCCGAGCTGGCCCGGGTGCGCCGCCTCGTCATCGCCGCCCGCAGCCGCTTCGCCGACGATCGGGTGGCCGCCGCGATCGCCCGCGGCACCCGCCAGGTGGTGATCCTCGGCGCCGGGCTGGACACGAGCGCCTACCGCAACAGGCACCCCGATGTCCGCTACTTCGAGGTGGATCACCCCGAGACCCAGTCCTGGAAGCGGAATCGGCTGCGCGCGGCCGGAATCGAGCCGCCACCGACCCTGACCTTCGCCCCGGTCGACTTCGAGCGGTCGACCCTCGCGGGCGGGCTCGCCGCCGCCGGGCTGGACCGCGCGGCCGAGACGATCTTCGTCTGGCTCGGCGTCGTCGTCTACCTCACCCGCGGCTCGATCGACGAGACCCTCGGCGTCATCGCGGGCGGGCGCGCGGACCTCGTCTTCGACTACCCCGCGCCGCCCGCACCGGAGAGCGCCGCCGAGCAGCGCGCCCGCGCCGACCGGGTCGCCGCCGCCGGCGAGCCCTGGCTCAGCTACTTCACCGCCGACGAGACGCGCACCCTGCTCAAAGGCTTCGGCTTCGCCCTGCGCGAGGATCGAACGGCCGGAGATCTGCTGAGCGAGTACGGAATACGCACCACGCACCCGATCGGATCGGGTATCCGCCTGGTGCACGCCACTACCCGCTGACGAGCACGAGCACACCGATCCCGGGTCGCGCCGAAAATGGTTGGCGGCGGCCGGTGCCCGTTCTCTACAGTTCATTCCAGGCAATCCGAGGTGGGCGGGCCGGAGTCGATCGGTTACCACTTTCACTGGAGCGGTCGCAGGTTCGAGTCCTGCCGGGAGCGCGTGCTCCCGTAGCTCAGCTGGCAGAGCACTTTGTCGGTCGGCACACCACGACCGCCCACCCGGATCGCCGTGACCGCACGGGAGGAGGAACCACAATGGACGTGCTGTCGAAGATCAATCGCCGGAAGACCCCACAGGGCGAGCGGGCGCGTCCGGACCAGGTGCCGAACTCCGCGGGCGGCTTCGTCTTCGCGGTGACCCCCGAGGTCCGGCTGCGCCGCTTCCTGACCCTCGGCACCGACGGCGGTACCTTCTACGTGCACGCGGGCGAGCTGACCGCGGACAACGCCGAGGTCGTGCTCGGCTTCGCGCGGGAGCGCACCGACGACCTGGTGCGCGAGATCGTCGCGATCTCGACCGCGGGCCGCGCGCCGAAGCAGAACCCGGCGCTGTTCGCGCTCGCCGCGGCGGCCTCGCTCGGCGACGTGGCCGGGCGGCGCACCGCGCTGGAGGCGCTGCCGCTGGTGGCGCGCACGGGCACGCACCTGTTCCTGTTCGCACGCTACATCGAGCAGTTCCGCGGCTGGGGTCGCGGCCTGCGCCGCGGCGTCGCGAACTGGTACACCGCCAAGTCCGTCGACGACCTCGCGTTCCAGGCGGTCAAGTACCGGCAGCGCGAGGGCTGGTCGCACCGCGACCTGCTGCGGCTGGCACACCCGACGGCCACCGAGGACGACCGTGCGCGGCTCTTCGACTGGATCTGCGGGCGCGAGCCCGCGCTGGACGGGCTGCGGATCGTCGAGGGGTTCGAGCGGGCGCGGACGGCTCCGATCGCCGCGCTGCCCGGCCTCGTCCGCGAGTACCGGCTGTCCTGGGAGATGCTGCCCGACCACGCGCTCGGCGAGCGCGCGGTGTGGGAGGCGCTGCTGGACAACGGGATTCCGCAGACGGCGCTGCTGCGGCAGCTGCCGCGGCTGACCGGGCTCGGCCTGCTCGACCCGCTGGGTGACCGCACGGCGGCGGTGTGCGCGCAGCTCACCGACGGCGAGCGGCTGCGCCGCGGCCGGGTGCACCCGATCTCGGTGCTGGTCGCGCTGCGCACCTACGCCTCCGGGCGCGGGGTGCGCGGCGGCGGCAGCTGGCAGCCGTCGCGGCCGGTGATCGACGCGCTGGACGCCGCGTTCTACGCGGCGTTCGACGCGGTCCGGCCGACCGGGAAGCGGCACCTGCTCGCGCTCGACGTCTCCGGGTCGATGGGGGCAACGATCGCGGGGCTGCCGATCACCGCGCGGGAGGCATCGGCCGCCCTCGCGATGGTCACCGCGGCCACCGAACAGCGGCACACCATCGTCGGCTTCACCGCCGCCGGGAAGCGCTGGCAGGACGGCTCCGCGCTGCGGCCGCTGCCGATCGGGCCGCGGCAGCGGCTGGACGACGTGCTCGCCGGCACGGCGAACCTGCCGTTCGGCGCGACCGACTGCTCGCTGCCGATGTTGCACGCGCTGCGCACGGGCCTCGAGGTCGACGTGTTCTCCGTGTACACCGACAACGAGACCTGGGCCGGGAAGACGCACCCCTTCCAGGCGCTGAAGCAGTACCGGCGCGAGGTCAACCCGGCCGCGAAGCTGGTGGTGGTCGGCATGACCGCGACCGGTTTCAGCATCGCGGACCCGTCCGACGCCGGCATGCTCGACGTCGCCGGTTTCGACGCGGCGGTGCCCGGGCTGCTGGCCGACTTCGCCCGCGGATGAACGAATCCCGCTCCCTCGATCAGGGGGAGCGGGATTCGTTGTCGCTATCGGGTGGGAGCGGGGCTCAGGTGGCGGCGACGACCCCGGTGGCGAGCAATCCGATGACGACGAAGCCGAGGATGATGCGGTAGCCGACGAACCAGTAGAACGAGTGGTCGGCGACGAACTTGAGCAGCCAGGCGATCGAGGCGTAGCCGACGAAGAAGGCCAGGATCGTGGCGACGAGCAGCTGGGTGCCGGAGGCGTTGAGCCCCTCGCCCGCCGGTTCGAAGGCGTCCGGGAGGCTGAAGAGCCCGGAGGCGGTGACCGCGGGGATGGCGAGCAGGAAGGAGAAGCGCACGGCGGCGGCGCGCTCCAGACCGAGGAAGAGGCCGGCGGTGGCGGTGGCGCCGGAGCGGGAGACACCGGGGATGAGCGCGAGGCACTGGGCCAGCCCCATGACGATGCCGTCCCTGGTGCTGAGCTTCGCGAGCGGCCGCTCCTTGCGCCCGAAGTGCTCACCGGCGGCGATCACCAGCGCGAAGACGATGAGCATGACCGCCACCAGCCACAGGTTCCTGGCGCCGGTGCGGATCTCGTCCTTGAAGAGGAAGCCGAGCAGCCCGATCGGGATGGTGCCGATGATGACGTACCAGCCCATGCGGTAGTCGAGGTCGCGCTGCGCGTCGGCGGCTGCGGTGACCACCGGGAGCTTCATGGTCGCGGGGTCGCTCGGGTTGTAGACGGGGAGCTTCGTGGTCACCTGGTCGGTGATCGGCACCGTCTGCTCGGCCGGCTCGCGCTTGCCGCGCAGCCGCGCGCCGACCCCGGCGAACCAGGCGACGACGATCCGCGCGATGTCCTTGGCGAAGTAGACCAGCACCGCGGCCTCGGTACCGAGCTGGGTGACGGCGGTGAAGGAGGCGCCCGCGTCCGCGCCGAAGAAGACCGACGAGACGATCCGCAGATGCCCCGACGAGGAGACCGGCAGGAACTCCGTGAGCCCCTGCACCAGCCCGAGTACCAAAGCCTGGACCCAGGTCATCGACTCGCCCACGCACCCTCCACACTCTCTCGCCCGCGATGTCCTCAGCGACGGTACATGGCCGGGGGTGAATGGCGAATTTGCCGGTTCGACCGGGCCCCGAGCCCGGCTTCAGGACACGGTGACGCCCACCGGAGCGCGGTCGAGGACGAGCGCCTCGGCGATCACCGGGAGCACCTCGGCCGCGGTCATGTGCCAGTGGTCGACCGGGAGCGGGTGGTTGTGCACGGTTCCGGTGACCGCGGCGCGCCAGCTGTCGGCGCCCCTCGATTCGGCGGGGTCGTGCGCGGCGGCGGTGAAGTAGACCAGGTCGCCGTCGAAGGGGTCCGGCCGGTAGGCGGCGATCAGATCGAGCGAGCGCAGCCCCGCGTCGACGATGTGCCTGAGCCTGGCCGCGCCGAGCGAAGGGAAGGGCTCGGGCAGCCGTTCCAGCCGCGCGGCGAGGTCGGCGGGGTTCGCGGCGGCCGATTCCCCCGGGTCGAGCAGCCCGCCGAACAGGTCGGCGAGCGCGAGAGCGCCGGAGCGGTCGGCGGGCACCTCGAGCGAGCTGTCCAGCATGCCGAGCAGCGCCACCGCCGCGTCCGCGCGCCGCAGCTCGACGGCGACGGCGTGCGCGAGCACGCCGCCCAGCGACCAGCCGAGCAGGTGGTACGGCCCGCCGGGCTGCACGGCCCTGATCTCGCGCACGCAGAGCCGGGCCCACGTCTCCAGCGACTCCGGCAGCGCGGCGCCGGTGAGCGCGGGCGACTGCAGCCCGTACAGCGGCCGCTCCCGATCCAGGTGCGCGGCGAGTCCGGCGAAGGACCACGCGACACCGCCTGCCGGTGCGAAACAGAACAGCGGCTCCGCGGAGCCCGCCGGGCGCAGCGGGAGCAGCAGGTCGAAGGCGGTGTCGAGGTGCGGCTCACCCGCCCCGACGCGCTCGGCCATCCCCGCGGGCGTCGGGGCGGAGAAGAGCCGGGCCACCGGCACCGGCTGGTCGAGCAGCTGCCCGAGGCGCCCGGCCAGGGCGACGGCGAGCAGTGACGTGCCGCCGCGTTCGAAGAAGTTGTCGTCCAGCCCGACCCGCTCGAGCTCGAGGGTGGCGGCGAAGGCCGAGCACACCAGCCGCTCCACCTCGGTGCGGGGAGCGCGGTATTCGAGCGCGGCGAACACCGGGTCGGGAAGCGCGGCGCGATCCAGCTTGCCGTTGACGGTGAGCGGGAGGCGGTCCAGCGGCACCACCGCGGCGGGCACCATGTACGAGGGCAGCCGCGCCGCGAGGTGGTCGCGCAGCGCGGCGGGCTCGACGGCGGCGCCGGCAGCGGGCACCACGTAGGCGACGAGCCGGTCGGGTGCGCGCACCAGCGCGACGGCCAGCGCGACCGCGGGGTGCCCGGCCAGCGCGGTCTCGACCTCGCCGAGCTCGATCCGGAAGCCGCGCAGCTTCACCTGGAAGTCGGTGCGGCCGAGGTACTCCAGGCCGTCGCCGGAGCGCGCCCAGGCGACCAGGTCGCCGGTGCGGTACATGCGGGTGCCGGATGCGCCGAACGGGTCGGCGACGAAGCGGTCCGCGGTGAGCCGCGGGCGGGCCACGTACCCGCGGGCCAGCTGCGCGCCCGCGAGGTAGAGCTCACCCGGCACCCCGGCGGGGACCGGGCGGAGCCGCCGGTCCAGCACGTAGACCCGGCAGTTCCACTCCGGTCCTCCGATGCCGACGGTGCCGCGGCCGGTGTCGGTCACCCGCTGGGCGGTGACGGAGACCGCGGCCTCGGTGGGGCCGTACAGGTTGTACAGCTCGGCGTAGTTCGACCGCCGGAAGCGCGCGGCCGTCGCGGGTGGCAGCGCCTCGCCGATGGCGAGCACCCGGCGCAGCGACGGGGGCAGCGCCCCGCCCGCCGCGGCGAGCAGCGCCTCCAGCACCGACGGCACCGCGTGCAGGGTGGTGACCCGTTCCCGCGCCATGAGCCCGAGCAGGTACGCCGGGTCGCGCTGCCCCTCCGGCTCGGCGATCACCAGGGTGCCGCCGCAGGCCGTCGCCGACCAGAACTCCCAGACCGAGAGGTCGAAGGTCGCGACGGTCTTCAGCAGCACGACGTCGTCCGGGAGCAGCCCGAATTCCGTTCGCTTCCAGAGCATCTGGTTGACGATCGCGGCATGCGGCACCGCGACGCCCTTCGGCAGCCCGGTGGAGCCGGAGGTGAAGATGACGTAGGCGGTGTTCGCCGGGCGCAGCGGGGCGCGCCGCTCGGCGTCGCGCACCGGCGTGGCGGGGTAGCCGGTGAGGTCGAGGTCGTCGACGAGCACGACCGGCGCCGCGCCGGAGCGGAAGCCGGTGTCGCGATCGGTGAGCACGCAGACCGGTGCGGCCAGGTCGAGCACGTGTTCGGCGCGCTGCGCGGGCTGGCCGGGGTCGAGCGGAACGTAGGCGCCGCCCGCCGCGGTGACCGCGTACACGGCGACCACCAGGTCGATGCCGCGCGGCAGCGCCAGCGCGACCCGCCGCTCCGGGCCGACGCCGAGCGCGATCAGGTGCCTGGCCAGCCGCGCGACCCGGGCGCCGAGCGTGCGGTAGTCGACCACCGTGCCGTCCGGGCCGACGAGGGCGGTGGCGTCCGGGTCGCCGATGTCGAGCAGGTCGGCGAGCGTGCTCGCGGCGTCCAGCGGGCGGGCGGTGGCATTGCGGGTCACCAGCAGGCGGTGCCGCTCGTGCGGCTCGAGCAGCGGCAGGTCGCCGACGGGGGTGTGCGGTGCGGCGGCGACGGCCCGCAGGACGCGGGTGAAGCCGTCGGCGAACCAGCGCGCGGTCGCCTCGTCGAAGAGCGCGGTGGCGTAGGTGAGGACGCCGTCGATTCCCGTCGGCTCGCCGGTGGCGTCGTAGCCGTCGGCGATGATCCAGTGCAGGTCGAACTGGGAGACGGCGGTGTCGACGGCGAGCCCGGAGACGGTGATGCCCGGCAGCTCCAGCACGGCGGGGGTGAGGTTCTGGAAGGAGAGGCCGAGCTGGAACAGCGGGTGCCTGGCGGTGGAGCGCGCCGGGTTCAGCACCTCGACCAGCCGCTCGAACGGCACGTCGGCGTTCGCGAAGACCCGGATGTCGGTGTCGCGCTGCCGGTTCAGCAGCTCGGTGAAGGGCTCTCCGTGCTCCAGCCGGGTGCGGAAGACCAGGGTGTTGACGAACATGCCGATCAGGTCGTCGAGCGCGGCGTCGTCGCGGCCGGCGATCGGGGTGCCGACGGCCAGGTCGTCGGTGCCTGCCACCCGGCCTGCCCACACCGCGAGCGCGGTGTGCACCAGCATGAAGAGCGTGGCGCCGCCCGCCGCGGCGAGCTCGGCCAGCGCGCGGTGCGTCGCGGCGTCGACGCGGACCGGGACGGTGCCGCCCGCGAGCGACTGCACGGCGGGGCGTGGGCGGTCGGCGGGCAGCTCGAGCTGGTCGGGCAGCCCGGCGAGCTCGGTGCGCCAGAAGGCGAGCTGGCGGGTGACGGCGGCGTCCGGGTCGCGCTCGCTGCCGAGCAGCGCCCGCTGCCACAGGCTGTAGTCGGCGTACTGCACCGGCAGTGGCGTCCAGGCCGGTGCGGCGCCGCCGGTCCTGGCGAGGTAGGCGGTCACCAGGTCGCGGGTGAGCGGGCCGAGCGAGAAGCGGTCGGCGGCGATGTGGTGCACGACGACGGCGAGCACGTGCTCGCCGCCCGCCGCGAGCACCGCCATCCGCACCGGTACCTCGGTGGTGATGTCGAAGACCGTGCCGAGCACCTCGGCAACGGCATCGGCCACCGCGTCCGGGGCGACGGTGCGCAGCTCGACGTCGGGGACCGCGACGGCCGCGGGAAGCACGGTCTGCACCGGGCCGTCCGCGGTCTCCGGGTACACGGTCCGCAGCGTTTCGTGCCTGGCGACCAGGTCGGCGAGCGCGGCGCGCAGCGCGGGGACGTCGAGGTCGCCGCGGAAGCGCACCGCGATCGGCAGGTTGTAGGCGGTGGAGCCGGGGTCGAACCGGTTGAGGAACCACATGCGCTGCTGCGCGGGGGAGAGCGGAAGCCGTTCCGGGCGCGGGCTCGCGGTGAGCGCCGGGCGCCCGCCGCCGACGGCCAGCCGGGCCGCGAGCGCGGAGACCACCGGCAGCTCGAAGAGCAGCGCCACCGGCACCCGGCGCCGCAGCGCCGCGCCGATCCGCCCCGCCACCCGCATGGCTGCCAGCGAGTTACCGCCGAGCGCGAAGAAGTCGTCGTCGCGGCCGATCCTGCTGCCGTGCAGCACCTCCGCGTAGGCGGCGGCGACCAGCTCCTCCACCGGTCCGCTCGGCGGGGTGAAGGCGCGCGCGGTGAACGCGGGGACCGGCAGCGCCCTGCGATCCAGCTTGCCGGAGCTGTTGAGCGGCAGCGCCGCGAGGACGAGCACGGCGGCGGGCACCATGTAGCCGGGCAGCCGCTCGGCCAGCCCGTGCCGCAGCGCCGCCGGGTCGGGGTGCGTGCCCGCGGCGGCGACCACGTAGCCGACCAGCTGATCCTCGCCCGCGACCGGCACCGGAAGCACCGCCGCCTGCACCACCTCGGGGGCGGCCAGGAGCGCGGCCTCGATCTCGCCGAGTTCGATGCGCAGGCCGCGGAACTTCACCTGGAAGTCGGCGCGGCCCCGGTACTCGAGCACAGGTTCGGCGCCGTCGCGGGTCCAGCGCACCAGGTCGCCGGTGCGGTACATGCGGGCGCCGGCCGGGCCGAACGGGTCGGCGACGAAGCGGTCGGCGGTGAGGTCGGGGCGGCCGACATAGCCGCGGGCCAGCTGGCCGCCTGCCAGGTAGAGCTCGCCGACCACGCCGTCCGGGACCGGGTGCAGCCGCTCGTCCAGCACCGACACCCGGCTGCCGCCCTGCGGGGTGCCGATCGGCACCGTCGGCGCGCCGGGCCGCGCGGTCCAGCCGGTGATCGAGACCGCGGCCTCGGTGGGGCCGTACAGGTTCTGGATCTCGGCGGGGAGCGCGGCCGCGGTCGCCGCTACGGTCTCCGGCGGCAGCGCCTCGCCGATCACGAACACCTGGCGCAGCGTCGTCGGCCCGGCCGTCGCGGGGTCGGCCGCGGCGGCGAAGGCGGTGAGCATGGACGGCACGAAGTCGGTGTGCGTGATGCCGTCGGCGGCGATCGTGTCGAGCAGGTAGCGCGGGTCGCGGTGCCCGTCCGGGGTGGCGAGCACCAGGCGCGCGCCGGCGGCGAGCGGGAGCAGCCAGCCCCAGAGCGAGACGTCGAAGGTGGTGGCGGTCTTCTGCAGGTAGCGGTCGCCCGGGTGCAGCGGGTAGCGGGTCAGCATCCAGGCGAGCTGCTGCCGGATGGCGCGGTGCGGCACCGCGACGCCCTTCGGCCGGCCGGTGGAGCCGGAGGTGAACAGGATGTACGCCGGGTGCTCGGGGTGCGGCCCCAGCCGGTCGAGCGGCCCCGCCGGGTAGTCGGTGCGGTCGATGCGGTCCAGCTCCAGCACCGGCAGCCCGTCCGGTACCGGCACCCGATCGGCGACGGTGGTGAGGAGGCAGAGCGGGCGGGCGGTGTCGAGCACGTAGCCGATCCGCTCGGCCGGGTGCTCCGGGTCCAGCGGCAGATAGGCGGCGCCCGCGGTGAGCACCGCGTAGATCGCGATCACCAGCTCGGGGGAGCGCCGGATCGACAGCGCGACAACCTTTTCCGGTCCGGCGCCGCGCGCGACGAGGAGCCGGGCGAGCCGGTTGACGGCGGCGTCGAACTCGGCGTAGGTCAGGGTGCGGTCCGCGAAGACGACCGCGATCGCGTCCGGCCGGGCGGTGACGGCACGCCGGTACCCGTCCAGCAGCTGTCCGGCGGGGAGTTCGAGGGCGGGGCCCGAGCGCGGTACCGCGGACCGTTCGTCGGCGGTCAGCAGCTCGATGTCGCCGACCGGCGTCTCCGGCCGGGCGATCAGCGCATCCAGTACCCGCAGCAGCCGGTCGGCGAAGCCGGCGACGGTCGCAGGCTCGAACAGATCGGCGGCATAGGTGAATTCGGCGCCCGCATCGGTGCCGCGCGGGGTGATCGTGAGTTGGAGGTCGAAGCGGGCGCGGACGCCGTCGACGTCGAGCCCGTTGACGGTGAGGCCGGGTAGTTCCAGGGCGACGGGGTCGAGGTTCTGGAAGAACAGGGCGACGGTGAACAGGGGGTGGTGGGCGGCACTGCGTTCGGGGTCGATGACCTCGACCAGGCGTTCGAAGGGGAGTTCGGCGTTGGCGAAGGCGGCGAGGTCGGTGTCGCGGACGCGGGTGAGCAGGTCGGTGAAGGGTTCGGCGGGGTCGATGGGGGTGCGCAGGACCAGGGTGTTGACGAACATGCCGACGAGGTCGTCGAGGGCGGCTTCGCCGCGGCCGGCGACGGGGGTGCCGACGGTGATGTCGCGGGTGCCCGACAGTCGGGCCAGCAGGACGGCGAAGGCGGCGTGGGTGACCATGAAGGCCGAGGCGTTGTGGCGGCGGGCGAGTTCCTCCACCGCGCGGTAGGTCTGAGCCGGGATGGTGAAGGTGTGGCGGGCGCCGCGGCCGGTGGCGACGGTGGGGCGGGGGTGGTCGGTGGGCAGGTCGAGGCGGGCGGGGAGCCCGCGCAGGGTGTGTTGCCAGTAGCCGAGCTGGGCGGTGGCCAGGGAGTCGGGGTCGGTCTCGGCGCCGAGGAGTTCGCGTTGCCAGAGGGTGTAGTCGGCGTACTGGACGGTGAGCGGGGTCCAGGTGGGTTCGTGGCCGGTGGTGCGGGCGAGGTAGGCGGTGCTGAGGTCGCGGACCAGGGGGGCGATGGAGGCGCCGTCGGCGGCGATGTGGTGCAGGACCAGCGCGAAGACGAACTCCCCCGGGCCAAGCTCGTAGAGCGCGGCGCGCAGCGGCACCTCGGTGGTGACGTCGAAGCCCGCGCCCATGAGCGCCATCAGCCGCTCGGGCAGCTCCACCGGCTGCACCGGGCGCGGAGTCAGGTCGACCGCGAGCTGCCGGACCACCTGGCGACCGTCCGGGTAGACGGTGCGCAGCGCCTCGTGCCGATCGAGCACATCGGCGAAGGCGGCGGCCACGGCGGCGGTGTCGACCGCGCCGCACAGCCGCAGCGCCACCGGGATGGTGTCGGTCACCGAGGCGGTGTCGAACTGGTTCAGGAACCACATCCGCTGCTGCGCGGGGGAGAGCGGAATCCGCTCCGGCCGCGGCATCGCGGTGAGCGCGGGCCGCGCCCCGGCACCGTGCAGCTCGGTTAGGCGCCCGGCCAGCCCGGCGACCGTGGAACCCTCGAACACCAGCCGGGCGGGAACCGTCGTGTCGAGCCGCGCGCCGAGCCGGGCCGCGAGCCGGGTGGCGATCAGCGAATTGCCGCCGAGCGCGAAGAAGTCGTCGTCCGCACCGGCCCGCTCGAGCGCGAGCAGCTCGGTGAAGACCTCCGCGACCAGCGCCTCCATCCGGGTGGCCGGCGCGCGGTAGGCGGCGGCGCGCAGCACCGGCGCGGGCAGCGCGGCCCGGTCCAGCTTGCCGACCGGGGTCAGCGGAATGCGATCGAGCACCGTGATCGCCGCGGGCACCATGTGCGCGGGCAGGTGCGCGCGGGCCCGCTCGGTCAGGGCGTCGACATCGATGACCGCGCCGTCGGCCGCGTGCACGTAGCAGACGAGCACCGTTCCGCCGCCGTGTTCGTGCCCGACGGTGACCGCCAGATCCACCGACTCGTCGGCGGCGAGCACCGCGTCGATCTCGCCGAGCTCGATCCGGAAGCCGCGAATCTTGACCTGGAAGTCGTTGCGGCCCAGATACTCCAGTTCGCCGCCGGGGAGCGACCGCACCAGATCGCCGGTCCGGTACAGGCGGGAGCCGTCCGCCGCGAACGGGTTCGGCACGAAGCGGGCCGCGGTCAGCCCCGGCCTGCGGTGATACCCGCGCGCGAGCTGCGCGCCGGTGATGTAGAGCTCGCCGGCCACCCCGCCCGGTACCGGCGCGAGCCGCTCGTCCAGCACGAACTCGGTGATCCCGCGGATCGGCCCGCCGATGGTCACGACCTCGCCCGGCCGCAGCGGGGCGCTGATATTGGTCATGATGGTGGTCTCGGTGGGGCCGTAGCCGTTGTAGAACTCGCGACCGCCGAAGGCCCAGCGGCGCAGCAGCTCCGGCGGGCACGCCTCGCCCCCGGCGACCACCACGCGCAGCTCGGCCAGCCCCGCCGGATCCACCGACGCCAGCGCGGCCGGGGTGACGAAGGCGTGCGTCACCCGCTCCCGGCGCAGCAGCCGGGCCAGGTCGTCGCCGCCGTACACGGCCGGGTCGGCGACCACCATGGTCGCCCCGCCACCCACCGCGAGCAGCAGCTCCAGCACCGAGGCGTCGAACGAGGGCGAGGCGAAGTGCAGCGTCCGGGAGCCCGGGTCCACCCGGTACCGCTCGCGCTGCTCGGCGCAGAACCCGGCCAGCCCGGCCTGGGTCACCACCACGCCCTTCGGCAGCCCGGTCGAGCCCGAGGTGTAGATGACGTAGGCCGGGTGCCCGGCCCGCAGCAACCGCACCCGATCGCCGTGCGCGACCGCCTCCGGCGAGTACCCCGCCACCTCGGCCAGGAACGCCGGGTCGTCCAGGGTGAGCCAGCCGATGTCGCCGGTGAGCCCCGGCCGCGCCGCCGCCACGGTGAGCCCGAGCACGGCGCCGCAGTCGGCGAGCATGTGCCGCACCCGATCCGGCGGGTAGTTCGGGTCCACCGGAACGAAGCCGGCCCCGGTCTTCGCGACCGCCCACACCGCGAGCACCGACGCCACCGAGCGCCGGATACCGATCGCGACCAGGTCCTCCGGGCCGACCCCGCGCGCGATGAGCGAGCGGGCCAGCCGGCTCGACCGCGTGTCCAGCTCGGCGTAGGTGAGCCGCTCCGTGCTCGCCCCTGCCCCGGCGGCGACCACCGCCACCCCGCCGGGATTCGCCTCGGCCGCGGCGGCGAGCAGCTGCGGCAGCCGGATCGCGCGCGGCGCCCTGGTCCGGGCCGGGCGGGTACGAGCGGAACGGGTCATCGGGACACCGAGGCCATCGGACCAAGAACTCCTTCACTCCACCGCCGACGCCGCGGCGACCATCCTGCAAGCGGTCAAGCTACTCGAACGACTGTCGCAGAACCGAATTCGGGGAGCAGCCCCGGAGCCGAAGTTCGAAACTTCCGGTCAGAACCGACTCGAGTACGGGAGCGCCAGCGTATTCGGTCTTCGCGTGCGGTGCGCGGTATGCGGACCCCCGGCCGGGGGCGCGTGGCCTAGGCGGCCGCGCCCACCGTCGCGCGGCGCCGCCTGAACCGGCGGGTAACCCGCCACATGAGGTAGAGCAACCCGGCGAGCAACACCGGGATGAGCACCGGAAGCACCATGGCGAGCAGGACCGTGCAGAAGGTCAGGATGTTCTCCACGATCGAGACGATCGGGTTGGTCAAACCGCCGGTGGTGGCGGTGCTGGCCGCGCGCACGCCGGTCTGGGTGGCACTGAAGGTGAGCGCGGTCGGGGCGCCGACGATGATCCCGGCGATCGCGGCCGTGCTCGGGTCCGCGGTCTGGAACACCGCCCCGGCGGCGATGGCGCCCGCGATCGGCCCGGTGACATTCCCCACGAGCGAGAGCAGGTTGTCCACGTAGGGGATGAGGTCGGCGAGCAGCTCCGCGCCCGCCGCGACGGCCAGCGCCACCAGCGCGCCGGTCGAGCCGATCCAGGCGAAGGATTCGTTGAGGTCGAGGCCGAAGAGGTCGAAGCGGGCGGCGACGCTGAGCATGAGCAGCGGCAGGAAGGCACGGAACCCGCAGGCGGCCGCGAGGCCGAGCCCGAGGAACAGCGGAAGCACCCAACTACTCATGATTGCGAGTCTAGGTGGGGTTTTCGGGTGGTTGTCCGGATCGTTATCCGGCTGCCCGCTTGGCCCGCGCCCTGCGCTTGCCCTCGTGCATGGCGGCCACCCTGGCCACCGGAATGGTGCGGCCGTGCTCGATCAGCTCGGCGGGCAGCCGCTGCGGCGCGGGCATGGCCGCCGCCCACGGGTCGCGACCGCCGAGCGCGTCGAGCGCGGTGCGCACGGTGAAGTCGGCCGGGGTGATCCGGTCCAGGTCGGACCAGTCCAGCGGGAAGGAGACCGGGGTGCCCGCCCGGAACCGCGGGCTGTAGGCGGCGACGACGGTCGCGCCGCCCGCCCTTGTGGAGTCGACGAAGACCTTGCCCTTCCGGTCCTCGACGATGAAAGCCGTTGTGGCGCGGCCAGGGTCGAGCGCCTCGGCCCTGGCCGCGAGGGCACGGGTGGCGGCGGCGACGTCGTCGACCGGGGCGCTGTCGTCGACCGGGACGAAGACGTGCACGCCCTTGGCCCCGCTGGTCTTCACCGCGCCCGCGAGCCCGCAGTCCGCCAGCGCCTGCCGCACCAGGTGCGCGACCGCGACGACGGCGCCGAAATCGCTGCCCGGCGGCGGGTCCAGATCCAGGATCAGGTGGGTGGGGCGGTAGATGTCGGCGGCCAGGCCGAGCGTGGGGTGGTATTCGATGGCGCGCTGGTTGGCGAGCCAGAGCAGCGTGCGCCGGTCGTCGCAGAGCGCGTAGCGCACCTCGCGGTGCGAGGACTCCGCCCACATCGGCACCGTGCGCACCCAGTCCGGGGTGTACTTGGGCACGTTCTTCTGCATGAACGGCGCCCGCCCGCGCAGCACCCGCAGCACGGTGAGCGGGCGGTCGGCGAGGGCGGGGAGGATGCGGTCGGCGACGGCGTCCAGGTAGTCGACGAGGTCGCGCTTGGTGGCGGCCGCGTCCTCGCTCAGCGGCTGGTCCAGATTCGTCAGCTCGACCCCGTCGCGCTGTTCGCCGGCGCTCATGCGCCCACCCTACCGTCACAACTCCTTTCGACCGGGCCGGTAGCCGGTCACAAGGGGACAGTTTCCCATTCCAATGTCGGGTGCGCGGAGTTCGTGAACCGTCCAGACAAAGCCGCGTTCACCGATTTCCGCTGTCTCGCCGCCGGACGATGAACGGTATTCGTCCACGCGCAGTTCAGGGGAATTCCATGGCCGGTCGGCACCGCAAGCCCGCACCCCGTTCACTCCGCAGGGCAGGCGGTGCGCTGCTGGGGCTGGCCGCCGTGGTCACCATCCCGGCCACCGCATCGGCCGATTCCGGCTCCGCCGCGCCTGGACCGCTGCTCACCGGGCTGATCCCGACCGGGGCGACGGCGGTGGCCGGGCCGCCCGCGGTGCGCGGACCGGAGACCGCGGTGGTCGTCCTCGGCTACGGGCTACTTCCGGACGGGAGCATGCGGCCGGAATTGGTGCACCGCCTCCAGGCCGGTTATGTCCAGGCATTGCTCGCACCCGCCTCGCCGGTCGTCGTCACCGGCGGAAACCCGCAGCAGGGAATCACCGAGGCGGCGGCGATGGCGGATTGGCTCGTCGCGCACGGAATCGCGCCTGCCCGCGTGCACATCGAATCCGAGGCCGGATCCACGCTGCAGAACGCCGAATTCACCGCGCGGATCCTGCGCGACATCGGCGTGCGCGACGCCGTCGTGGTGACCTCGGCCGACCACATCGCCCGCGCCCGCTCTGTCTTCGACGAGGCCGGGATCGTGGTGATCGCCGGGCTGACCCCGGAGCAGCTCCCGGCGCTGGTCCGGCAGTTCGGTCCGTAGCGCGGTCCGGCAGACTGCACGGACATGGCGATCGTGCACCGCACCACCCTGGTCCCGTCCAAGCTGGAACTGCTCGCGGCCTGGCTGCCCCGGCAGCCGTGGTACGCCGGGCAGGGTGAGCTGCACCGGGCGGGCGGATTCCGCCTCGACGATCCGGCCGGCGCGGTCGGCATCGAGATCGTGCTGGTCACCGACGGGGACGGGCGCGCCTTCCTGACCCCCATGACCTACCGGGACGCGCCGCTGCCGGACGCGCTCATCGGCACCACCGAGCACGGTGTGCTCGGCACCAGGTACGTCCACGACGCCCCGGCCGACCCGGTCTTCCGCGCGCAGCTGGCCGCGCTGGTCCGCGGCGAGGTGGCCGCGCAGGCGCAGCAGGCCAGCGACACCCCCGACCCGACGGTGCTCGTCGGCCCCGCCCCCGACGCCACCGACATCGCGCTCGTCCGCGCGCCGGAGCCCTCCGACGCCGACCCCGCACCGGGCGAGATCGCCATCCCCTGGACCCTCCCGGACGGCACGACCGTCCGCGGGATCATCGCCCGCGTACGGTGAAACGGTGACGCTGCGTGCGGTGATCTTCGACTTCGACGGCCTGATCCTGGACACCGAGACCCCCTCGTACACCTCGTGGCAGGAGACCTACAGCGGCCTCGGCGCCACGCTGGACCACAAACTCTGGACCGCCAATATCGGCACCACCGGCTGGGACGCCGCCCAGCACCTGGAGGAGCTGGTCGGGCACCCCATCGACCAGGCCACGCTGCGCGCCGCCCGGCTGGCCAGGCACCACGAACTCATCGCGTCGGAGGTGGTCCGGCCGGGCGTGCTCGCCTGGCTGGACGAGGCGAAGGCGCTCGGGCTCGCGGTCGGGCTCGCCTCCAGCTCCAGCGAACCGTGGGTCGGCCCGCACCTGGAGCGGCTCGGGCTGCGCGAGCGCTTCGCCGTGCTCGCCACCGGCGACCGGGTGCCGCGGCGCAAGCCCGACCCGGCCGTCTACCGGCTCGCCCTCGACACCCTCGACATCGACCCCGCCGACGCCATCGCCGTCGAGGACTCCGCCAACGGCATCGCCGCCGCGAAGGCGGCCGGGCTGCGCGCCGTCGCGGTGCCCAATGCCATGACCGTCGAACTCGACTTCTCCCGCGCCGATCTCGTGCTCGGCTCGCTCACCGAGGCCGGGATCGTCGAGGTCGCCGAGCGGCTCGGGTTCTAGCCGGCGAACCGCTCTCGCAGCGGGCCGGTCGCAGGCTGCGCGGGCAGCAGCCCGGCGCCGCGCAGCACCGGCGCCACCCGGTCGCTGAAGTAGGGCAGGTCGCGGGCGGTCGCGGGGAGCAGCAGGGTGAAGCCGTCGGCGCCGTCCGCGCGCAGCCACCGATCGATATCGGCCGCGAAAGCCTCCGCGGTGCCGACGAATTCGCGGTGCCGGTTGCCGCCCGACGCCTTCAGCAGCACCTCGCGGGTGGTCATGGCACCGCCGGTGATGACGGTGTGCAGCGAGGTGTAGGTGGCGACCGAGTTGCCGACCTGGTCCGGCGCGGGCAGCAGCTCGAGCGGGAACGGCTCGTCCGGCGCGAGCGCGCCGAGCACCGCCGCGTCCACGTGCAGGTAGCGCGCGATCACCGGCAACGCGGCGCGCAGGTCGACCGCGGCGTCCAGCCTCGCCTTGTAGGCGCGGGCCTCCGCCTCGGTGTCGGCGAGGTAGGGGACCACGCCGGGCAGCACCCGGACCGAGCCGCCCGCCCGGCGCGACTCCTCCGCCTCGCTGATCCGCGCCCGATACGCCAGCGCGGCGGCGAGGTCGGGCAGCACCGCGAAGGTCAGGTCGGCGTGCTCGGCGGCCAGCCGGATCCCCGCCTCCGACCCGCCCGCCTGGCAGATCACCGGCGGGACGGTGCCTGCGAGGTCGATGTCGAGCGGCCCGTCCACCGAGAAGAACTCGCCGCGGTGCCGGATCGGCCGCTGCCCCGCCCGCCACAGCTCGCGCACCACGCCGGTGAACTCGTGCCCGACCCGGTAGCGGCGGGCGTGGTCGTGCCACTCGGCGTCGCCGAAGTTCTCCGCCGCACCCGGGTGCGAGGTGCCGACCGAGTTCCAGCCCGCCCTTCCGTCGCTGAGCAGCTGCAGCGAGGCGAACTGCCGCGCCACGTTGTAGGGCTCGCCGAAACTGGTCGAGGCGGTGCCGATCAGCCCGATCGACGTGGTCTCCCTTGCCAGCGCGGTCAGCAGCGTCACCGGCTCGAACTTGATCGTGGCCGCCCCCTCCAGCGCGGCGGTCGGGGCATCGGCGATGAAGATCGCGTCGATGCCGCCGCGCTCCGCGGTGCGCGCACCGGCGATCCAGTCCGCGAACCCGGTCGGCGCCGCGCCGAGCCCCGCCGCGGCGGGGTGCACGCCGATCGGGGTGAAGAGCAGGGTGAAGTGGGCGTACCCGGTCATGGGATCCTCTCGGCGGAGCGCGCTCGCGTGAGATGGCCGCGCAGCGTCTCGGTCTCGTACTCGGCGCGGAACAGGCCGCGGGCGTGCAGCAGCGGGATCAGCTCGTCGGCGATCACCTCGAGGCTGTCCACCAGGATGTCGGGCTGCAGGTTGAAGCCGTCGCAGGCGTAGCCGCGGTACCACTCCTCGATCCGGTCGGCGAGCTGCTCGGGGGTGCCGACGAAGCCGCCGTGGCCGGAGCCCGCGTAGCGGGTGCGGCGCAGGTACTCGCGCACCGTGGGCCGGGTCTGCCCGATCTGCTCCAGGATCGACTCGCGGAAGCCGATGCTTCCGGTGAAGAACTCGGGGTCGGCGGGGGCGCGCAGCACCTCCGGCGGGAAGGGCTCGTCGAGGTCGAGCGCGCTCACGTCGACGCCGATGGCGTGCGACAGCCACCCCGCCGCGTAGCCGCTCGGGCTCGATTCGTAGAGCGCGTCCACCCGGCGCCGCGCCTCCTCCTCGGTGGAGCCGAGAGTGAGCAGCAGCCCGGGCAGGATCGCCACCTCGGCCGGGTCGCGGCCCGCGCGCGCCGCGCCCGCCTTGACCGTCCGGTAGTGCTCGCGCGCCGTCTCCAGGGTGATCTCGGCGGCGAAGACACCGTCGGCGTACCTGGCCGCGAGGTCGCGCCCGCCGGGCGAGCCGCCCGCCTGGAAGATCACCGGCTGCCCCTGCGGCGAGAGCGGCGCGCGGAAGTCGCCGTCGTAGCGGAAGTGGGTGCCCGCGTGCCGGATCCGCGCGCCGGTTCCGGCGGCCGCCCAGAGCGCGCGGGCCAGCTCGGCGAACTCCGCCGCGCGTTCGTAGCGCGGTGTCCGGGCGACCACGCTGTCCAGGCCGAAGTTCGCGGCCGAGCGGTCGTCCCTGGTGGTGACCAGGTTCCAGCCGGCGCGGCCGGCGGAGAGGTGGTCGAGGGTGAGGATGCGGGCGGCCAGCTCGACCGGGTCGTTGAAGGTGGTCGAGGCGGTGGCGATCAGCCCGACCCGCTCGGTGGCGCGGGCGACGTGCGCCCACAGCACGGTCGGGTCGAGCCGGATCGGGTTGGCGTCGTAGGCGGGGTCGCCGAGCCCGAGGCCGTCGGCGAGGAAGATCGCGTCCAGCCGGGCCCGCTCGGCCAGCGCGCCGATCCGGGCCCAGTACTCCGGGGTCAGGAAGTCGCGGTCGCCGAGCAGCGGCGAGCGCCACGCCGAGGGGATGTAGCCGTAGACCAGGACGTTCAGCCCGAGCAGCACGTGCCCGGTCCGCGCGCTCACGTGCCCTGGCCCTGCGGCCGCAGGAAGGCGTGCGAGGCGGGCGGCGGGGTGCCGTTGACGTAGTGGTCGCCGAGCACGCGCTCCTTGAACACCCGCGGGTTGTGCGAGGCAAGGGTGCGGGCATTGCGCCAGTGCCGGTCCAGCCCGGCGGGCGCCGCGGTGGCGGAGGCGCCGAGCGCGTCGAAGATGCCGCCGGTGACCTCCAGCGCGGCCTCGACGATCACCGTCTGCGCCTCGTGCGTGCGCACCGTCGCCGTCACCAGCGGCTCCCGCTCGTCGGCGCCGTCGAAGTGCGCGAGCGCGACGTCGTCCAGCGTCGCCGACTGCTTCTCCAGCGCCGCCTCGGCGGCGAACACCCGGGTGGCCAGCAGCCCGATCCGCTGCTGCAGCAGCGGGTCCCGCGCGGGGATCTCGGCGGTGCCGAGCGGGTAGTTCCGGCCGCGCGCGCCGAGCGCGCGGGCACCGTCGGCGAAGGCAGCGCGGGCGATGCCGGTGAGCACCGCGAGCAGCGCGGTCTGGTAGAAGAGGCCCTGGTAGGCGAAGCGCTCCTCGGCCGGGAAGACGGTGTCCACCAGCGCGTCACGGTAGCGGGCCGAGCCGCTGGCCGTCGTCCGCTGCCCGAACCCGGCCCAGTCGTCGGCCAGCTCCACCCCGGCCTGGTCCCGCGCGACAAGAGCGGTGAGCACCCGGTCGTTCTCGTCACGGCCGAGCACATCCAGCCAGTCCGCGTAGATGCTGCCGGTGGCGTAGAACTTGTCGCCGGTGATCCGGGTGACGCCGTCGACGGTGCGCAGCCGGGTGGCGATCTCGCCGAACTTCGCGCTGCCCGCCTCGGTCCAGCCGCCGCCGACGAAGTCGCCGCGCCGGAAGCGCTCCAGCCAGAGCTCGGTCGCCGGGTGCTCGGGGGCGTTCAGCCGGTCCTCGACGAAGGCCAGGTGGTTGCGGAAGACGTGCGCGACATTCGGGTCGGCGGCGCCGAGCTCGGCGAGCAGAACGAAGAGCTGGCGCAGCGTGGCGCCGTCGCCACCGTGCGCACGCGGGATCCGGAGCCGGGAGAATCCGGCCGCCACCAGCAGGCGCACCTGCTCGTGCGGGAATTCGCGGGCAAGCTCCCGTGCCGCGTTCCCCTCCGCGATCCGCGCGAAGATCGGGCGGTAGGTCGCGGCCAGGGTCGCGGTGTCGGCGTCCGGGCGGGTGAGGAGCGCGCGCAGCTCGGTCATGCGGGGTTCCTTCAGCGGTAGACGTCGGGGGAGGGGGCGGGGAAGGCCGCCGGGGCGTCGGGGAGTGGGTCGGCGGGGGTGGGGAGGCCGAGGATCTCCCGCAGAGTGCCGGTGCCGCGGGGCAGGCCGGCGGTCGCGCGCAGGAGTTCGCCCGCGGTACGGGTCGGTGGGCCGGGGTCGACGGTGCGCAGCAGTACCCGCTCGGCGGAGGAGGCGAGGGTGAAGTCGACGCCGTCGGGCGGGTCGGTGCCGTACCAGGCGAGGACCGGCGCGCCCTGCACCGACGCCGGGACGCTCAGCGGTCCGGCCGTGGTCACGACCCCGCGCTGATCCACGCGGCGGATCCGGTCGGAGCGCACCAGGATGCCGGACTCCCGGTCGGCGACGACGCTCGCCAGCGGCCAGCTCCACCACAGCCGGGTCAGGGCGCGGACCACCTCCGCCGCGGTCTCCGGCCCCAGCTCCGCGCCGGTCCCGAGCCCGGCGCCGCTCCAGGCGTCCGGGGTACGCCCGCGGGTGTCGCGGACCCCGAGCAGCACCCCCGCCCGCCCGCGGGTCAGGTGGTCGAGGCTGAGGATGCGGCGGGCCAGGTTGTACGGCAGGTCGATGTGCGCGGCCGCCGCCACCAGCACCGCGGGGCCGCCCGCCGCGGCCAGCGCGGTGCCGAGCAGGCTCGGGTCGAGGTCGCTCGCGGGCACGTCGGGATCGAGCCGGTCGATGCCGATCACCGCGAACGCCGCGCCCTGGGCGGCCCAGGCGGCGAGCAGCTCCGGATCGGCGAGCACGGCGGCGGCCTCTTCGCTGCTGAACGCCGTCGCGACGAGCCCTGCCATGGGAGCTGAACCTAGCCCCGAGGCGGCCCGGTGCTCACGGCATCCGCTCACCCTGATTCGTTCGCGCCAGCCGCACCGCGCCGAGCAGGAAGGCTGCCTGTCCCGCCGTATTGGTCAGCTGCTCGATCCACTGCAGGGCGACGGTCTGGTCCGCCCGCGCACCCAGCGGGCCGAGCACGAAGAACACCGCGATCTGCGCGCCGAACAGGACCGCGGCCAGGGTATCGCCCCTCGACCTGGCCAGACCGATGAGCCGGACGGCGGTGAGCGTCGCGAAGACCGTGGTGCTCACCAGCATCGGCAGCGCATCGGCGACCAGCAGCGCGGCCACGGCACAGACCCCGGTGACGGCGGCGGCGATCGCGGCCCGGGTGCGGGAGATCCCCGGGTTGCGGGTCAGCTCCAGGTACAGCAGGGCGAAACCCAGCGTCAGCAGGGGAAACAGCGCGGAGCGGAGCCAGACCAGGTCGGGCCCGTCCAGCGCGACCACGAGTTTCGCGGTGGCCTTCGCGAAGCCGCCCGCACCGATCAGCGCCGCCGCCGCGATCGTGCCCGGCGTGCCGGTGACCCGGCGCAGCAGCAGCACGCCGCAGGTGGTGAAGACGACCGGGACGAAATCCTCGACGGCGAGGGAGACGGGGTAATCCATCCTGCGGGGCGCTCCTCTCCGTTCGGGGCGGGCCAAGCGTAGCCGTCGCCACGGCCTCGATAATCGGTCGACCGGGCGGCGCGGACCGGGCACCATCCGAGGCATGAACCACCCGCTCCGCGAGATCAGGGCCGACTTCGACACCGAATCGCTCGTCGTCTACCAGGCCTACAACCCGGAGATCGCCGCGGCGGCGGTGCGCGCGGGCCGGTTCGGCGCCGGGTTCAAGGTGGAGCGGATGACCTGGATCAAGCCCTCGTTCCTGTGGATGATGTACCGCAGCGGCTGGGCGACCAAGCCCGGGCAGGAGCGGGTGCTCGCCATCAGGATCACCCGCGATGGATTCGAGTGGGCGCTGCGGCACAGCGCGCTGAGCCACTTCGAGCCGGGGGTGCACGCCTCCGAGCGGGAGTGGCGGGACGGGCTGGTCGCGCCGGTCCGCGTGCAGTGGGATCCCGAGCGGGACCTTCGCTCCGCTCCGCTGCCGTATCGATCGCTGCAGGTCGGGCTCGCGGGCGACGCGGTGCGGCGGTATCTCGACGAGTGGATTGTCGCCATCACCGATATCACCGACACCGTGCGGACCATCCGCGAAGCCACGGACGTCGCCGAGCTGCTCCCGGTCGAGCGGAGCTACCCGGTGCCCGGCGATATCGCCGTCGCGCTCGGGATGGGGAGCGTGCCGTAGCCGTGTTCAGCGCGGGTCGCTCGCGACGAGCTGGATGGCGATCCCGCCGAAGCGGGCCTCCTCCATGATCGCGGCCCTCCCGTCGACGAGGCACCTGCCGGTGCGGGTGACCTCTGCGCATTCCTCGTGTTGGGCGCGGTCGAGGGTGTCGGTGTAGTAGGCGATCATGCCGCCGCCCATGCTCGTGTTGAAGCCGGTGATGCGGCGTCCGGCGCTGTCGGTGGTGCGGGCGCGGCAGTGGTCGCAGACCAGGCGGGGGTAGCGCTCGTTGCAGAGCGCCGGACGGGTGCAGCGGGGGCAGGGCTGGGTGTAGCGGCGGCCGGGTTCCGGTGGTTGGAGCAGGGAATCGTTGCGGGCGAGCACTTTACGGCCCGGCTCGCCGGTGTTCGGGTTGCGGCGCAGGGTGATGAGGATGTATTCGGCATAGTCGGCGTCGGCGGTTGTGCTCTCGATCCGGGCGCGGCCCGCGTCGTAGGCCGCGAGCGCGAGGTGATGCGCCGGGGTGAGATCGCTGTCGGGGATGTCGCGGTTGAGGTGCTCGGCGCGGGCGAGGTGCTCCGCGATCCGCTTGTCGATGGAGTCGCCAGGGGAAAGGATGCCGCTGGCGCGTCCGCCGGTGCTCACCAGGATGTAGCCGTCCACCACCCCGCGATCGGTGCCGACCCGCTGCCGGAAGGCGAAGCCGCGGCCGTAGCGGGCGTTCTCCAGTCCCGGGTGCGGATGGTGGACGACCGTCCCGGGGTCGCGTGCGATCTCCCGCGCGGCGTGCAGCGCCTCCTCGTAACCCGGCCCCGGCGCGCTCACGACCGTCAGCGTATTCGGTGCGCGACCGCCCCCGCTACGCTGAGAGGGGTGTTCCTCCTCTTCGGATACGGCCGCAAACAGAAGCCCATCGGCCCGGGCGCGACCCGGACCTGCCCGCGCTGCCACAACACCACGCAGTGGACCCGGCTGCGCGAGTACACGCAGCTCACGATCTTCTTCATCCCGGTTCTGCGCTGGGGTCGCACCCAGTTCGAGTCCTGTGGAATCTGCGGCGCCGCCGTCGCCATCTGAACCCGTCGGCACCGGGCGCTCCTTCGGTCGACCTCCCGAGCCCGTACACTCCTGCACGCCGACGACCGCTCGCGGTCCGACTCGATCCATCTGGCAGGGGTAACCGCGTAGAGGGGTTCGATCGAATGACGCTCGGAAAAACGACCGCCGCTGTTCTCATCACAGCCTCGGCCATGGCCATCAGCACAGCTACCGCGGGTGCGGAACCGTCCATACCGTCACCGGCCGAATCGGCCGGCAGCACGACGACGTCGGGGATCGACCACGGAATCGGCTACCGGATCGCGGTGTCGCCGGTGGGCCGGGTCGTCACCGCCACCGTCGAGAACGGCCGGTTCGAGCAGGCGGGCAACGGAACGGTACTGCTCGAGACCGGCGACGGGGCGACGGTGCTCGAGGTGCCGCGGCACTACGCCGCCGACGGCCGCGAGATCACGATGACGCACGAGATCGCCGCCGACGGCCGCACCCTGACGCTCACCCCGCCCACCCCGGCGAAGGTGGTCGCCGAGGAGATCGGCTCGTACGGCAGGCTGATGGAGCAGATCAACAAGAACATGCCCGGCGTGGCGGGCGGCGCCATCGTCGGCGGCCTGCTCGGCGCCTGCCTGTTCCTGATCTGGGGCGTCAGCATCCCGCTCGGCGTGCTGATCGGCGGGGCCATCGGCGGATCGATCATGGGCGGCCCCGAGTTCTCCGACGCCCTGCAGGCGTTCGTCACCGGTCAGCCGTGATCGACGGCGCCCGCCCGGCGCGCCACTCCGTCGGGCTCATGGCGTAGGCGGCGCGGAAGCGGCGGGCGAAGTGGGTGGCGTCGGTGAAGCCGTGCCGGTGCGCGACGGCGGTGACGGTGAGGTGGCGGTGCGTGCGGAGGGTTTCCCTGGCGCGGGCGAGGCGGAGCGCGATGATGTGCTCCGCGAGGCCGGTCCCGGTGCCCGCCCACACCTTGTACAGCTGCCGGACGGAGATGTTGGCGGCGGCGGCGATGGTGTCGGCGCGGAGCGCCGGGTCGTCGATGTGCTCGGCGATGTAGGCGCGGATGCGCCGGCTCGGGTCGGCATCCGCGGCCGGGTCGCCCGCGGCGCCGAGTAGCAGGGCGCGCACCAATTCCAGTGTGCCGCTGTGCAGTTCGGGCAGCAGCTCGGGGGCGGTGGCCGCGACGGTTGCGAGCTGCAGCAGATACATCCGCACCACCCCGGCGAGCGCGTCGTTCGACCGGAGCCTGCGCGCCGCCCGGTGCGGGACGTCCCGCGGCAGCGCCAACCGCGCCACGTCGACCTGCAGCAGCAGCACCGTGCCGGAATCGGCCCTGCGGAAGTCGAGCGGTGCGGTCTCGTCGATCAGGGCGAGGGTCGGCTCGTCCGGCTCCGGGGTGACGACGTGGTGGTGCGCGAGGCTCCACGCGCCGGGCGAGAACACCGCCACCGCGAGCCCGGCGGCGCCGGTGCGCGGCCGGGCGCGCACGGCGATCCCGGTGCTCTCCAGCCGGGCGAGCGCGGCGCCGTCGCCGAGGCTCCAGCGGTGCAGCCGCAGCCGCACCGCCGTGCGGTGCAGCGGCGAGAGCGTGACGGTCGAGGGCAGCCCGGCCCGGCGCAGCGCCCCGCGCAGCGCGGCCTGGTCGAGCGGCCGCGCCGGGGAGACGTCGAGGAGTAGTGCCATGTCGCGCTCCGCTCACCGTGCTCGCGGAGTTCGAACTCTACCCCCGGCGGCACGGCTCAGTCGGTCGCCCGCGCGGGCCGCGCCGCCTGCGCGAGCGCCCACTCCAGCGCGTGGTCGGCGACCTCCTGCCAGCCCGGCTCCGCGCAGGTCCAGTGCGAGCGGCCGGGGAACTCGTGGTACTCGGTCACCGCCGCCGACTTGTGGTAGAGCTTCGCGTTCGACCGGTTCACCGCGGGCGGCATGATGTGGTCCTCGGAGCCGGCGATGAAGAGCAGCGGCGCGCGGTCGGCGCGCGCGTAGTCGACCCAGGTCTCGTGGTGGCCGGGCCGGAAGTTCTCGAAGACGCCGTAGGTCCACACCCAGTTGCCCGGCGCCGGGATGTGGTAGCGCTCCCAGGCCGCGCGCGAGGCCGCCTCGTCGATGGTGTTGGTGAAGGCGTAGTGGAACTCCTCGGCGGTGAAGCCGACTGCCCGGTGCCGGTTGCCGAGGTTCTTGAGCACCGGGAACAGCGCCTTGGCCTGCGAGGGCGGTGTCACCCGGACCCCCTCGGTCGGCGCGGAGTCGATCGCCACCGCTGCCGCCCCGAGCCCGCGGTCGACCAGCAGCTGGGTCAGCGTGCCGCCGAAGGAGTGACCCATGATGATCGGCGCCGCGGGCAGCGCCTCGATCACCGCGGCCAGGTGGTCGACGGTGTCGCGGACGGTCAGCTCGGCGATCGGCGCCGGGTTCGCGCGCAGCGCCTCCACCTCGACCTCGAACCCCGGGTAGCCGGGGGCGAGGACGGTGAAGCCCTTGGCTCCGTAGTACTCCACCCAGTGTTCCCAGCTGCGCGGGGTCATCCACAGGCCGTGGACGAGGACGATGGTGTCGGGGCTGTTGCTCATGGCGCGTTCTCCGGTTCGAAGGGGTCGACCGCGCTCACGCTAAGCCGGGCCGAGCGGCCCCGGCTGGCTCGCAGCGCACGGTTCTGTCCCCAGCGCGCCGGTCCGCCGCGCCTCGCGTGGGGAGAGCCCGTAGGCGGCCCGGAAGCGACGGCTGAAGTGCGCGTGGTTGACGAAGCCCCAGCGGCGGGCGACGGCGGCGACCGGCGCGTCCGGAGTCCGCAGCAACTCCTCGCGGGCCCCGGTGAGCCGCTCCTCGATGATCCACTGCTCCAGGCTGAACCCGGCCTCCGCGCAGAGCTGGAACAGCCTGCGCACCGAGATGTCGTGCGCCCGCGCGATCCGGGCGGGGGTGAGGTCCGGGTCGCCGAGGTGCCCGCGGACGTAGCCGCGGATGCGGGGCAGCAGCACCTCCGCCATCAGCCCCCGCGCGTACCCCATGTCGTAGGCGGAGGCGAGCAGGGTGCGCACCAGGTCGGTCGCGGTGTTGCCGAGCGCGGCGGCGGAGGGGTCGGCGGAGAGCTCGTCCGCCCGCCGGGTCAGCTCGACGATGTGGGTCAGCACCAGCGTGTGCAGCGGGCTCGCCGCCAGCCGGGTCGCGGCATCGCGCACCACCTCGTGCGGCAGCCCGAGTGCCTCGATCGGCACCTGGAGGCAGCAGGAGCTGCCGTAGGTGGGCTGCCCGTAGTCGTAGGGCGAGTTCAGGTCGGTGAGGAACAGCTCGCCGGGGCGCAGGACCTGCTGGTTCCCGTACTGCCCGAACAACCCGTTACTGGCCTCCTGCACGGTCATCGACAGCATCTCGGCGGGCCCGGTGCGCACCTGCCGCGGCGACCGCAGCAGCCGGAACCCGGTCATCTCGGCCCGGAAGATGCACGCCTGGCCGTACATCCAGACCTGCATCAGCGAGTCCACCGCGTCCGGGTCGGGCAGCACCACCCAGGACGGAACCGACTGCTCCTGCATCGCGACCCGGGTCGCGTCCGCCCGGTCCTGCGGCGCGTAGTCGCTCGATCGGAATACGACGGCCATCGCATCCTCCTCACCTGTTCCCAACCGTTCGGTTTTCGAATTTAGAGGGTGCCGGACGGGGTGGGGGCGTGTGTGCGGTGTGAGCACAGAGCGTGCAGCGTCGTCCTGGTTCCCGCCGTGGTCGTTATCGGTTGACCGCCGCACGGCGATCAACGGTGTAGGGCTCGCAGTTCACCGCTCCGTTTCGGTGCGCGGGCTCTAAAATGACACTGATCGATCTGTGATCGCCGGGGAGGGCCGATGCGGATTCCGGGACGAGGAGACGCAGCCGGGGGCAGCGGTCGTCGGCGAGCATTGCTGCGACACAGAACCGTTGGGGCATCCGGACCTTCCGGGGCCACGCGTGGACGGTCGTGGACAGCTCGGATCGCCGGTGTCGGGCTGGCGGTACTGCTCGTGCTGGCGGCCATGGCTGCGACCGTGTCGGCCCTTCCGCCGGGAACCGTCACCGTCCGCGCGCCGTTACCGCCGACCTCCGTGGCTCCCGTACCGGACGAAGAGTGCTCGGGAACCACCTGCGACTCCGGGGAAGGGTCCGGCACGGGGAATCCGGACGCCAACGGTGGTACCGATCCCTACCCCGGGTGCCGAACCGGCGTCGGCCCGTGCCCGCCGACGAACCCGTGTGCGCGCACCCCCACCGCCGAGGGGTGCGTGACCGACCCGTGCGCCGGGAGCGATCCGCCGTCGACCTGCGGAACCACTCCGTCCTGCTCGGCTGCGAACCCACCGCCGACCTTCCCGCGGGAGCCGGACCCGTGCGTGCCGGGGAGCCCGCAGTGCCCGCACGACGAGGACGACACCTCGAACCAGGGAGATCCGCACCCGCGAACGGGTGACCCGAACACCTCGAACCCGGGCACGCGGGATCCGGAGTCGGACAGGCGGGACCCGGGCTCGAACACCGGGCAGCCCGATACCGGGCAACCGGAAGTCGAGGACCCGCCGGTGACCGACGACCGCAGTCCGACGGGCTCCGCCGTGCTGGAGCTGACCCCGTCGGCGATCGCCCCCGGCGGGGAGGTGACGGCCTCCGGGCGCGGTTGCGACCCGGGCGCCCAGGTCGAGCTGAAGATCGGCCGGACACCCGTCGGCACTGCCGTCGCCACGGCGGACGGCTCCTTCACCGCGCAGCTGACGCTGTCCGCCATCGCGGTCGGGCGCCACGACGTGCAGACGTGGTGCGGACGCCCGCTGACGGCCCAGCTGGACGTGGTGCTGGTCAGCCGCGTCGACAGCGGCGCGTCGACGCTGGCGATCCTGCTGTTCTTCCTCCTCCTCGGTGGCTGGTTCTACGGCCACCGGCTCATCTCGCACCGCTCGACCCGGAGAGACCGATGACCATCCACCCGAGGCGTTTCGCGATATCGGTGCTCACCGTCCTGTTCGGTGCGGCGGCACTGCTGTCGTCCGGACCGGCGCATGCCCAGCCGGACGGCGTCGAGCTGACCGCCACCGTCGACGACCGCGATATCGCCGGTCGGAGCGGCGCCGACCCGGTCGTCCTGACCCCGGACAGCCCGGCCGCGATCGCGGTGACGCTGCGCAACAACGGCGCCCAGCAGATCGAGGTGCGGCGGGTCGACCTCACCGGCGAGGTGCTCGGACTCCGCTTCTTCTCCTACTCGACGGCCGTCGGCCTGAAGATCGCGCCGGGAAAGACCGAAACCCTGCGCTACGACCTGGATCCGGCGGGCCTGGAGGGCCAGGCCACCGGCCTCATCGCCGGCCGGCTCGCGGTCGTCGGCGCGGACGGAGCGGAGCTCGGCCACGTCGGCACGGTGACCGACGTGCGCGGCTCGATCCGGTCGGTGTACGGCCTGTTCGGCATCGCGCTCGCCGTGCTGACCGCGCTCGCCCTGCTCGACGCCGCGATCGGCATCGCCGGGCACCGGCTCTCGGCCAATCGGTGGCAGCGCGGGGTCCGGCTGCTCGCCCCCGGGGTCGGTATCGGACTGGTGTTCGGCTTCACCACCTCGGTGCTGCGCTGGTGGGTGCCGGACACGGGCGTGTGGCTCGGGGCCGCGGGCGCGGCGGCCGCGGTCGCCTTCGTGCTCGGATACCTCTCCCCGACACCGGATTCCGGCCCGGACGATGCCTTCGATCCGGAGTTCGCCACCGTCGACGTCTCCGGGAACGCCGACACCGTTCGCATCGTGTCACGGGGGCCGATCGCGTGAACGAGCGAGACACGGTGACCGCGGACACCGGCCGGCTGCGCGCGGCCCTGCCCGGCTACGACCTCGGCTCGGAGGTGGGCCGCGGCGGCTGCGGGGTGGTCCTCTCCGGGGTCCAGCGCCGGCTGGGCCGGACCGTCGCGATCAAGCAGATCCCGTCCCAGTTCGCCCACGATCCGACGGTGCGCAGGCGCTTCGTCGCCGAGGCCCGCGTCATGGCGGCGATCGACCATCCGCACGTGGTGCGGGTCTTCGACTACATCGAGCACGAGCACCTGTGTCTGCTGATCATGGAGTACCTGCCCGGCGGCACGGTCGCCCATCGCTTCGCCACGCAGGGCTTCGACGCCGCGACGGCAGTCGCGGTCGCGCTCTCCTGCGCCGCCGGACTGCAGGCGGCGCACAACCACGGTGTCCTGCACCGCGACGTCAAACCGTCGAATCTCATGTTCGGCGCGGGCGGCGCGATCAAGCTGACCGATTTCGGCATCGCCAAGATCGTCGGCGGCGACGAGACGCTGGTGACCAAGGCGGGCGAGATCATCGGCACCCCGTCCTACATCGCACCGGAGCAGGTCCGCGGCGAGGAGCTCTCGCCCGCCACCGACATCTACTCGCTGGCGACCATGCTCTACCAGCTGCTCTCCGGTGTCCTGCCCTTCCCGCCCGCCGCCAACCACCTCGCCACCCTCTACGCGCACGCCTACGAACAGCCGATCCCGCTGTCCGAGGCCGCGCCGCGCGTCCCGGAGCCGATCGCTTCGGTCGTGATGCGCGGCCTGGCGACCGATCCGACGCAGCGCTTCGGCTCGGCCGAGGAATTCGGCATCGCGCTCGCCGCACCCGCTGCCCACTGCTGGGGCAGCGGCTGGCTCGCCCCCGTCGGCATCCCCGTGATCGGCGCGGACACCATCGTGGCCGCGGCCACCGGCGGCTCCCGGAACACCACCGGCCGGCGCGCCCCGAGCCCGCCCACCGTGCCCATGCCCGCCACTCGGACGATCAGCCAGATGCCTCCTCCGACGCGCCACGCCACCCCGCCTTCGCCCCCGCCGCCGACAGCGCGGATGCGCCCGCAGGGCGACGTCCAGGCCCGCGGAGCTCGGCTGATCGACCTCGATCGTGCCGACCTGGTGCCCATCCGCGAGGTGGTGAACATCGCGTCACCGCGCGTGCCCTTCGCGATTGCCGCGGTACTGGCCATCGGTGCCTGCGCAGTCGCCCTCGTCGGACTCGGCGGACCGGACGCGGGCGGAGATCTCACGCCGGGAACCGTCACCCTCGCGAACGCCGACCCGGCGACCGGACCCGTCGACATCGATCTGTCCGCGCCCGTCCCACTGCGCGTGGACGGCGTCGACGCCGATGCCGCCCGGCTGTCGATCGTCGTGCTCGGGACGCGGATCGGCGGCACGACCACCCCGATCGAACCCGGCAGCCCGACAACGGTTCCCGCACCGGTCAACCCCTACATCGTGGCCGGAACCGGAACGGCAGAGCTGACCCTGCTGCGCGGCGAGACGGAGGTCGCGGCCCAGCGCGTCGAATTCCGCACCGCGCAGTCGGCGCTCACCACGGCCGCGGCGGTCGGCGTCGCACTGCTCGCCCTGCTCGCCCTCGCCTACCTCGAATCCAATCTCCGCGCACTGCGCCGCGGCCGGGGCGCGTTCGCGAATTCGGCCGGGCTGACCGTGAGCGCCGCGGCGACCGCCGTTGCCGTCGCGGGCGCGGCATGGGTGCTGCTCGGTAGCCAGCCGACCGTGCCCGCGCTCGTCGTCGCGGCGCTCGTCGCGGCGGCAGCGGGAGTGGCGGCGGCAGCCGGCGCCCGCCGGATGGGAAAGCGGTACCGCCACCGTCGCGGCAGCCGGCGCATGGTGGCGATCGTGCGCGACAACAGCTACGGAGCCACCGAACCGGAGCAGTAGGGCATTGCCGAATTCTTCGCCAGCCCCTTGCACCGGGGTCTTGGCGGCGCTCTAAGAGACCACTACTGTTCGCAAAGAACCTCACGCGCGGCATCGGGAGCGGTTGTGGATGAACTCGAGGTACACGAACCCAGCCTCTCCGGGTTCGGACTGGATCTACGGGATCTTTCGGCGAGTTTCACCTCGAATGCCACCCGGTTGCTACCGGGTGTGGCACTGCCGGCCCGCTCGGGTGAGCTCCTGTCGACTCTGGCCCCGGCATTCAAGACATTCCACAGCGGGCTGTCCGCCGCGCACAGGAGCGATCTGACCACGGTCCACCGGCTGGGTGAGCACCTCGGCACCGCGAGAACCACCTATGAAAACGCCGAGACCGAATCGACCGATGGACTCGGGGCGGTCATGGATACCGGTGCGGGACAATCGGATGACTCGGGTGTGGTCACGCGCTTCGCCGGGTTGCACCTGCCCACCATGCCGGAGGTGGGAGAGGCACCGGCCACCGTGCACGACGTGGTCACCGCCGGTATCGAATTGATCGGCCCCTACGACGAGGCGCTCGGACAGAAGATCGGCATGCGGCCCGCGAAGGAATACCTGGAACCGCTGATGGGCGACTGGGAGGCGCTCCAGGTCGTCGGTGAGCGGATCGGCCTCCTCGGCGTCAACGACTATTCGGCGTCGGTGAATATCGCCGGTGGCAGCACCTGGTTGCAGGGGAGCTGGAAAAGGCAGGGCTCGCGGGCATTCGGCGACAATGCCGGCGTACTGGGTGAATCGTTCGCGGGCCGCAGCTGGGACCTGGACGCGGTGTCGAAGATCGTCCAGAACGCGGGTGCCCGCCTCGAACGCACGGTATACAACCAGGCGATAAATCTGAGCAGCGCGCTCACCGAGCCGATGACCTTCGTCGGATTCACCCTGCCGCTGGGAGTCTGGGCGCTGCTGATCGACCACCCCATGCAGGAGTCGCACCGGTCCCGGATCGTCTCGGCGGTCGACGCCGTGAAGGACTCCGCCAAGTCCAGGCACGCCGATATGACCGCGGTGCTCGATCGGGTTTCCTCGGCTCTGAGCTATTCCCCCGACCGCGCGGCACCGACATTCGCCACGGCGGATTTCGAGGTTCCGGCGCGCGTCGACCCCGGCGCCCATCTGCTCCGATACGGCTTCGGCAGCCACACCTGGTGGCAGCACACGGCGATCGACGAAGCGCCCGCCCTCTCCGTCTGAATCAACCGGCAATCCCATCGAGCACGAGCGAGCAGATACATGGCAGAGCCCAGCCCGACTCCGGGTCCGTCACCGGCACCCGTCGCGGAGGCAAGCCCGATTCCGAGCCCGGCACCGGGGCCCGCTCCGGTGCCGCCGCCCGCGCCATTGCCGATTCCCGCTGGACCCGAGCCGCCGAAGGCGGATCCGGGCGCGGGCGAGTGGAACTCGCAGCCCTGGTACAGCACATTCGACGACATCGGATTCGCCGAAGTGGCGGCAGCGGTGGCCGCTGCCGCGGATATCAAAGGATATACGCACGCGTCCGCACACCTGTGGCACTACCTCGACAACAGCGGAGACACCCTGACGGTCAATGTCGATTCGGTCCTGCACGACGTGCCCGCGGCCAACACCGTGGCCAATTCGATAGCCGAGAAGGAGATCAGAAAGGTCGCTTCGGCCCAGGTAAAAGCCGAAGCCTATGACACGCCGACCCAGTTCCAGTCCAGGTGGAGGGGCTTCTATATCGACGAGAAACTCAGCGCCGATTGGTTCTTCGCGATGAACGGCATCAGCCTCGCTGTCAGTGGTGCGGTGATCACGCGTGAGCCCGCGCAGGGGGCGGTGCCCACCGTGGACGTGGAGTACAAGGTGCACCTGTACGACCGATACAACTGGGATACCGGCAAGGAGACCAAAATCGCCGGTGTGCTGTTCTACGACAAGGACTTGGGCGAACTGCACACGGCGGGGCTGGCCCGTGAGTACGACATCGAGGGAACCAGCGATGTCCGCCGGTATCAGGGCCCGATACCGGCGAACGGCGCCGTCGACCTGCCGGGATCGGACGACAGCCGCGATGGTGAAAGGACCGATCCGACCCGATGAGAATGCGAGCCGTACTGGCCTGGGTCGCGATCGGCTCCGTGGCCGGAATGCTGACCGGGTGCGGTGCTGCGGGCCGGGACGACGAGCCACGGGGCCGGTCGGGGCAGCCGCAGAACACCGCCGAGATCGTCGAGCAGGCATCCGATTTCGGGGGCATAGTGATCCCGGACAATGCCTCGGTACTCGACGCCCGCACCGAACACGGCATGGACACCCTCTACCGGATCGCGCTCGCGACCGACGAAGCGGGAGTGGATCGGCTGCTGGCAGCATCGAGGTTCGCCGAAACGCCGAGCAAAGTGTTCCGGGTCGCCGAATCCACCATCGCGGGACCGCCGCTCGACACCTCGCCCTCGATCCTCCGAACCGAGGACGAATACCGTGGCTCCGGCGGTGCGACGATCTATCGAATAGTCATCGTGGACGAGCGGGGTCCGCAGAGTCGCTACGTCCATATCCAGTTGTTCGACAGCTGACGTTCTGACCCCTGTCGAGTCGGCTCACGTTTCCCACCGCAAAAATTAAGCAGTAGAACGGATTTGATGTGAAACAGACCAATCGCAACATGATGGCGGCAGCCCTGCTCGCCGGTGCACTGCTGTTGTCCACCGCACCGGCTCAGGCCGAACCGGCGGGCGCGAACGTCGCGGAACTGTCCACCGGCTCGGCCGAGCTGGGTGGCGCCCTCTTCGGTCTGTTGTTCCCCAATTACCTGTGCGGGTCGCTATGGCGGCCTGTCTGCTAGGCGGTGGCCCAGGCGCAGGTGGCCTCAGGGGCCCAGGGGCGTGATGACCGCGATCTGTTCGCGGTGGATGCCGGTCGCCAGAGGGGTGCCTGCTGCAGTCCGGTGATCTATCAACCGGAAACGTCAAAGGACGGGAGCAGACACACCGAGACGGGTGGCGCCGCCAATGCTGTCGCGGGAAACAGTCGCGCGAAGTCGCTGGAGGCCCCATCTGCTCGCGCCCACGTCGAATCCAGCCGGGACCCCCCCCGGGTGCTGTGCGAAAGCGCATCGGGGAGGGCGCGCGGTCTACTGGCGGGGCCGGCGTCGTGTTCGGGTCGCTGACCCACCTCGCCGCAGCCCGAACAATCGCGCCGGGAATCGCGTCCGTGTCGCGTCCGGATCAGCGGAGGGCGATTCGCCGACGCCCATTATTGCTGCACCGCGTGGCGCGGGCGGGCCCCTCATCCGAACGCGGGGGTCGTGGAACTCGGCGATCCCGCACACGGCGAGCCCGTCCGAACGGCCGCAGACCGGGGCCGGGGTGGCTCCAGCCGCCGTGGCCGCCGCGCGGCGCCCGGCCCGGCTGATCGGCACGGAGGGCGCCGTCGCGCTGTCATCGACGACCTGCACTGGATCGACCCGGAATCGGCGCTGAGCCGGGCAAGGTCGTCGACCACGATCGGCTGCTCGACAGCCTGGACGATCCGGCTCTGCTCTCCTGGGCCGGGCGGTGACCGCGCCGGACGGCTACAGCCAGGTGAACCAGCCCTCGCGGACGTAGTGGTTCGCACCCTCGACCAGGTACCAGGTGGACGGGGTGCCCCACGAGGTGCTCCGGTAGCCACCGGCGTTCTTGCTCCCCTGGATCGGTGCCCAGGTGCCCTGGATCCGGGTGGCCGGGTCCTTGCTGATCGGCAGCTTCTTGCCGCCGTACCAGTTCCAGGAGGAGAAGCGGAGCTCGCCCGCGACGCGGAAATGCTCGAGCAGCGAGGTGTAGCCGGTGAGCACGCCGGTGGCCGGCAGCGCGTCGACGGCCCGGTCACGGCGTTCCTTCTCGACGAGGTAGCCCGGCCGGATATCGATCGGGGCCGGTGGCTGCGGTCTGCGCCCGAGCCAGCGAAAGGTCGCCCCGCCGTCGGTGGAGAGGAAGCTGAACCGTCCCGGGCGGGACGAGGCGACCAGCACCACCGAATCGTTCGGGCGGACACCGAAACTCCCGAATCTGCGGGATTCCGCCCCCAGCTCCTGCCGCCGTTCGAAGAATCGCTCCGGCGGCTCGACCCCGATCTCCTTCCATACCCGTTGCAGACGGGACGGGAGGTTGCCGCCGGAGCGGAGTTGCTCGATGCTCACGTGCAGGGTCTTGTCCAGGCGGGGGAGGTCCGGCACGATCGCCACCGCCTCCTCCCGGTCGATCACCTCGCCGGTGAAGGCGGGGGCGTTGCCCGCCAGGGCGGTCGACAGGGTGATCGCGGCGTTGATGGTGCGCAGTGCCGATTGCGACGGCATGGTGATTCCTTCCCGTGGCAGGACACCGGCACCGGTCGCGGTGACCGGCCCGGTGCTCGAAGTCGGTGAATCAGGCGGCGGTGCCGGCGGTCTCGGCCGCCGGATCGGGCGTGATGGCGGCGAGCAGGCCGGTGAAGAGCACCACGAACTCGTCGAGCGTGAGCTTGCCGTCGCCGTCGGAGTCGTACCCGGCCAACAGGCCATCGGCCTCGTCCACGGTGAAGAGGCTGTGGAGCCCGGCGGCGAACTCGACCAGCTCCTCGACCGATACCGTGCCGTCGCCGTCGGTGTCGACGGCGTAGAACGCCTCCTCGACCCAGCTGTTGCCGTCCTCGACCTGCTGACCGGCGCGCACCTCGTCGAACTCCGCGCGCGAGATCAGCCCGTCGCCATCGCCGTCGGCCGCCGCGACGAACTCCGCGGCCTGCTCCGCGCTGAGTTCGAGCCCCAGTGCGCGCACCGTCCCGATGAGATCGGCGGCCGAGATCAGGCCGTCGTCGTCGCTGTCGAACACGCTGAACGCGTACGCCCCATCCGATGGAGGGGCGGATTCCTCGAGATCGATCGGTGAACTCGTCACTGCACAAACCCCCTGCTCATTCGTCGTTTACGAAGAAGAACACGTCGTGCGCGAGCCATCCTGCCACACCGATCCCCCGGATGGCGGCAGGTCGAATCCGGGCCGGGTCCTGGCATTTCCTGAGCCTGCCGGAAGCGGTGGCCGATGAGATCGAGGAGCGCTACGGGCATCGGACCACCGGGTTCGGCGCGGTGAAGGTGCGGGTGCGGGTCGGCGGGAGTTCGTGGTCGACATCTCTGTTCCCGGACCCGAAGCGCGGCACCTACGTGCTGCCGGTGAAGAAGGCGGTGCGGGCGGCGGAGGGGCTCGTCGCCGGGTCTGCGGCGGCCGTGGATCTCGAAGTTCTGCTCTAGCAGAGCAATCCGTCGACTCGGCCGACTCAGCTGTCGAGCAGGCCGTGCGCCGCTTCGACGCCGACACCCAGCGCCTGACGCTGGATAGTGCGAGCCACGACCGCGGCGTCGCCGTGAACAGGCTCGCCACCGTGAGCCGGGGCGACGCGGTGACACCGGCCGGGATGCGCCCGGAACGGGTTGCCCCGGCGCCGAGCGGATCGATCCGGGGCTCTGAGCGGGCATCTCAGCGCGACTCGCTGTTCTCCCGGAAGTCGGCGTGGTCCCTGGCCCAGTTCCTCCCGGGGCGGCGACCTTCGTAACCCGGTCAGCGCAGAATTTCCACGAGCAGCACCCAGGCGTTGGTGACCGAGGTGGCGAAGCCGACGATGACCGCCCCGGCCACGAGGTACAGCCCGGTATCGACCCACCGGATCAGCAGGATCCCGCCGAGAAACATCCCGGCGGTGGGGAGCACGCCGAGCGCGGCCTTGCCGAGGGTGAGGCCGAGCCCGATGGCCGGGGTGCGGGCGCGCAGGATGTAGCCGGCCGAGCGCACGGCGAGGGTGAGCGCGACGGTGGCCGCCAGCGCGATCTCGATGCCGAGTGCGGCCGCCGGCTGAGCGGGGACGAGCGCGGCGCAGGAGACCACAACGATGAGGATCAGCCCGGCCACGGTGGTGGCGGCCCGCGAGGTCATGGACGGGATCGCGAGAATGGTGCGGACATTGACGCTCATCGCGACGATGATCAGCCCGGCGAGCGCCGCCCCCGCCCCGGCGGCGGCGAGGAACAGGTCGTGCCAGGCGTCGAGGTTCACACCCAGCTCGCGATGATCCCCGCGGTCACCACGGCGAGGACGAGCAGGTCGGTCCAGGTGGCGACGTTCTCGTCGGCGCCCTTGCCGCGCTTGGCGACGTGCCTGGCACCGGCCAGCCCCAGGTAGATCGCGCCCGCGGCGGCGGCGTGGATGCCGCGGTCGACGAACGGGGCGATCAGCGCGACCAGCCCCATCGCGAGGTTGGCGAAGCCGAGTTCGTGCACCACCTGTTCGGCGCCGTGGTCCTCGATGCCGAGGATGCCCTGCGCGGTGCGCGCCGGATTCGTCAACTGGCTGATCCCGGCGACCAGCAGGCGGGTGCCGACACCCCAGAACGCCCACCAGATGCCGACACTATGAGCCCCTAACGGAATCGTCTGAGTAGCGGCGATTGCTATTGTCGTGCAGCATATTCGGTCGTTGCAGCACCCTGGATCGTGGACGACGAGTTGTGGGCAGTGATAGAACCGCTACTGCCAATCAAACCCGCCGGAACACTAGGACCAGCGCGAATGGACGACCGGCGGGTATTCCAGGGCATCCCGTTCGTGCTGTTCACCGGCATCGGCTGGAAAGACCTGCCCCAGGAACTCGGATTCGGATCCGGCATGACCTGCTGGCGGCGAGTTCGAGACTGGACCGAAGCCGGAGTCTTCGACCGGATGCACCAGGCGATGCTGGATCACTGCAACGCTGCCGGATTGATCGACTTCGACCGGGCCATCGCCGACGCCTCCCACATCCGTGGGAAAAAGGGGTCCCGAGACAGGGCCGAGCCCGGTCGATCGCGCGAAGACCGGCTCCAAACACCACGTCCTGATCTGCGGAAACGGCATACCCCTCGTCGTTGATCTCTCGGCCGCCAACCTCAATGACCACCTGATGCTTCCTCCCCTGCTCGACAGTGTGCGCCCGCTACGCGGGCGGCCGGGACGGCCGCGGACCAAGATCTGGGCCCTGGTCGCTGACAAGGGCTACGACTATCCCCGCGTCCACGAAGACCTGCGTGAACGCGCCATCACCGCCCATATTCCGCGCCGCGGCAGCAGTGACAACGTCCAACCGGTTCGTTGGGTGGTCGAGCAGACCCTGGCCCTGCTCCACCAGTTCCGCCGGCTGGCGACCCGGTGGGAACGCCGCCCCGACGTCACCGCGGTCTGCTCTCACTCGGGGCGGCGTTCATCTGCTGGCGACGACTCGGCAACCGAACCCGATAGGTGCTCTTAGGACATGGTGAAGGCGTTGCCACCTCCGATTCGCGACCAGGTGGCGTTGAGCGGACCCTCTTTGACGTCGACGTTTCCGGTGATCAGCACGCCGACTCGCGTGTCGGTGACCTCGTAGTCATCGACGTTTCCGGTCAGCGTCGACCATACCGCGTTGAGCGGTCCCTCCTTGACGATGAGGCTGCCGCCGTTCATCCCAGCCACTCGGTTGGGCGACAGCCTGAACGAGGCGAAGCCGGCACCGACGTAGGTCCACTGCGCGTTCAGTGGACCGACTTTGACGTTGATCACGCCGCCAGTGAGGGTGCCGATGCGGCCCTCGGTGACGTCGTAGTCGTCCACCGGACCACTCAGCGTGGTCCAGGTGGCATTGAGCGGGCCCTCCTTGGCGATCAGGCTGCCGTTGTTCATGCCGACGATGCGGTTGCCCCACATCTTGAACGACGTGAAGCCGCTGCCGATCTCGGTCCACACGGCGTTGAGCGGGCCGTCCTTGACGAAGAGCGTTCCACCCACGAGAATGCCGACACGGCTATCGGTCACCTCGTAGGCATCGACAGCCCCGGTCGTCACCGTCCAGGTCGCGTTGAGCGCTCCTTCCTTGACGAGCAGCTGCCCGTTGTTGACACCCGCGATGCGGTTGCGCGACATCTTGACCGAAGCGAATCCTCCGCCGATGTCGCTCCAGGTGACGTTGAGGGCCCCTTGCTTGACGTAGACGTGGCCGTCTCCGCCCAGAGTGGCGATCCGCGCCGGCTGCTCCGTGGAGCTGTCCGAAAGATCCTTGAAGTGAATGAAGTGGTCCGGCCACTCCACGTCACCCACGCCGATACTCCTACGCATCGACGTACCGTTGAAATTGTCTTCGCTGGTCTCGATCCTGAGGCTCTGCCCCGAACCCGTGACGGTGTCGACGTACGCGACATGCCCAAACTCGAGCGCGGGAGTCGAATATGCCTCCCACACAGCGATGGAACCCTTGGCCGGCGTATTGTTTACCGGCGAGGATCCGGCATTGTTGTCCCAGTCCTTGGCGTGCCCCAGGTTGCCCGGGTTGGCCACGCCGTTCTGCGCGAGGCGAAACGCAGCGTAGTTGGTGCAGTTGTGGCCGTTGCCGTCCGCCGGGTATCCCCACGTCGACTGGCCGCTGAAGCCAGCGAACTCGAGGCACCCGAAGCTCGGTGCGCTGCCGTAGGTTCCACACGTGAGTGTGTGAGCCTGCGCCGGGCCTGCGGCCACGAGTGACCCCGTAGCCACAATTGCCGCACCCGCGACGAAGGCGCCCAAGGGCCTTAACCACCTGGCTGCTCGTCTCCTGGAGTTACTCACCGTCAATCCTTCGGTTCGTACCTAAGCACTAAATGTGCCCGCCATCGAGACGGACACGTGCTGAAAGTAATTTCGCATTGAAATTTCTTTGTATGGACAATAGTATTAATGAAATCCAAACCAGCTCATCGAACGAGCCGGAGGTATTACTCTCCCTATGTCAGAGGGTTATTCAGCTGCTGGGCCGATGCGTCGACCTCGGCGTTTCGGGCGAGGCGACGGCCCCCTGTGAGCGAAAATTGCCCTAAGTCGACGCGACTTCGAAGTGTTCCTGCTGAGGACTGAGCAACGCATCGGGGACTACCTATCGAGAGCGTGGATGAATGGCGTGAGCAAATACCGATGAACCGATACTCAGCAGCCTCGCAGGTGGAGAGTTGCAGCGCTATCTGGTGTTCGCCGGACAACCCGTACTACTGTGGTGCACGGCTGAATGCAGTGCCGGCCTCGCAAATGCCGATCGACCAGGCGGCCCGGCACCCGCTATGTCGGGCCATCGCTGTCCTGCGAAGTTGGCGGTGCTTGGGCCGACCAGCAGCTCGGGTCCTGCTGTGAGAGTGGAGAGCGCGAGTAGTGGGGTGTGGTGAGCCGGGCGGTCGAGGGTGGTGACGGTGCAGCGGGTCCGGGTGACGGTCTCACCGTCACCTCAGTGGCAGGGCGGGCTCGGGGGCTCGGCGTGGTCCTGCTGGCGGCGGTGGAAGCGCTGGCTGCGAGTGCCCACCTCATCGGGGGCACCGGGACCGGCGCGGGGGCGGCGGTCTCTGCGGTCCTGCTGTTGTGGGCGACGTTCAGGTTGGCCACCGATCGACCGGTCCGCTGGTGGCCGGTCCGGGACGTCACGGTCGCGGCTGTGTATGTTCTGGCCACGCCGGTGCTGGTCGATGGTCCGGAATTCACCACTGTGGGGACACCGATGCTCGCGGTCGGTGCGACCGCGGTGGTGGCGATGGCGATCTCGTGCAGTCCGCTGCGCTCGTTGTCGATGGCTCTCGTCGTCGTCGGTTGCTGGGCGGCCGGGGCAGCGCGAGTGCCGGGTGTGGGTAATCCGCTGACGATCTTCAATCTCGACTTCGTACTCGTCGAATGGGCGATGGCGGCAACCCTGCGAGCTTTGGTGCTCCGCGCGGCGGCGAACACCGATATCGCCCAGGCCGAGCTCGCGTACGCCGAGACCGTCGCCGAGGTCGCGACGGCGCGAGAGCGTGCTGAGCGGGAAGCGTGGGCCACGATGCACGACACCGCGGCCGCGACGTTGGCCATGCTGGCGCACGGGGTCCGTGTCCCGGCCGGCATCCTGCACGCACAGCTGCGCCGCGATCTGCGCGCTCTGCGCCGCGCGGGGCTTTACGAGGGCAACCCGAGCATCGAACTGCCACAGGCACTGGCAGAGCTCGGCGAATCGACCCGCACGCCCGTACGGTACGTGGGTCCGGAAACCCTGCAGGTGCCCTCGGAGATCGGCCGTGCTGTGCTCGCCGCGGCGCGTGAGGCGCTGACCAACGTCGATCGCCACGCCGCAGCCAGTGAGGTGAGTATTCGACTCGCCCACGACCGGCTCGTCATCGCCGACGACGGTGTCGGCTTCGATCCCGCTGATCCGCGCGCGGTAGGCGCCCGCTACGGCGTTCGTAACTCGATACGGCGCCGGCTGGCCGACGCCGGAGTGGCCGTCGAGATCCGCTCAGCGCCGGGCGGGGGTACGGAAATCGATATCGATTGGCATTCGATCCCACACACCTCGCCCGGTCCGGCGAAGGTCGACCACAGTGAACGCCTGCTCGGCGGCTACCGATACGGCCTCGTGCTCGTCGCGGCCATCGTCACCGCGATACAGAGCCCTCTGGGGCTTGCGGCCGCCCATCCGACGGGACAATCGCTGGTGCTGGCGGTCGTACTCGCGATCACCGTCATCGCAGTCGTCGACGCTCGCTGGGAGATTCCGATGCTGATGTGGTGGGCCACGATGGTGACCGCCGTCGTGGCCGGACCTATACAGGTGACCTTGCTCGACTCAGCCGATTTCGCCACCGGCGCGAACTGGGCGGTAGGGGCCCTGGGCTGGCACGTTGCTGCCATGTCGGGCAGAAGGCCGACCTGGGCAAGCATGTGGGTGCTGGCCATCCTGTGGGGCGGTGAAGTGGTGGTGGTGATCAGCCATAGTGGACAGACCCGATCCTCGGTCGCGCTGGTGTACGCAGTGATCAGCGTCGCCACGCTGCAGGCGTTGGCGATCTGGTTCAGCAATCTGTTGCGCGTTACTGTCCGCGACAGCGAGGCGGCGTTGACCGGGCTGACCGAGGTACGGGCGGCGGCCGCGGTGCGCGAAGCGCTGCACCACGACAATCTGGTGCGATTACGCCAACTTTCCAGCGAACTCGTTCCCCTACTGACCGGGCTCCTCCACACTGACGATCCGGCCGGAAATCCAGCCGTCCGCGCGAAGTGCCTCATCGAATCTGCCCGGCTCCGGCGGATGTTCGATCCCGTCGAGGTGTCCGCGCACCCGCTGATCGATGAACTGACCGTGGCGATCTCGGCCGCCGAGCGCCGCGGTGTCGTAGTGAAGCGTTCGGTGATCGGGGCTGTGCCACTGCTGTCGGCGCCTGCGCGTAGCAGCGTTCTGGCCGCGCCGATGATCTTGCTCGAAGGCGCTCGCACCCGAGCCCGGGTGGTCTTGATCGGTGCCGGCGCTCGGGATGAGCCACCGACGCTGAGTGTCACCTGCGACTGTTCGGCGGCCGCACGTGACGCTGCGAAGATGTGTACGCCCGATGGAGTTGTGGTGGCTGCGGGTGAACTGGTGTGGACAACGGTACCTCTGGCATAAAGTCGGCGTTTCTGTAGCTGTCCCGGGCACGGGCCCGGACCGTCCCCGAGGAGAACCAGCACGATGTCCGCCCGAGCAGAGGCGATCTTGACCGTGGCTGTCATCGACGATCATTCGGTCGTCACCGGCGGTGTCGCGAGCTGGTGCGCTGCCGCCGATCCGCCCATCGATCTCGCAGCCAGCTACACCAACCCATCTGCGTTCTTCGACGACCCTGCCGCGAGCCCCGCCCAGTTCGACGTGGTGATTCTGGATCTCCAGTTCAACCAGCGGGTCCCGGACCTCGGTGCGCTGACCCAGTTGTGCGAGGGCGGGTTTCGCGTCGTGGTCTACTCCAGTCACGCCGACGGCGACCTCGTCCTGGACTGCCTCGACATCGGGGCGGCTGTCTATGTTTCCAAAGAAGAACAACCCGAACAGCTGATCGCGGCAGTGCGCGCGGCGGCCTCGAGTCGGGCTCACGTCACCGGCGCAATGGCGCAGGCTATGGCACAAGATCACCGCCCGACCCGGCCAGCGCTGTCGCCGCGCGAGCGTCAAGTATTGCTGGCCTGGTTCCAGACCGAGTCCAAAGCTCTCGTCGGTCGACACCTGCACATCACGCCCGGCACGGTCGGCACGCATCTGGAACGGATCCGCACGAAATATGCCGCTGTAGGGCGACCTGCTCCTACCAAGGCAGCACTCGTCGCGCGGGCGATCCAGGACCGCCTGGTCGACGCCAATGATCTCTGACCTCTGCCAGCCGGCGAGGCGGAACCACCTGCGATGGCGCTGGCCGGGGAGCGGCACGCGAGACTGCGGTGGTCATGAATTGCGGCAATTTCGCTGACGAGCAGGAGCAGTCCGTGGAGTCGCGGGGGACAGGCATCGGGGCGTCAGGGTCTCGATCCGCCTTCGAGATTCCCGATGGAGCGTGACTTGCCCAGAACCGGCTCGAAGCGGATACCGTTGACAGGCAGCGAGTGGGGTGCGCGGAGACCGGGGGAGCGCGTGCAGTTTGTCGATGAGGGGCAGGAACCGACCGCGTCCAGTGAGGCGATGTACGTCGATGGATGACCTGATGGACAGGCCGCTACCGGATCCCGGGAGTGGCGATGGGCGGGGTCATCGTGCCCGCGGTCAGACTACGCCAGCGCGCCATTGAAACCGACCTGATAGTCCTCACCGCGCAAGGCTGCGCCTCTATCGAGGGCAAAGGCATGCGCACCCGCGAGAACGGAACATGCAGTGCCCGCTCAACGGGCCATGGACGATGCCCGATATCACCGACGATCCCGACGGCAGCGAGTCAAGGGACGGTTCCCTCGGGTGCTGGGGCATCCGACCCCTCGTGCTCGGCCAGCAGATCCTGCGCGCGCTTCATCATATCTGCACGATCCCACTCCTCCTGATGTAGTTCGGCGTAGGGAAGCTCTCGGTGTTCCTGGAGTGGGACCAGTCGCTGAGAGCAGATGTTTGTTCCCGCCCCCTCGATCGTCGGGTCCCACCAGAAGATGGCGCCGATCGGACCATTCTGGACCTCGGCAACGAAGGTGGCCAAAGGTCCCTTGGAGGGCTTCTCTGGCGCGTGCATACGGTTCGCGTATGGGCAGAACCCGCCTGCGCCGGAACGTTGAAACTGGTCGTAGTTCGAGAAATCCCGATAGAGAACGAGAATCACTTTCGGCATTCCCGGCGCACCGTTCATAAGACCGTGTCTCAGGTGGGCTGGTTCACCTTCGCAAGTTTCTTGTACCCGGTCAACGCCGCCGCGAGGGTGAGGAAGCCCAGAAAGTGCGCGGCCTTGCGGTCGTAGCGCAGGTCGAGCCGGTGGTAGCCGGTCAGCCAGGAGATCGTCCGCTCGATCACCCACCGGTGCCGGCCGAGACGCTCGCTGGACTCGAAGCCCCTGCGCGCAATGCGGACTCCGATGCCGCGGTCGCGGACCCAGGCACGGACCTCGGCGTGGTCATAGGCTTTGTCGGCGTTCAGCTTCGCCGGCCGTCGTCGGCGAGGTCCGCGCCGGGAGCGAACCGCCGGGATCGCCCGGACCAGCGGTCGCAGAGCTTGGGCGTCGTTGGTGTTGGCCGCCGAGACCGCCACCGCGAGCGGGATCCCGGCGCGGTCGCAGAGCACATGCAGTTTCGAGCCGGCCTTGGCGCGGTCGACCGGGCTCGGGCCGGTCAGATCGCCCCCCTTTTCGCCCGCACCGACGCCGCGTCCACCACCATCCTCGACCAGTCGATCGATCCGGACGCACCAAGCTCGTCGAGCACCACCCTCACTCGATCGACGCATCCGCTGTGAACCAGTTCGGCAAGTCGACAACCGTGCCCCGTTCGCGCATCCAGCGCGGCAAAGAGCACCGTAACGCCTCACTTCGCCGGGCGAGGCCGACCGGTGAGAATCGACGTCTTGGCGCAGAACCTGTCGTTGCCACTTCCCCGGAGAAGCCGGCCGCGCCATCGGCCGGGGAGAGCCACACAACCCCGGCCAGCAGCAGTCCGCGGTCGATCCCAAGCAACAAGTCCCTGAACATGACTCCGCCGTAGGAGCCTGTTGCCCGATCCTGCGCGCACACGCCACCGGCAGCGCCATCAAGCCCCCGAATCTTTTCACCCGTGCTCCGCACAAGCGACTTAGCCAACGTGACCGCGATGGCGCCGCCGTACAACAAATCTAACCCTAATCGCGCCACCGGCGCGCTTGTAAATGATCGCGCCAAAGGGATGCTCGGACATCCCCGGGCGGCAGTACCTCCCTGGTGGACGAGCAGGGATTGCCGCTACAGGCGAGGAAGCCCTGCGGCGGAACGGCATCGGTGCGAGACGCTGGCCAGCGGACCTCTCGATGACCACCTGGCGCATCAGAGAGGACGCGCGATCGTCCACTGCTGGCAGCCGCCGTTCCAGTTCGTCCACATCAGCGGCTTGGATGGATCGCTGATGCTATGTCCCTCACCCGCGGCAGGTAGCTTTGCTGAATAGTCGGCATCGAGCGCGTGAGCTGAAACGACAGATTCGATCTGAAAGGCTCTCTGGTCATCGCTGCGCGTCAATTGCCACTGCTGTTGTGGGTAACCGCGATACGAATCGAGCCATACTCGCGAACCATCCGTCGGCGCGTTCTCGGTAGTCAGTACAAGGCCGCCGATCTCACTGGCGATCAGCACCTTCTTGCTCGGCAGCTTGATGATCCGCCACCTCTGCCACGGGTCGCCGTGAACGGTCCACATGACCGGCTCTGTGTTCCGATGAGGGTCAGGTGTGGAATCCAGCGCCAGGCCGGACCAGCGATCGACGATGATGCACTGGCCGCTGAACTTCGATTGCCGCTTCCATACCTGACCGAGTGCCCGTGTCGAATTCGGCCCCATCTCGATCTGCAGGAATCCCGGGATTCCGATCTTCCAGTTGAAATCGTTCGCCGTCATATGCCTTCCTGTACTCATCCGGACTTTCGGGATTGTCAGTCATGGTGCTTCACAGAATTGTTCGCTCGCGGGGCCAGGCGCAGAGGCCGTCGGTGGGGCGGGGTCGAGTCGGTGGAAAGATCAGGTTCGGGATTCCCCGCGGGGATCCGAGGGTGCCCTGCAGGCGCTGCATCGACTTCGGTGTGTGGCCCAGGCGCTGATCCTCGGGGACCTGTACGGTGAGGTCGCTGGCTGTGGCCGCTTCTTACTACGCGGTGGGCAGGTCTTGCTCGAATCCGGGGTCGACGTCGTGCCACGTCTCCGGGCCCGACAACGTCTGGCCGGGTGGGCGGAACAGGTCCCCGTAGAACCCCGCCTTGCTGTCGGGGAGCTTGTCCGCGGCGGGCAGGACCAAGCCGCTGTTGAGCGCGGGCAGCCACTCGGTGAGCATGGCCTCGCTGCCGGAGACCTGCTGGCCGATCCCGTGCACACACCGCCCGTGCCATTACAACACTCCACCTTGCTCGCCACCGAGGACTGCCCCCGATGTGATCGCTTGTGCGCTGCCGCCGCTCATCGGTTGGCGGAGGAGGCAGCCTTGTAGTCAGATCTAACCTCACAGCCATCTCAGCTACGAGCCGAAATGGGCGCTGGTGCCCTTGCTGCTGTCACAATGTCGATCGAACGATCGACACTGAACCGCCCCGGGTTTGGTGCTCACCTTCTTTCTTGGGAAGGATGGGCAGATCATGCCTGCGAAGTACGACGAAGCGCTCAAGGCCAAGGCTGTCCGGCTGGTCATCGATCATCGTGAGGACTACGACAGTGAGTGGGCCGCGATGAAGGCGGTCTCGGCGCGGCTGGGGATGACCACCGAAACCCTGCGTAAGCGGGTCCGCCAAGCCGAGATCGACCGGGGTGAGGTCGAAGGGGCGACGACGGAGGCAGCGCGGACGATCCGTGAGCAGAAACGCAAGATCGCCGAGCTGGAGCAGACCATCGAGATCCTCTCTGCAGCAACATCTTTCTTCGCGCGGGCGAACGACCCGCGACGGACTTCATCTGCAGGTTCATCGCCGAGCATCGAGCTCGGTTCGGGGTCGTTCCGATCTGCCGTGCGCTGAGCGCGCACGCGTGCACGATCGCCCCGAGAACCTTCCATGCCTGGGCGCGTCGGGCGCCGTCGAAACGGGCCCTGTGGGACACCGCCCTCACCGAGATCCTCGCCGGCCAACTACGAGCCCGATGAGCGCGGCCGGCGAGCGCCGGAGTCGTTGTACGGGGCGGTGAAGATGTGGGCTCACCTGCAACGCCAGGGCATCGCGGTCGCGCGGTGTACGGTGTAAAGGCTGAAGCGCGCCAACGGCGGGAAAGGTGTCGCGCGGTGCAAGAAGGTCCGCACCACAGAACCGGACCCGGCCGCGTCGAGGGCACCGGACCTGGTCGACCGGCAGTTCCGGGTCCCGGCGCCGAGCATGCTGCTCGTCGCCGACTTCACCTACGTCCGCCTGACCACGGGCGTGTTCGTCTACACCGCGTTCGTCGAGTCCGCGATCCGGCAAGCGGCCGCGCAGCGGGCCCGCGAAGGCGTTCAATCAGTGGAGCGATACATCATTCCGACGCGGGCTCTCAAGGCGGATTCACTCCGCGCCGCGTCAAAATAACACCGCCCCGGTCGAAGCCGTACGCCGACCAACCGAACCTACTACGATCGAGCGAACCCGAGCTTTAGTACTACTGCGGAAGTTCGGGATCGCGTTGATTCCGACCAGGAGAGCACAAATGACCCGATCGGCTGGCAACAATAGTCTCGTTTCGTCAGAATATCTCGCTACTATTATTGGTTCATTTATTTCGGTAATTGCAGGCATCGTCTCATATCTAGCTGGAGTGCCAGCAGATACCAGCTTCATAGCTAGCCTGGTCGGCGTCGGCCTGTCGCTTCAGGCAGAGATACTGGTAAGAAATGCAAAGTTCCGCCAAGCTTTCGCTGACATTGGGGAGATCACTTCGACGGCTCTGCGTTACCCGGAGCATGCCATGAATGTAGTGAAGATTCTCCGATCGATCGATCATCTCGCGGATGTTTCTGCACGAGACCGCGTACCAAACACAATTGCGGATCCGGTGTTCCGGGCACGCGCGGAACGAATTCTCGGGAAGTGTCGCGATGATCTAGAGAGCCTGGCGCGAGGAACATTCCGTGCTACCCAGTACGAGCTGACAATACTGATTGACGCTATTAGCAGAAGCGCGCGTTACGTCAAAGCAGTTTCCATTCAAGACGTTGACCAGCTTAGCTATCAGCTACTCGGAAACCATCAGGATTATCTCGCAGCGCAGAAGGATGCAGCTGACCGCGGGGTAAGAGTGGAACGCATATTTGTCCATGCTCGTCGCGATGCGCAACTGTTGCAGATAATGAGAGATCAAGAGTCGGCTGGCTTTGCCGTCTATGAAGTCGATATAAATACCGTCCCCTCGAACCTGCGAGTAGACTGCGCGATCGTAGACTCCCTCTTCTACGTGCGAATCGAAAACGGGCCAACCGGGGTCGTTGTTGGAAATCGCTATTCCAAAAACGATACAGAGTTGGCGACCCGCGTTTCCGAGTTCGAAGAGCTGAAGTCGATAGCGAGAAGGTTCTCTGCAGGCAACGAAAGCTAATTTGGGAGGGCTGCCTTATTGATCCGACCTTCCGGCTCGAAGCGAACCCTCTGGTAATTCTTCAAACAGTCAGCCTGGCCATCTTCCTGAACCTGCCTACTTTCGGTGGATTTCACGATCGTTCCGTACCGCAGGTAGTATTTTCGCAGCTCACCCAAATAGCCGATTATTGCACGAGGTGAGGTTAGGCGACGCCAGTTTGGGCATTACCGATTAGTTCGCAGAAGCAAGAATGTTCGTGCTGGCAGCCGGTTCCGTAGGGGCGTGCGCAACCGCCGAGCTCAACCTTGTGACGGTCGAAGTGCTCGAAGAATTCGTTCCACTCGCCCTCGTCGAGGTCGCGGTACTCCGCCGCGGGCCGCAGCTTGCGGCGCTTGTCGAAAAGAGCTCAAGAGTGACGGAGGCGTTCGGCTCCTTCGGGCCTGCGGCGTGCCGGGCCGACCGCGGACCCGCATCCACGCCACCCGGAACAGCCCCGGATCCGGGTGAGGCGGAGCGTGAACAGGGTGTGCCGCTGTGGGTCAGGCCTCGGCGCGCACGAGCGTGGAGCCGGTGGTCTTGCGGGGCGCGTGGGGGTTGTCGCCCTGAGACAGCAGCTCCCACACCCGGGCGCGTTCGGCGCCGAGGTCGACCGGACCGCCGGCAAGGGCGGCGAGCAGCTCGGCCATGGGCCAGCGGTGCAGCCGGCCGTAGCGGGCGGAGTAGAGGGCCAGGGCGCGGATCCGGTAGGTGTCGTGGGTGTCGAATAGGGTGTAGCCGAGCATCTGGTGAATGTCGCTCGTGCTTTGGGAGTCCAAGTGCTGTCCGGTGCGCACGTTCGCGGCGCCGAGGCGTGTTTTGACCTCGATGAGGGTGCCGTCGACGATCAAGTCGGCGTCGGCGGCGCACAGGGTGGAGGCGGTGAAGACCGGGCCCTGCTCCATGGTGGCCGGAGCGGCGAGAAGCTCAACGAACTCGGCGGTGGCCAGAACATGCATGGCGTGCAGCTGGTCGATCGCATCGGCCGAGGCGAGTTCGAGCAGGTGCTCAGCGGTGAAGCGGCCGCCGCGCAGCAGCTCGGCCAGCGGGGAGGTGGGGAAGAGAAACGGGTTGCGGTAGAGCTCGGTGCACAGGACCAGTACCCAGCTGGCGCGGATCGCGACCTCCAGTGCCTCCGCTGTGGCCGAGCGGTGCGCGCCGGTTCCGGCCAGCGCCGCCACCGTGGCGACAGTGTCGCGGCGGTCCAGGTGCTCGAAGATCGGACCGGCCAGCAGGGCGACCCGGGGGGGACGTAGCCGGTGTCGAAAGCGGCGCGCAGCAGGAAGTCGAAGGCGGCGCCAACCGTTCCTGGTGCGGTGCCGGTGCCGGGCACTTGCAGCGTGCCGGCGTTCGCGCGGAAGGCCGGCTGGATGGGCTTGATGTTCGGGTAGCGCTGGTCCAGATAGTGGCGCAGCGGGCAGGTCTTGTCGCCGATGGACGCGGTCAGATTCACGCAGTCATAGCTCATGGGCATCACTATGGCGTCGGGCACCGACAAGTGAGCCTCGCCGGCTGCGGAGCGAGGCCCGGCGTCCGGTCGGCTACGAGAGGCGTTCGCGGACAATCGATTGACAGAAAACTGCAACACGTGTCACCGTATCCGGGGCCGCCCGGCCCGGACGCTGTACGCGGAGGTACCGATGGGTTTTCGCACGCCCGACCTGCCGGTCGTCGACCTGGAGACCTGGCGCGCGGGAACCCGCGGCGAGCGCATCCGGCCCATGGCGCGGCACTGGGCGGAGGTCGGGTTCGGGACGCCGGTGGTGCTGCACCTGTTCTATGTCGGGAAGATCCTGGCGTACCTGCTCGCGCTGTACCTGATCGCGCTGTCAACGGAAGGAATCGACGGCCCGATCGGGCAATGGTGGACCGAGCCGATCGTGTTCCAGAAGGTCGTGCTGTTCACGCTGCTGTTCGAGGTGGTCGGGCTGGGCTGCGGGTTCGGGCCGCTGAACAATCGGTACAACCCGCCGATGGGGTCGATCCTGTACTGGCTGCGGCCGCGCACGATCCGGCTGCCGCCGTGGCCGAACGTGATCCCGTTGACGAAGGGCACCGCGCGGACGCCGGTGGACGTCGCGCTGTACGCGGCGCTGCTGGTCGCGGTGGTGATCGCGCTGGCCGGCGATGGGACAAGGGCGAACCCGGGGTACGGCGTCGGACTGCTTCCGGTGTGGCAGATCGCGCTGATCCTGGCCCTGCTCGCGGTGCTCGGGCTGCGCGACAAGGTGATCTTCCTGGCGGCGCGCGGGGAGGTGTACGGAACCCTCACCGTCGCCTTCCTCTTCAGCGGCGCCGACCTGATCGTGGCCGCGAAGCTGGTATTCGTGGTGATCTGGATGGGTGCGGCCACCTCGAAGCTGAACAAGCACTTCCCGTTCGTGGTGGCGACCATGATGTCGAACAGCCCGCTGGTCCGGTCCAAGCGGCTCAAGCGGTCGTTCTTCGAGAACTTCCCGGACGACCTGCGCCCCGGCGGGCGGGCGCGGTTCTTCGCGCACGGCGGGACGGCGGTGGAGCTGCTGGTGCCGGTGGTGCTGTTCTTCGCGACCGGGAGCTGGCTCACCGCGGTGGCGGCCGCGATCATGGTGACCTTCCACCTGGTGATCCTGACGGCGATCCCGATGGGGGTGCCGCTGGAGTGGAACGTGTTCATGATCATCGGGATCGTGATGCTGTTCGTCGGCAATGCTGGGGTCGGGCTCGGCGATCTCGAGCACCCGGCGGTGCTGCTGCTGCCCGCGGTGAGCGCGGCGGTCGTGATCACGGGGAACCTGTTCCCGCGGCGCGTCTCGTTCCTGCCCGGCATGCGGTACTACGCCGGGAACTGGGACACGACGGTGTGGTGCGTCAAGCCGTCGGGGGCGGCGAAGATCGGCGAGCACGTGGTCGCCATCGCCTCGATGCCGCAGGCGCAGCTGGAGAAGTTCTACGGCGAGGGACGAGCGGAGATCCTGCAGTATCTCGGCTACGCCTTCCGTGCCATGAACACGCACGGCCGCGCGCTCTTCACCCTGGTGCACCGGGCCATGCCGGAGGGGCGCGAGGGCGAGTACGTGATCACCGACGGCGAGCGGATCTGCAGCACCGCGCTCGGCTGGAACTTCGGCGACGGGCACATGCACAGCGAACAGCTCATCGCCGCGCTGCAGGAGCGCTGCGGGTTCGAGCCGGGTGAGGTCAGGGTCGTGCTGCTGGACGCGCAGCCGATCCAGCGGCAGACCCAGGCGTATCGGCTGGTCGACGCCGCGACCGGCGAGTTCGAGCGCGGCGAGGTGCGGGTGGCCGATATGGTGACGCGCCAGCCCTGGCAGGACGACGTTCCCGTCACCGTGACGTTCAGCGCGCGGAGCTGACCGCGATCCGCTCCGCGATCCGGACGGCCGCCGCGGTCATCAGGTCCAGCCCGCCCGCGTGCACGGGCAGGTGCGCGCCCGCGCCGGTGAGCTTCAGCCCGACGGTCACCTCGTCGGTGCGTTCCCGGCCCGGCTCGATCCCGACCTCGCCCGCCACCCGGAACCCGGGGGAGTAGCAGGCGACCCGGCTCGCCGCCTCCCGGACCGCGGCGGCGACGGCAGCGCGGCCGCGGCGGTCGAGCGCGCCGACGGCGGCGCGCAGCGTGGCGACGGTGGCGCGCGGCGGGTCGGTGCGGTCCAGGCTGAGCGAGGCGCGGCCGCGCAGCGCGCCGCCGACGGCGGTCAGCGCGTGCGCGGTGGTGTCGGTGAGCGCGGCGATCCGATCCCTGGTCATGGATGCTGCCGGGGTGCCCGCCACCACGGCGGAGACCGTGGCCTCCAGCACCGGGGTGACGGTGGCGATGGCGGCGACGAGCGGGACGGTCGCCTGGGCGCTGCCGGTGAGGACATTGATGTTGCCCGCGCCGACGTGCGCGTCCAGATTCACCCCCGGCACCACGTGGGCACCGAGCGCGGACTGGGTGAGGTGCACGATCCGCTTGCCGTGCGCGGCCAGCGCGGTGACATTGGCGCGGTGCGCCCCGGCGGTGGTGGCGTCGAAGACCAGCGCGATGTCGGCGAAGTGCGGCATGGCGAGCAACCCGGCCAGCCCGCGCGCGGAGGTGGGGACGCCCAGCTCGGCGGCCTGTACGAGCCCGGGTGAGTCGGGGTCGATGCCGATCAGGGCCGCCATCTCCAGGGTCGGGGCGCCGTGCAGCACCTTCATCATCAGATCGGTCCCGACGGGGCCGGAGCCGATGACGGCGACCTTGGTTGGCTGCATGGGGTTGTTCCTCCGGGACACCTCGAACGTAAGGTGAACCTAAGCTGCTCCGGCGCCGGGCAGAAGGATAGTGCCGGACAAGGAATTGATGAAACCGGCCATTCGGTTGCGGAAGAGTCGCTAGGGTGCGATCCATGCCGATCGGAAGACCGCGGCCGTACCGGGCGACCGGGGAGATCGCACCCGAGGTCCCGCGCCCCGGGCTCGGGATCGCCATTATCGTCGAATTCGCGCTGGAGCGCGGGCTTTCTCCCGCGGCGGTGCTCGCGGGCACCGGCGTGCGCACCCCGGAGCTGCTCGGCCCCGACTCCGTGGTCTCGGCGAAACAGGAGCTCACGGCGCTGCGCAACCTGGCGTCCGGGCTGAGCTACCCGCCCGCGCTCGGCCTCGCGCTCGGCCGCTACTACGGCGTGAGCACGCTCGGGGTGTACGGCTACGCCTGCCTGACGAGCGCGACGGTCGGCGCGGCGCTGCGCGTGGCGGTGGAGTTCTGGGAGCTCAGCTACGCCTTCGGCGGGGCTCGGATCGAGGTGGATGCCGAGCTGCTGCGGGTGCACTACCTGGACCACGGCCTCCCTGAGGAGCTGCGCCCGCTCATCATCGAGCGCGACCTGCTGGCCGGCTTCTCGGTGATCGCGGAGATGGCGGGCGCGGCGGAGCTGCCGAGCGAGGTGCGGCTCTCCTACCCGGAACCGGAGCACGCCGACGCGCTGCGGCGGCTCATGGGCCGCCCGCTCCGCTTCGACCAGCCGGGCAGCTCGGTCGACTTCCCGGTGGCGGTGCTGGATCGGCCACTGCCGCACGCCGACGCCGAGACGCACGCCCGCTGCGTCGAGCAGTGCCGGGCGCTGCTGGCCCGCCGCCGCGACCCGTACGCGGCGGCGCTGGCGCGCGAGCTCCGCTCCCGGTTGGGCGCACCCGGCGGCGGCGCGCCCTCGTTCGAGGACCTGGCGGCGCGGGCCAGCGTCAGCCCGCGCACGCTGCGCCGCAGGCTGGCCGCGGCGGGGACCAGCTTCCGGGTGCTGCTGGATCAGGCCAGGCACGCCACGGCCGATCGGCTGCTCGCCGAGACGACGGAGTCGGTGGAGGAGATCGCGGTGCGGCTCGGCTACGCGGAGGCGGCCAGCTTCATCCACGCGTACAAGCGGTGGACCGGCACCACCCCGGCGCGGCGCCGGGCGGAGTTCGCCGCCCGGCGGCACCGGCTGCGCTGAACCTCACCAGTGCGTGCCCGCGAGCCCCCAGGAGTCGAGCTCGGTGGCGATCGCCTTGCGCAGCTGCTCGGCGTCGCCGAAGTGATCCGGGTCGATGCCGAAGAAGGTGAGCGTGATCTTGTCGTCGTACTCCACCGCCCAGGCGGCGATGGCCGGGCCCTGCCTGCGCCGCTCGGCCGCCGACTGCCCCTGCATGATGGCGCGAATGGCGAACGACTCGGCGCGCTGCCCGCCGATCTCGAGGGCACTGTCCGGTGCGGCGCCCAGGTTGGAGACGGTGGTGTCCGGGCCGGGGACCGCGCGCATGAGCTTGCGGATGACCGCCTTCGGCAGCAGCCGGACCACCGGCTGCAGGTTCTCGGTGAGCGTGTCGTCGCGGGTGCGGTACTCGATGAAGGCCTGTTTGCTCAGCGCGCGGATCTCGGCGAGCCCGGCGTCCGGGCCGATCTCACCCGGCACCCGGATCCAGACGCCGCCGGAGGCATTGGCGCGGTCGTCGCCGTCCTCCCGGTTGCTCACGGCGATGCAGACCTTGAGCAGCCCGTCGGGGGCGAGCGGGTAGCCGGAGCGACGGACGAGGCCGCCGAGCAGCGCGGTGAACAGGGTGGCTCCGGTGCCGCCCGCCGCGGTCGCGGCCGCGGTCCAGGCGTTCCGGTCGACGTCGACGATGGCGAGGGTGGAGCCGGACTCGGCGGTTCCCGAGCGCGGCGCGGCCTTCGCGGCGACCGGCTTCGCGCCGGACTCGGCGGCCTTGCGCTGCCGCCACAGCTCGGTGCCGATCACCCGCGCCGACGACGCCGCCTCGCCGAGCGCGGTGCGCGAATCCTTCAGGTCGGCGCGGACTCTCGGCCAGCCGCGCACTTCGTCCTCGCTGGGCAGGCCGCTCATGGAGGTGCCCGCGTGCGCGGCGGCGAAGGCGTTGTAGAGGCCCTGGCCGTCGGTCACCATGTGTGAGATCAGCAGGGAGAGCACGAATTTCCCGGACACCGTGTGGGTGCCGACCAGCTGCCAGCCGCGCCCGGCGGCGGGGTCGAGGTCGGCGGTGCGCAGGGTGCGGTCGGCCCAGGCGCCGATCTCGCCGTCCGGCACCGGCTCCGGTTCGATGCGCAGCACCGGCGGGTGCGGCGAGCGCACCCAGCGGTGCCTGGCGAACGGGACCACCGCGGGAACCACCTTGCGGCTCAGTAGCCCGGCGGCCAGCTGATCCCCGAATCCGGCCAGCGCGGCGGGATCGGGCTCGGCGGGGAAGATCCAGGCGTACTGGATCGGCGCCGCCATCCCGAAAAGCCGTTCGGCGAGGAGGTATGACTCGTCTGCTCCGGCAACACGGTCCATTCCCGCAGGGTAGTGGCTCTGCGGCGGGATCGCATCTCCGCCGGTCGAGCCCGGATCGGGGCGGTTCACCACAGCACCCGTGGCACGCCCCAGCGGTCGAGTTCGGCCCCGAGCAGCGTGCGCAGGGTGTCGCCGGGGAAGTGTTGCTCGTCGAATGCCGCGACCGAGAAGGTGATCGAGCCGCCGATCCGGAGCAGCCAGGACTGCACCCCGTCGCCGAAGCGGTAGGGCAGCGTCGGGTCGACGCCCTGGGCGATGCCGCGGAAGGCGACGGCGCTCGCGGTCGCGTCGCCGATGCGGGCGAGCTCGGCGGGGAAGTCGCCGAGATTCGAGGCGACGGCGTCCGGCATACCGGAGCCGGAGCTCACCGCTTTCACGACGGCCCTGGTGGGCAGCAGCCCGAGCAGCGGGGTGAGATGCACCAGGGGCGTGCGGTTTCCGGCGGCGAGCCGGGTGAAGGCATCCTTGCAGGCGCGGCGCAGCGCGGTGAGGTCGGCACCGGGCGCGGGGTCCCCTTCCAGCGGCACCGAGACGCCCGCGGTGGCGTTGCCGCCCTCGTCGCCGTCGGCGCGGGTGCTCACCGGGATGCCGAGCTTGAGCGTGCCGGTGTAGCCCGCGGCCCGCAGTGCACCGGCGAGCACCGCGACGAAGAGCGTGTTCGGGGTGCCGCCGTGCGCGCGGGCCGCCCGCTCCCATGCCTCGGCGGCGACCGTGACGGTGGTCCAGGCCGGGCGGGCCAGCGGGGCGCGCTCGTGTGCCGGTGTTCGAGTGCGGGTGATCTCCGGTGCGGCGGAGCGGGTTCGGGTGGCGGCGGCGGCCGCCCTTGCGACGCCGCGACCGGCGGCGCCGAGCACGCCGATGCCGTCGACCGTGTCGGCGAGCCCGCGCGGCTCGGGTCGGCGGGCCAGCGGGTCGGCGGCGGTTCCGGCCAGCGCGTCGAGCGCGGCGGTGACCATGGTGCGGCCGTCGGCGACCAGGTGCAGGGTGGTGAGCGAGAGCGCGTAGCCGCCGTCGTCGAGCCTGGTGCCGCGCAACCGCCAGGTCGGGCCGCGCTCGGGATCGAGCGGCGCGCCGTCGAGTTCGGCTCCGGCCCAGGCCTCGACGGCGCCCGCGGGGACGGTGCCTGGATCGGTGTGCAGCACGGCGGGGTGCGGTTCGTGCTGCCAGCGCGGCCGCGCCAGCGGGGCGCTCGGGACGGTGATGCGGCGGGAGAGCACGCCGTCGGCGAGTCCGGCGGCGAAGTCGCGGAGCGCTCGGTCGGCAGGCGGGCGCGGGAAGCGCCAGACCAGCTGCAGCACCACCGACCAGCCGAATGCCTCGCGGACGAACCAGTAGGTGCTGTCCTCCGGTTGCATCCGGGCCGCGCGCAGCGTCCTCATGCGTCCGCTCCCGCCGTGGTGCGGTGCAGGCTCGCCTCGAGGGCGTCCGCGCAGCGGGTGCGCGCCTCGTCGGGGCCGATCAGCCGGGCGCCGAGCGCCCCGGCGCCCGCCGCGGTCTCCGGGGCGAGGACGGTGCGCAACTTGTCGATCAGGATCTCGGTGGTGAGCCCCCTCGCCCTGGTCGATGCGCCCGCGCCGAACCGCTCGCAGACCGACCCCCAGAACGGCTGGTCCGAGCCGATCCAGGCGATCAGGCTCGGCACCCCGGCCCGCAGCGCGGCCGCCGTTGTCCCGGCGCCGCCGTGGTGCAGCACGGCTCGGCAGCGCGGGAAGATCAGTTCGTGGTCGACGCTGCCGATCGCCCGGACCGTCTCGGTCTCGGGCACCGGGAGGTCGTGCCAGCCCCCGCTGATCAGCGCCCTGACCCCGAAGTGCGCGCAGGCGGCGGTGACCGCGGCGACCGTTGCCGCCGGATCGGCGATCGGCATGCTGCCGAAACCGACGTAGAGCGGCGGGTCGCCGCGCTCGATCCAGGCCAGCAGCTCGGGGCCGGTGTCGGCGCCGATCCGGGCGCGCTGCTCGGCGGCCAGGTCGAGGAAGCCGGTGAAGGGCCGGTGCGTGCCCGCCCACTCCAGCGCCAGCTCGGGGCAGAGCGCGGGGTCGTAGACCTGGATCTCCGCGTCCGCGCGCGGGGAGCGTGGCGCGCGGCCGGGTGCGCCGAGGGAGCGGCGCAGGGCGTTCTGCCGGTTGCGGGTCAGCGCCCACATGGCGGTCTCGACGGCCCACCAGCCCGCGGCCTTCGCGGGGCCGGGCAGTGCGGGGGAGACCCCGGGGACCGGGAAGGTGCTGCGGTTGGGCCGGATGGGGGCGTGCTGGAGCAGCACGCCGGGCACGCCGCGGGCGGCGGCGTAGGCGAGCCCGATCTGCTCGGTGACGAAGCCGGTGACGATGGCGTCCGCGCCGTCGGCGAGCGCGCCCATGTCCCGCACGCCCTGCGCCCAGCCCAGGTCGCGCACCTCGGCGAGGGCGCGCAGCCGCTGCCGGGGTCCGCCGCCGCGCAGCGCGGCCTGCACCGGCTCGGACTTCATGTGCGCCCTGGTGTCGTAGCCGAAGGGGCGCGCGTCCAGCCCGGCCGCGGCGGCGAACTCGACGAGGTTGGGCGGGACCCCGAGCACCACGTCGTGACCGCGCCGCTGCAGCTCCGCACCGGCCACAACGGCGGGCTGGACGTCACCGCGGGTCCCGTTGAATGCGAGCAGAAACTTCACCGGATCTCCCTGCTGTCGGATCGACCGCACTGTAGGTGGTATTCGTTGCGGCCGCTCGGGTTGGTTGGGCGGATGTGATCGGCGCCATGCGGGCCGCCGACGACCGCGGGAACCAGGAGATTCGCGCCGCCTCCCGGCCGGTATGGGTCGCTGTGAGAAGGAGCACCGGGATCCGTTCCCGCCGCGCTGAGCTGCCGGGCCCGTGGTTAGGCTGACGGTTCTTCCGTCCCGGTTCCGAGGTGCCAGGAGGGCCTTCGATGACTTTCGTGCTCGCGTTCTCCGGGAGCCGGGGCGATGTGCAGCCCGCGGTGGCGCTCGGCGTCGCGCTGGTGGGAGCGGGCCACGCGGTGCGGCTCGCGGTCCCGCCCAACCTGGTCGGGTTCGGCCGCGGCGCCGGGCTGGACACGCACCCCTTCGGCGCCGACACCGGCGAACTGCTCGGCTCGGAACTGGTGCGACGGCAACTCAAGTCGGCGAATCCGCGCACCCGGCTGCGGGCGATCGCGCAGCTCACCCTGCGTGACGGCAGGCGGACGCAGCGCGAGCTGGCCGAGCTCGCCGCGGGCGCGGATGTGCTGATCGGCGGCAGCGCCGGGCAGGAGCGGGCGCTGAACGTCGCCACCGCGCTCGGCATCCCATACCTGCCGGTCCACTACTGCCCGCTGCGCCGCAACGGCGTGGTCTCGCTCCTGCCCGCGGACGGGCTGCCGCCCGCGGTGCACCGGGTCAGCTGGGCCGCGGTGGAACAGCTGCTGTGGCTGGGAATTCGTGGCGCCGAGCGGACGCTCGCGGCGGATCTCGGGCTGCCCGCGCCGGTCGGTCCAGCGGCGGGCCGGATCGCCGGGGTCCCGGAGATCCAGGCCTACGACCCGCTGCTCTTCCCCGGCCTCGCCGCGGAGTGGGGTCCGGCCCGGCCGCTCACCGGCTTCCTCGGCCTCGCGCCCGAGACCCGCGCGCTCGTCGACCCGCGCACCGGTGACGACGGCCTCGACGCCTGGCTCGCCGCCGGGCCGCCGCCGCTCTACGTCGGCTTCGGCAGCATGACCGTCGCCGATCCGCCGGAACTGGCCCGCACGCTGGCCCTGGTCACCGCCGAGCTCGGGCTGCGCGTGCTGGTGGTCTCCGGCTGGGGCGGGCTCGACGGCACCGAGTTCGCGCCGCACGGCGACCGGATCCGGGTGGTGCGCAGCGTCGACCACGCGGCGGTGCTTCCGCGCTGCGTCGCGCTGGTGCACCACGGTGGCGCCGGGACCGTCGCCGCCGGGCTGCGCGCCGGACGTCCGGCGCTGATCTGCTGGCACGGCGCCGACCAGCCGCTCTGGGGTCGCAGGCTGCGCGCGCTCGGCGCCGGGACGGCCATCCCGGTCGCCGGGCTGACGCCGGAGCGGCTACAGTCCGCGCTCGTCGATGTGCTGCGCCCGGAGCGGGCGGCGGCCGCGGCGCGCGCGGCGGCGGCGCTGATCCCGCCCGCCGCGGCGGCGGAGCGGGCGGTGCGGATCGCCGAACGGGTGGCCGAGGTGGCCACCCGCCGATCGAGAGGGGATGCGGTGCAGGCGGGCACGCTGTCGGTGGTCGTACCGGCGTACAACGAGGAGGAGGTGATCGGCGAGTGTCTCGACCGGCTCACCGCCCAACTCGGGGCGATCACCGAGATCGTGGTGGTCGACAACAACTCGACCGACAAGACCGCCGACATCGTGCGCGGCTACGCGGAGCGCTTCCCGCAGGTCGTGCTGGTGCGCGAGGAGCAGCAGGGGCTGGTGCACGCGCGCAACCGCGGGCTGGACGCCGCGGGCGGCGCGCTGCTCGCCCGGATCGACGCCGACACCAGGATCCCGGAGCACTGGGCCGCCACCGTTGTCGAGTTCTTCGCCGCGGACACCGCCGGGCACTGGGCCGCGGCCTGCGGGCGCGGTGAGGCGTACGGGCTGCCCTACGGCGACCGGGTCGGCCGGGCCAAGAAGCGGCTGCGCGAACGCGATCCGGACGGCGTGAAGCAGGTACCGGTGCTCTACGGCTCGAACATGATCCTGCGCGCCGAGACCTGGGCCGCCATCCGGGGCTCGGTCGCCATGCGCCGCGACGTCTTCGAGGATGTCGACATGGGGCTCTGCGTCACCGAGATCGGCGGCCGCAACGCCTTCCTGAACAACCTGACCGTCGGCGTCGCGGCGCGCCGGATGGAGACCGGGGTCCCGGCCTTCGTCCGGTACATGGCCTGCCTGCCGCGCACCCTGCTGCTGCACAGGCGCTGGGGGCTCGCGGCCGGTGCGGCGCTCGTCTACGTGCCGTCCATCGTGGTCCTGCACGCGGCGCGGCTGCTGCTCATCCGCGCCTACGATCGCCGCACCGGCACCTACGGGCTGCGTAACATGCTGCGCCGTGCCGAGAACGACGCTGACCGGCCCGCCCCCTGATCAGGCCTTGCGCATGTAGACCCGCACGGTGAGCGGGGCCATCACCGCGAGCACGAGCACGGCGCCGAGCAGCGAGGTCGCGATCTCGCTGCTCGCCCGCCCGGTGTCGGCCAGCGTGCGCACCGCGGAGACCAGGTGCGAGACCGGGTTCACGTGCGCGAAGGCCTGCATCCAGCCCGGCATGGTGTCCACCGGGACCAGCGCGTTGGAGACGAAGGTCAGCGGCATCAGCACCAGCATCGAGACCCCCTGCACCGTCGACGGCTTGTCCATCAGGACACCCATCAGCGCGAAGATCCAGCTCAGCGCGAAGGCCACCACCATCACCAGCAGGCAGGCGACCAGCAGCCCGGCCAGGCTGGCCGGGCGGTACCCCATGAGCAGCCCGACCGAGACCGTCATCGCCGTGGCCACCGCGTAGCGCACCATGTCGGCCAGCAGCGAGCCGGCCAGTGGCGCGATCCGCGCGATCGGCAGCGACCGGAACCGGTCGAAGACGCCCTTGTTCATGTCCTCGCGCAGCTTCACCCCGGTGCCGACCGAGGCCGCGATGGTGACCTGCACCAGCACGCCGGGGATCAGCGTCGGCAGGTAGCCGGTCACCGTTCCGGCGATGGCGCCGCCGAAGATGCTGGAGAACATGACCGTGAAGACCACCGGCAGCGCGATGACGTCGAAGAGCTCCTGCGGGTTGTGCCGGATCTTGAGCAGCCCGCGGCGCGCCATGACCAGCGCGTGGTCGACGGAGGCGTGCAGCGAGATGCGGTTGGAGACGACGGGCCGGAGCTGAGCGCTCGCCGGCGCGAGCGGCGCCGCGGTCACACCGGCTCCGCGACGGCCGGGCGCCTGCTGCCGGTGATGGCGAAGAAGACCTCGTCCAGGCTCGGCTTGGCCAGCGCCACCTCGAGCACGTCGACGTCGCTGTCGCGCAGCGCGATCAGCAGCTCCGGGAGCCGGGCGTTGCTGATGGCGGGAACCGCCAGCCTGCCCTCGCCGGCGGAGACCGCGGCGGTGTCACCGAGGAAGCGGTGCACCACCCCGATGGCGACGGTGAGGTCCGGGTCGGGCACCCGCAGGGTGAGGGTGGCGGTGCCGATGCCGGCCTTGAGTTCGTCGGCGGTGCCGTCGGCGACCAGGCGGCCGTGGTCGATGACCACGATCCGGTCGGCCAGCTCGTCGGCCTCGTCCAGATACTGCGTCGTCAGCAAGACGGTGGTTCCCTCTCGTACCAGATCGCGGACGGTATGCCACATCTGCGCGCGGGTTCGGGGATCGAGCCCGGTTGTCGGCTCGTCCAGGAAGAGCAGCGGCGGCCGGGCGACCAGGCTGGCGGCCAGGTCGAGGCGGCGCCGCATGCCGCCCGAGAAGTGCTTGAGCGCGCGGTTTCCCGCGTCGGTGAGCCCGAACTCGTCGAGCAGCTCGTCGGCGCGGTGCTGTGCCTCGCGGCCGGAGCGGCCGAGCAGCCTGCCGAAGATGGCGAGGTTCTCCCGCGCGGTCAACTCCTCGTCCACCGAGGCGTACTGCCCGGTGAGCCCGATCAGCGAGCGCACCGCGGTGGCCTCGCGCACCACGTCGTAGCCGAAGACCGCCGCGCGCCCGGCATCCGGCCGCGTCAGCGTCGCGATCATCCGGACCATGGTGGTCTTGCCAGCCCCGTTGGGGCCGAGTACCGCACAGACACTTCCGGACGGGACCGTCAGGTCGATACCGTCCACGGCCCGGAAAGCGCCGAAAGATTTGGACAGCCCCGTTGTTTCGATGGCGGGAACCGGGACCCCGGACATGATTACCCCCTGCTCGCTCGAGTGGCGGAATTAAAGTACTTCATTGCTCGAAATCGCTCGCGACACTGCGAAGCGCTGCGCCAGCATATGATCCGCAATGGGCTGGGGCAATGTGATGAGCAATCCGTGATTCGATACGCCTCCCACCCTGGATGGGTGAAACAGCGAGTTCACACGAAAGAAATTTTCGAACAGCCAACGGTAGCCAGCTCGATCGTCTCTGAAACCTCTACCAGGCAGTATGTCCGAAAATATTGATGGTGATGAAGCCCACTCGGGGTCGGTGAGAGGGTTCCGGGGTGGCCCCCCTACGCTGACAACGGTGTGCGGATCAGGTGTCGGCACAGGGGCCGCAGAGTAGCGATTTTCGAAACACAGGATTTTTACGTACATTCTCGTCGTTGTCAGCATGCGGTCAGCAAAATGAATGGGGCGTCTTCCAGATGGAATTCACAGAGCTTGCCGACTACCCGCTGCCCGCGGGCACCCTCACCGAATGGGTGCCCGCCGTACCGGGTGATCCGTGGCGTCCGGACGACCGGCCGCTGAGCTGGATCCACGAGGAGCACTGCGCCCGAAGACAGGCCGATTCCGGCCCCGGATCGTGGCTCGGCACCATCTTCGAGATCCCGGATCGCTACGACGAGCAGGCACTGCGGGAGACGCTGCGGCGCTGGATCGCCCGGCACGAGACCTTCCGCACCACGGTGCGCCCCGGCCCCGAGGGCGCCCCGCTCTGGAACCGGTTCGGCGTCCACGCCGACCAGGTCGACGTCACGCCGCGCCACGTCGGCGCGCTGCGCACCGGAACCCGCGTCTACCAGCACATCACCGACTTCTTCGAGGCCAGGCTGGCGCCGACGCGCTGGCCGCACTGCCTGCTCGCCACCGTCACCGACCCGGTCCCCGCCCGCCCCGGCGGCGGCTTCCTGCTGGTCTTCGGCGCCGACCACTCGGTCATGGACGCGTACTCGATGATGCTGGCCATCAGCGAGATCCAGCGCCTCTACCGCGAGGTGCGCACCGGCGAGCCCGCCGCGCTGCCCGAGGTCGGCAGCTGCGTGGACTACGGCGGCATCGAGCGCGGCTACGGCGACGAGCTGACCCCCGCGCACCCGGCCGTGCGCGGCTGGCAGCAGTTCCTGCGCCGCTGCGGCGATCGCTTCCCCGGCTTCCCGCTCGACATCGTCTCCCCGCGCAGGCCGACCCCGGGCAGGCACCAGAGCGGCCTCTCCGCCTGGTCGCTGACGGCCGAGAAGGCCGCCGCCTTCGAGGCGCGCTGCCGGGCCGCCGGCCACTCCGTGCAGACCGGCGTGCTCGCCACGGTCGCGGAGGCCACGCGCACGCTGGCAGGCACCGACACCCTCGACTTCGCCATGCCCATGCACACCAGGCAGCAGCCGGCCGACGTGCACGCCATGGGGTGGTACGTCGGGCTGGCGCCGGTGCGGATCGAGAGCGCGGGCGCCGACGGCTTCGACGCCGTGCTCGACCGGGCCGCCACCGCCGTGCGCACCGCCCGCCCGCTGGCCCGCTACCCGTACCCCCGGGTCGCGCACCTGCTCGGGAATCCGTCGGTGCCGCGCTTCGTCGTCTCCTACCTGGACGTGCGCGCGGTCCCGGACGCCACCGAGTGGCGCCGCTGGGCGGTGCGCCCGCTGCGCAGCGGCGAGACCTCCGACGACGAGGTGTACTTCTGGATCGCGCGCTCCCCGGACGGCCTCGCCATCTCGGCGCGCTTCCCGAGCAACGAGGTCGCGGCCGCCAATGTGCACCGCTTCATCAACACCGTCTCCCAGCTGCTCGGCGCCGTCGCCACCACCGGCGAGCTTCCGGTCCCCGCCATGGCGGTGCGCGGGTGATCATCACCGCCCTCGCCAACTGGAGCCCGCCCGCGGGCAGCGTGTTCGAATGGCACCCGGCCGGTCCGCCGCAGGCCGAGCCCGACCCGGGGCGCGCCTCCTTCCTCCAGGAGAACCACGTCCGCGGGGTGGCGGCCGGGCAGCACGCGGGCCGCGAGCACCACGCCTACCTGGCCACCGCCACCGAGGTGGCGGGTGCGCTGGACGCCACCGCCATGAGCCGCGCGGTCGAGCGCTTCGCCCTCCGGCACGCCGGGCTGCGCACCTGGCTCGAGGTGGACAGCGGCGCCGTCACCAGGATGCGGGTGCCGGCGAGCGCGGTCGCCTTCGAGGCGCGTCCCGTCGGGGAGACCGAGGGCGGTGCGGCGTTCCGCGCGTACGCGCTGGCCCGGTTCTCCCGCGAGGCGATCGTGACCTCGTACCCCGGCTTCGTGGTCGGCGCGGTCCGCAGGCCGGGTTCGTTCACGCTGTACTACGGCTGCGACCACGCGCTCAGCGACGGCATCTCGCAGGCGCTGGTGCTGCCCGAGCTGCTCGAGCTGTACCGGGCCGAGGCCACCGGGGCCGCGCTCGGCCCGTTCACCAGTACGCCGGCCGGTGGCTTCCCGGAGTACGCCGCGGCCGAGCACGCGCTGGCCGCGGAGTTCGGCCCGGAGAGCCCGGAGATCGCCGAGTGGCTGGAGATCGTGCGGCACAACGACGGCGCGCTGCCGAGCTGCCCGGTCGATCTCGGGCTCGCCCCCGGCGAGACCGCGCCGATGCGGCCGATCGAATTCGACCTGCTCGACGCCGACGGCACCGCCGCCTTCGATGCCGTCTGCAAGTCCGAGGGCGTGCGCTTCGTGGCAGGGGTGCTCGCCGCGGTGGCCGTCGCCGACCTGGAGATCGCGGGCAAGCCGGACTACTACGGCATGATCGTCACCAGCACCAGGGACCGCGGCGACTACCTGCTGTCGCAGGGCTGGTTCTGCAATTTCGCGCCGGTCGCCTTCCCGGTGCGCTCGGCGGGCACCTTCCGGGAGCTGCTGGCGCACGCGCACGCGGGCTACGAGCGCGCGCTGCGGCTGGCGGCGGCGCCGGTGCAGTCGGTGATCACCGCGCTGCTCATGTCCGGCGCCGACCCGGCCAAGGTGGCGGCGAGCCCGAACATGCTCTCCTACATCGACTTCCGCCGCTTTCCCGGCGCGGGCAGCTCGGAGTACGAGCACGGCATGCTCTTCACCGGCGAGGGCGCCACCGGCAATGCCTCGCTCTGGATCAACCGCGACCTCCGCCACCTCTACCTCGGCTGCCAGAGCCCGGGCACCCCGGCCGCCCAGGCGGCGCTCGCGCCCTACCACGCGCGGCTGCGCGAGGTCTTCGCCGAGGTCGCCAGGGACGGTGATCGTGCGATCCGCCCGCGGGAGGTGATCGGTGCGGGTCACCACCGCTGATCGCTTCGCTCCCGCACCGGGCACCTTCGTCGAGTACCGCCCCGAGTCCGGACCGGGCGAACCCTCGCCGGTCCCGCCGTCGTTCAACCAGGCGGTGCACCTGGCCGGGGGCGGGAATATCTGGCTCGCCGCGGTTTTCGACGTGCCCGGCCCGGTCGACCACGCGCGGCTCGCCGCCGCCTACCGCGCGCTGATCGCCAGGCACGGCACCCTGCGCAGCTCCTTCGAGCCGGGCCCGGTCCGGCTGCGGCACCCCGTGCCCGCGGTCGTGCACCGGCTCCCCGGTGTCCCGGTGACGGCGCTGCCCGCGCTGCTCGACCAGCGCTGCGGCGCCTTCGGGCACCCGTCCTACCTGCTCGGGGTGATCGACCGGCCGGACGTCGCCACGGTGCTCTGCGCCTTCGACCACGCCCACGTGGACGGCTACTCCATCGCGCTCGCCATCGACGACCTGCGCCGCCTCTACGACGGCGAAACCCTGCCGCCCACCGGCGATTTCGTGGACCACTGTGCCGAGCAGGCGCGGCTCACGGTGGCGCCGGACGACCCGCGGCTGCGCGGGTGGCGCTCCTTCTTCGGCCCCGGCGGGGTCCGGCCGCCGGAGTTCCCGCTGGACCTGGGCGTCGCGCCGGGGGAGACCGCACCGCAGGCGGTCGAGCTGCGCGTGCTGCTCGACGGCGCGGGCGCCGAGCGCTTCGACGAGTGGTGCCGCGAACTCGGTGCCCGTCCGTTCGCCGGGGCGCTCGCCGCGCTGGCGCACGCCACCCGCACCGGCGGCGGCCCGGACCGGCTGCGCCTGGTGTTTCCCATGCACACCAGGCACGACGAGCGCTGGCGCGGTGCGCTCGGCTGGTTCACCACCAACGTGCCGGTCGAGATCCCGGCCCTGCCCGATCCCGCCGCGGCCACCCGGGCCTCCGCCGCCGCCGTGCGCGCCGCCATCCCGCTCGGCACCCTGCCGCTCGGGGCCGTGCTGCCGCACCTCGGTGGGCTCGCGCTGCGCCGCGGCGACATCTTCATGGTCTCCTGGATCGACTACCGCACGCTGCCGGGCGCCGCGCAGCACGACGCCATCGGCGCCAGGCACATCTCCGCGGTCGGCCGCGCCGACGACGCCCAGTTCTGGTTCTCGCGCACCGATTCCGGGCTCGCACTGCGCATCCGCTACCCGGACACCGCCACCGCCCGCGCCACCGTCGCCCGCCTCACCGACCACCTCACCGAGGCACTCACCGAACGAACGCGCCTGCTCACCCGCACCTGAGTCGATTCGGTTCTACGATAAAGCAACTCGACCGTCGAGATTTCCTGAACGTTCACCCTCGAGCGAAATCCCGCTTCCCGCTCGAGGTGAATTTATCCGTATGTGCCGCCCCCGCCCGGACTTACCTTCATCGATCGACGGGTTCCGTCGTGAGAGAGGAAAAGCCGTGTGCGGCAGAAGAACGTATCGAGGGGCGCGGTCATGAGGCGTCTGCTGCGAAAGATGGCGGTGGTGTCGGCGCTCCTGGTGGCCGCGCCCGCACTGTTGGCCGGGTGCACCCTCGGCAAAGAAGAAGGCGTGGTCTATTTCCGCTTCGCCAATTCCCCGACGGCGCTGTCGCTGGTGCGCATCGCGGACGAACTCGGCTACTGGGACAACGCCAAGGTCAAGCCCGAGTACGTCGGCCCGGCCACCGCGGTGCCCGCGGTGCAGCTGCTGGATCAGGGCAGCATCGATATCGCGACGGGCATGTTCAACAACGACATCGACGGCAAGGTGAAGGGCTTCAAGTTCACCGCCATCGCCTCCAGCATGCTCGACCTCCCGAACGAGCCACACATGGCCTACTTCACCAGGGCCGGTTCGCCGATCACCAAGACCAACCTGAAGGCGCTGGAGGGCCGCACGGTCGGGTTGAACGGCTCGAACAGCTGCACCGACCTGCTGATCAAGCGGTACCTGAAGAACAACGGCGTCGACCTGGGCAAGGTGAACTTCCTGGAGCTCAAGCCGGAGCTCATCGCGCCGGCCATCGAGCGCGGCGAGGTCGACCTCGGCGTCTTCCACCCGCCGCTGGTCGGCGTGCTGCTGAGCAAGCCCGCGGAGTTCACCCAGGCTTTCACCTCGTTCGACGACTGGGGCCCGCTGGGCGGCCAGGCGCCGTACGTGGCGAGCAATGCCTGGCTGCAGAAGAACCCGGACGCCGCGCGCGAATTCGTCGGCATCATCGCCAAGACCGCCAACTGGGCCAATGCGCACCCGCGGGAATCGGCCGAGATCGCGGGCAAGACCACCGGCTACCCGGTGGAGCAGACCACCAACTGGCACTACGCGCCGAACGCGCTGCTGGACAAGGCGAGCCTGCAATTGTGGTGGGATCTGGTGGCCGAGGTCGGCAAGCCGCTTCCGGGTTCGGAGAACCTGAAGCCGGAGGACATCGCGACCAATGCCTTCAATCCCTACGCGAAATCCGCGGATCTGCTGGAGACCCAGGATCACAACACCACCATCCTGACCGAAGAGCAGAACGCCGGAATCTTCGACACGCACCTGGTCGACATCGCGAAAGCCGAGAAGTGAGGTGACCGGGCAGACGGTCGTCGGCACGACGACCAAGATCGAGGCGCGGCACGTCACCAAGCTCTATCCGAAACCGGGCTGGCGCGCCAAGGAGCACACCTCGGTCCTCGACGATTTCGACCTGCGGATCGAGACCGGTGAATTCGTGTCGCTGCTCGGCCCGAGTGGCTGCGGGAAATCCACCTTCCTGAACATCCTGGCCGGGCTGGAGAGCTACAACGGCGGCGCGGTGCTGGTCGACGGTGAGCGGGTCAGCGGCGTGAACCGCAATGTCGGCGTCGTCTTCCAGGGCTACGCGCTGTTCCCCTGGCTGACCGCGCAGAAGAACGTCGAGGTCGGGCTGAAGATCCGCGGCGTGCCGCGGGCCGAGCGGCGGGACCGCGCGGCCGAGGTGCTGAAGACGGTCGGGCTGGAGGCGGCGGCGAACCGGCTGCCGCACCAGCTCTCCGGCGGCATGCGGCAGCGCGTCGCGATCGCCAGGGTGCTCGCCTACGAGCCCGATGTCCTGGTCTTCGACGAGCCGTTCGCCGCGCTGGACGCGCAGACCCGCGAGTTCCTGCAGGGCGAGCTGCTGCGCATCTGGGAGGCGGGCGGGGTGCGCAAGACCGTCCTGTTCGTCACCCACTCGATCGACGAGGCCATCTTCCTCTCCGACCGGATCGCGGTGATGACCCGCGCGCCCGGCCGGGTGAAGGCGCTGATCGACGTCGACCTGCCGCGCCCGCGCGGCAGCGCGGCCCGCAGCTCCGAGGAGTTCGTGCACATCCGCTCGCAGGTCGCGCGGATCCTGGAGGAGGAGGTGCGCATTGGCCACGATCACTGAGCCCGCGACCGGCGCCGCCGCGCCGGACGACGAGCGGATCGAGCCGCCGAAGGCGCCGAATCCCTTCCTGGCCAAGTACGGCAGGCTGCTCTACGGCGCCGTCGGGCTCGGGCTGTTCCTGCTGCTCTGGTGGTGGGTCGTGGCCTCGGGGACGGTGAACCCGCTCTACCTCTCCACCCCGCAGGAGACCGCGCGGGCCTTCGTCGACGGACTGGCCGACGGCACGCTCGGCACCGAGGTGTGGCCGAGCGTGCAGCGCGCGGTGATCGGCTTCGCCATCGCGCTGGTGGTCGGGATCGGGCTCGGCATCGTGGTGGGCTCGGTGCCGATCTTCCGCAAGCTCTTCGAGCCGATCCTGCTGTTCTTCCGCAACCTCTCGCTGCTCGCGCTGCTCCCGGTGTTCGTGGTCTTCCTCGGCATCGGCGAGGAGTCCAAGATCGCGATCGTGGTGTGGGCCTGCTTCTGGCCGATCTTCGTGAACGCGGTCGGCGCGGTCGGCGGCGTGGAGCGCATCCTGCTGAACGCGGCGCGCACGCTCGGCGCGGGCCGCGGTTACATCTTCACCAGGGTGGTGCTGCCCGCCGCGATCCCGGCGATCTTCCCCGGCATCCGGCTCGCGGCCTCCAACGCCTTCACCGCGCTGGTCGCCGCCGAGCTGGTCGGCGGCGCGCACGGCATCGGCATCTACATCAACAACGCGGCGCTGCGCTACCAGACGCCGCAGATGTACGCGGGCATCCTCGCGCTCGGGTTGATCGGCATCCTGGTCAACGGCGTCATGGCGGTCGCCGAGTGGCGGCTGACCGGCTGGCAGCGCGGGCTGACGAACAAGTGAGCGCCGCGCGTCGGGCGAGAGCCGCCGCCGTCCTCGCCGTCGTCCTGCTGACGGCGGTGCTCGGCTGCGGCGGCGAGCCGAAGGTCGACTACGCCGCGGCGCGCGACGAGGGCGCGCTGGTGGTGTACGTCGGGGCAGGGGAGGATCGGGAGATCCTCCGCCACGTCGCCGACGAACTGCTGCCGGATTCGGTGCGGCTCGAACTGGTCGACGCCCCGGACGACGCCAATGCGCAGGTGTCGTCCGGGGCGGCGGACCTCGCCTACTTTCAGCACGTCCCCGCCTTCGAGGCGGACCGGGGGCAGCACGGCTACGACAACCTGAGCGTGGTCGCCGCGGTCAACGTCGTTCCCTACGGCCTGTACTCGGCCCGCTGGCGCAGCGTCGCCGAGACCCGGAGCTGGCTGAACGCCGGGCTGGTCGCCGACGACATCGTCGGCGACAGCCTGCCGCACGGCTCCCGGGTCGCCATGCCCGCCACCCCGACCGGGTTCGCGCGCGGGCTCTACCTGCTGCAGAGCGCCGGGCTGGTGCTGCTCGACCGCCCGTTCGGCGGCACCACCGCACCCGACCTGACCATCACCCAGGCCAACGTGCGCGACTCGCTGCGGCACCTCACGCTGCTCGGCATCAGCTACGACGAGTACCTGGACGCCATCTACCGCGGTTACGACGCCGTCGTGCTGAACCCGGAGCAGGCCCGCTCGCTCGGGCTGGAACCGGCGAAGGACGCGCTCGCCCTGGAACCCGGCCCGCAGAACCCGTACGCGCACGTCCTGGTCGCGCCCGCCCGCCTCGCGGGCGACCAGCGGGTGCTGGAGCTGACCCACGCGCTGGAGAGCCCCGAGCTGGCCCGGTTCCTGGCCACGAAGTACCGCGGCGCGAACATCCCGGTGACCGCCGCGTCCTCGACCCGATGAGAGAGATTCCATGACCAACAACGCAATTCGGCGCCTCACCGCGGTGACCGCCGCCGCCGGGCTCGCCGTGCTGGTACCGGCGGGCGCGGCGGCCGCGCACGTGCGCAGCGACGGCGCCCCGGTGGCGCAGGGCGGGTACGGCGTCGTCGGGCTGATCGTGCCCGGCGAGTCGGAGCTGGCGGACACCGTGGGGCTCACGGTCACCATCCCGGCCGGTGTCGACCTGAAATCGGCGCGCACGCTGCCGGTTCCGGGCTGGACCGCGAACGTCGAACGGCAGGACGGCCGGGTCGCCCGCATCGTGTGGACCGCGTCCACCCCCGAGAGCGGCTTCAGCAATGCCGAGTACCAGAAGTTCTCCTTCTCCGCGGGGCCGTGGCCGGAGGGGAAGGAGACCGTGGCGCTGCCCTCGGAGCAGAAGTACAGCGACGGCAGCGTGGTCGCCTGGAACGAGGTCGCGGTCGATAGGGAGAGCGAGCCGGAGCATCCCGCACCGGTGGTCGCGCTGAGCGCGGCCGACGGCCACGACGCGCACGGCGGCTCCACCGAGCACGAGCACGACCACGACGAGCAGGTGGCCGCCTCGGCCGACGGCTCCGGCTGGCAGAGCGCGGTGTCGGTACTGAGCCTGGTGCTCTCGCTGGCCGCCGCGGGCGGCGTCGCCCTGCTGCTGCGGCGGGATCGTGGCGCCTAGGAGCCTGTTCCTGGTATTCGCCGTCCTTGCGGCGATACTGGGCGGTGCCGGGGTCGCGTCGGCGCACGCCTCGCTGGTCTCCACCGCACCGGCGAACGGGGCGCACGCCGATTCGGCGCCTGCCGAACTGGTGTTGCAGCTCAACGAGCCGGTCACCGTGGTGGAGGGGTCGGCGCAGTTGATCGACGCTGCCGGGACGCGGTTCGGGCTCGGTGCGGTCCGGGTGGACGACGGGCAGCGGCGGCTGGTGCTGGTGCCCGCCGAGCCGGTGCCGGACGGGGCCTACCTGGCCACCGCGCGGGTGGTGTCGGCGGATACGCACGTGGTGTCGCTGTCCATCCAGTTCACCGTCGGGGCGGTGACCGAGCAGGGTGAGTTCGCCGCTCCCGCCGACGAATCCGGGCTCGAGCGGTATCTGAACTCACCCGGGCGCGGGCTCACCTATCTGGGGCTCGTTCTCTCCGCCGGGCTGTTCCTGGCCGCGCGCTGGGCCTGGCCCGAGATCTTGCGGTCCGGACGCTTCCTGCTCGTGTACCGGGTCGGTAGCGCGGTGCTGATCGCCGGGCTGGCACTGCGTTTCACGGTGCTGGTGGCGCAGCAGTCGGGCGGGCTGGGAGCGGTGTCGCTCGACGGCGCGAAGGCACTGCTCGGGACGCCGCACGGGCTGGCGCTCTCCGCCGCTGTCCTGCTGTCGCTGGTAGCGCTCGCCGCGCCGCGGCCGCCGATCGTCGTCACCCAGGCGGTGACCGCGATTCTCGCGGTGACGCTCGGGGGGCACGGTGGTTCCGTGCAGAGCTGGCCGTGGTCGTTCCTCGGCACGCTGCTGCACGTGTACGCGATCAGCGTGTGGCTCGGGGGCGTGGCGATTCTCCTACTCGTCCGCCCCGGTGCTCCGGCGCATCAGCGCTCGGATGCGCCGCCACGCACCGACCTCCGGCGCTGGCACCGGGTCGCGGCCTGGCACGTGCTCGCCGTGGTACTCGGTGGCCTGCTGCTCACCCTGCTCCAGGTGCGCCCGGCGGGCGCGCTGCTGCACACCCGGTACGGGCTGGTCCTGCTCGCCAAGGTCGCGCTCGTCGCGGTCGCCGTCACCCTCGGCTACCTCGCCTACCGCCACCTGCGCCGAGCGGTGGTCGTGGAATCCGCCGTCGCCGTCGCCGTCATCGCCGCGACCTCCATCCTCACCACCCTGCCCCCGGCCAAGGACGTCTACACCACCGACATCACCGCCACCCTCGACTTCGGCGCGACCGAGGTCGTCAGCGTCGGCATCGACTCCATCCGCCGCGGCCCCCAGCAACTGACCCTCACCTACGCCCCGCCGGGATCCGGCCCCGAGCCCAGCGTCAGCGTCGACCTCTCCTCGGCCACCGCCAACGTGGCCCGCCTGCCGGTCACCCTCACCGCCGCGGTCGGCGCGGACGGCTCCCTGCTCTGGCGCAGCGACAAGCTCATCGTTCCGGCGCCGGGGGAGTGGAAGGTGACGGTGCGTTTCGACGCCGGTTCCGGCCCGAAACTGGCCTCCTTCCGCTATCAGGCGCTCTGAAACGGTGCAATCTTTCGACGTTCGCGGGCACAGCCACCCGGTCGGCAGGATTTCGCCTCGTCGCCGGAAGTGACGACAATGGCGTCATGGTCGAACTCGTGCTGGTCCGGGGCGATATCACCGAGCAGGATGTGGACGCGGTGGTGAATGCGGCGAATTCGTCACTGCTCGGCGGCGGGGGCGTCGACGGGGCCATTCACCGCAGGGGTGGTCCGGCGATCCTGTCCGCGTGCAGGGACCTGCGGGCGTCGCAGTACGGGAAGGGGTTGCCGACCGGGGAGGCCGTCGCGACTACCGGCGGTGATCTGCCCGCGCGATGGGTGATCCACACGGTCGGGCCGGTGTGGTCGGCGCAGAACGACCGATCGGAGCTGCTGGCTTCCTGCTATCGCGAGTCGCTGCGGGTGGCGGACGAGTTGGGTGCGCGAACGGTCGCGTTCCCCGCCATCTCCACCGGGATCTACGGCTGGCCGATCGATGACGGTGCCCGCATCGCGGTCGAGACCGTTCGGGCCGCCGACACCGCGGTGCGGGAGGTGCGTTTCGTCCTGTTCGGCCCCGCGGCCTATGACGCCTTCGCCGCCGCGGTGTGATGGCGAGAAATTCCGCACCCGGTGCGGAAGACACCTTCAGTCGAGCGTGACTTCGGGTTCCTGGAGCGCGAGCAGCGCGGCCAGCTCGGTGACGGCGTCGGCGAGCACCGCGTGCTCGGCACGGATGGCACCGTCCTCCTGGATGCGCGGTGCGAAACTGTAGACGGTGTCGTGCGAGGTGCGCCCCAGCCGCTCGACGATCCGCCCGAACAGCTCCTCCTGCAGGTCGAAGCCCTCGGTCGGGTGGTCGGCGTCGACCAGGAACTGATCGTCCGGGAAGGTCAGGAGATCGGTGATCCCCATATCGATCCACTCCTGCCCGGCCAGCGTTTCGGGCCGGAACAGGTGGACGCCGGAGAAGAGCGGGTCGATGTCGATCTTCTGTCCCAGTCCGGGCCGGAAGCAGTAGATCTTGCCGTAGGCGGTCCGGAAGATCGGAATCCGATCGCCGGCGTACTCGGCGGGAAGCTGGACACTCGCCAGCCAGGCATCCACGATCGGCTGCCAGCGGTGCGGATCGCAGGCCCACAGCAGCCCGTCCCCGAACCCGCCGAACCCGAGCTCCCGCCACAGGTCGAACATGAGCTCGGGGAGCCGCCCCGCGTACTCGGCGAAGTAGCTCTCCGGCACCGGAATCGGGTCGATCGGGTCACCGTGCCTGGACAGCAGGTCGAGCAGTTCGATACGCACCGCCCGCATCCTGCCAGTCACTCCGCCCGTAGCGCGCCCCTGGCCGCCATGAGCGCGAACCCGAGCAAGTTCAGCCCCTGCCAGCTCCCGGGATCGTCGGAGCGCGGATCGTCACCGGCGAGCCCGATACCCCACACCCGGTCCACCGGACTCGCCTCCACCAGCACCCGTTCCCCGGTCCCGAGCAGATAGTCCCGCAACTCCGGGTGCGCCCCGAACTTGGCGGTGCTGCCCGCGACCACGACGGCGTACCGGTGCTCGTCCCACACCGCGTCGTCGAACCCGGGCACCGTGCGCCCCAGATCCTTGGCCTGCTTGGGATGCCCGGCGGCGAGCACTCGCGCGGCCACCTCGTCGGCGCCGAAAAGCGTTGCCTTGCGCCACATCATGTAGTGCTCGGCGGTAGCGAAGGACACCCCCTCGACCTCGAACGCGGCCGGCCACCACTGACTCAGGCAACTCGCGCCGATACTCCCGTCGGCCCGCGGCCGATGTCCCCAGAACTTCAGATACTTCACCCGCTCACCGGCCGCGACGGCGGCGGTCAGCTCCTGCACCGATCGCATCCGAGCAGTGTGCCGCCCGCACCCACCGCTGTCACTCGATATTCACGCGCCCGACCCGATTCCCGGCCGCCACCTCCAGATACGCCCCGAGCTCCGCCCGAAGCACCTGCTCCAGCGCCTGCGCGAAGGTGCTCTGTACGACGCTCATGCCCAGCTCACGCAGGTGCTCGAGCAGCGCGGTGGTCGCCGCGATCTCGGCGGCGGAGTCGGGCAGCCACCCGGGCCCGTGCTGGGCGACGATCTGCTCCTCGGCGGTGGTGATCATGAGCCGCGCGATCTCCTCCACCTTGGGCATCATGGCCGCGAAGACGTCGATGAGGCGGTGCAGGTCGAAGCCGTAGCGGTGCAGGGCGGCGAAGGTTTCCAGCAGTTCGGGGCGGGTGAACTCGACCAGGTCGTCGTCGATCCGGGCGAGGCCGAGCTCGGCGAGGCGGTGCAGGTCGTGGTCGGCGACCGGGCGGTCGTCGTCGCCGCCGAGGAAGGCGTGCACGAGCTCGCGCGGCACCGTCACCGGGTCGCCCGCCTTGCCCCAGGTGGCGGTGACGGCGTGCTGCAGGCCGAGGATCTCGGTGAGGTCCTTGCCGGTCTCCCAGCTCATGATGAAGTCGGCGATGTGCCCGGTGGTGAAGCCGCGCTGCAGCAGCGCGTCGATGATCTTGAGCCGGGCCAGGTGCGAGTCGTCGTAGATGAGCGCGCGGCCGCTGCGCCTGGCGGGGGTGGGCAGCAGGCCGCGCTCCTGGTACGCGCGCACATTGCGGGAGGTGGTGCCCGCGGCCCTGGCGAGATCGTCGATGCGGTACTCCGCCATCGCCCGCCGTCCTTCCGTCGCCCCGCTACCCGGCCTCGACCTTAGCCGAACGGCACCGCGATCCCGGGCTCGGCGCGAACCGGCTGCCGCGGGGTGAGCACGTAGTCGTCCAGGTCGACGGTCGCCAGTTCGCGCACGTACTGGGTGCCGAACCCGGGGTACATGGTGGCGTTGAAGCCGTCCTCGGTCAGGTACCAGCTGCGGCAGCCGGAGTTCCAGGTGGTCGAGGCGAGCCTGCGCTGCAGCCGCGCGTTGTACCGGTCCTGCACCTCCCGGCGCACCTCGAGCCCGCGCAGGTCGCGGCTCAGCAGCACGCCGATAGCCGCGGAGAGGTACTCGAGCTGCGCCTCCATGTAGACCAGCGCGGAGTTGTGCCCCGGCCCCGAGTTCGGGCCGAAGGTGAGGAACAGGTTGGGGTAGCCGGCCACGGTGATGCTCTTGTACGCGTACGCCCCGCCGCTCCACTCGGCCGCCAGCTCGCGGCCGCCGCGCCCGCGCACCGGGATCGGCGTGCCCTGCTTGGAGACCTCGAATCCGGTGGCGAGCACCAGGCAGTCGGCGCGGTGCTCGATGCCCTCGGCGGTGCGGATGCCGTTCGCGTGGATCCCGGCGATCGGCCAGGTGACGAGCTTGCAGTTGGGCTGCTGCAGCGCCGGGTAGTACTCGCTGCTCATGAGCAGCCGCTTGCACCCCGCCCGGAAGTCGGGCGTGAGCTGGCGGCGCAGCCACGGGTCGCGCACCTGGGCCCGCAGGTGCGCCCGCGCGACCGACTCGACCACCCTGGTCAGCGGCGAGTTCCAGACCACACCGAGCGCCACCGACTCGTGACCCCAGAACCACGCCTCCCGCGCCAGCTTCTCACCCGCGGGAACCTGCCGGTAGAGCTCGCGCAGCAGCGGCGAGGTCCGGTGGTTCAGCCGGGGCAGCACCCAGCCCGCGGTGCGCTGGAAGACCCGCACCGACTCCGCCCGCCGCACCAGCTCCGGCACGATCTGCACGGCACTGGCTCCGGTGCCGACCACGGCGACCCGCTTGCCCGCGAAGTCGTACTCGTGGTCCCAGCGCGCGCTGTGGACGACCTTGCCCTCGAACCGGTCCAGTCCGGGGATGTCCGGGTAGCCGGGCTCGGCGAGCGGCCCCGAGGCCAGCACCACGCTGCGCGCCCACAGCGTCGGCTGGTCCGCGAGCGACACCTCCCACAACCCGCTCGGCTCGTCCCAGGCGATCCCGGTGACGGTGTGACCGAAGCGGATGAGCTGCCGCACGCCGAACTCGTCGGCCATGTGCTCGATGTAGCGCAGGATCTCGGCGCTGCCGGAGTAGGTCCGCGACCAGTCGGGGTTCGGCGCGAAGCTGTAGGAGTAGAGCCGGGACGGGATGTCGCAGGCGGCGCCGGGGTAGGTGTTGTCCCGCCAGGTGCCGCCGATCCTGCTGTCCCGCTCCAGCACCGCGACATTGCGGATGCCCTTCTGCCGCAGCCGGATCGCGGCGCCGATGCCGGCGAACCCGGCGCCGATCACCACCGCGTCCAGCGGCGAGCCGCCGCGCCCGGGCAGGGCCGTCACGCCGCTCACGCGACCGGCTCGTAGGTGAGCTCCTGCGACCAGCTGGGCTGCTTCGCGAGGAAACGCTGCGGGATCCGGGCGGTGAGCTTCACCATGGCGTCCGCGAAGAGGTGGTAGGGGTGGTCGCGGTCGATCACCCAGTCGCCGTGCATCTTCACGATCCGGTACATGGGCACCCGGTTGGCCTGCGGCATCCGCTCGCCGACCTGCTTGAACTTGCGCATGGCCGAGTAGAGCTTCTCCTCGTCCACGCCCATGGCGACGATGTTGTCGCGCATCTTGTTGAGCAGCGGCACGTAGCTGAGCACCCCGACGATGAACGACGGCTTCGCCCAGCCGCCGACCAGCTCGATGGCGAGCTTCCGCGTGCCGGAATGCCCGAGCAGCTCCATGACCGCGTAGTCGGTGGCCAGGTGCCGCGATTCGTCGGCGTTGATCTTCTTGAAGACCTCCTGCGCCACCGGGTCCTCGATCTCGTCGGTGACGAACTTGATCAGCGCGCCGTCCAGCGCCACCTCGAGCATGGGGATGACGGTGCCCAGGAAGGACAGCGACATCTCGTCGGCGTGCTTGTCCAGGAAGTCGATCACCAGCTTGACGTTGATGTTCGGCTCGGGGATCTCGTCGCCGTCGAGCATGCCCCAGCGCCGCATGAGCGCGAGCTCGGCGTTGGCGTGCCGCTGCTCCTCGGCGTGGAAGTAGCGGTAGATCTGTTTCAGGGTCTCGGTGGGGGCCTTGGTGGCCATGGCGGCGAAGCCGCGGGCGCCGACGTTCTCGATCCACATGAGGTCGGCCATGAAGGGTTTGAGCTTGGCGTGCAGGGCGGGGTCGATGAGTTCGGCGCCGGGGGCGTCCCAGTCGAACTCGGCCAGCGCCCACTGCTTGGCCTTGATCTTGGCGAGCATGGAGTCGAAGTCCACGGCGGTTCTCCTGTCGGTGCGAGGTCAGGCCGGGCGGGCGATCGGGGCGTCGGCCTGGGCCAGGGAGGTGGCGACGAAGGTCGCGGTGTGGTGCAGCGCGGCGATGGCCTCGGGGACCAGCAGCGGCAGCGCCTGGAAGACGTGGATGCGACCGGGCCACAGCTGCAGCTCGCAGCGCTGCCCGGCGGCGGTGAGCATGGCGTGCAGGTGCCTGGCGTCGCCGGCCAGCATCTCCTCGGCGGCGGCCTGCACGAAGAACGGCGGCAGCACCGCGCCCTGCCGCGCCGTGAGCCGCAGCCGAGGCGAGTCGAGCTGCTGGCCCTCGGTGTACAGCGCGAGCATGGGCCGCCCGGTGGTCGCGGGCGCCATCGGGTCGGGGCGGGCCCGGTCGTGCTCCTCGGCGAGCGCGAAGGTGAGGTCCATGAGCGGCGAGAAGCAGAAGACGCCCGCGGGCTGCGGCGTGCCCTGCTCGGCCAGCTGCAGCACCAGGTCGAGCGCGAGGTGACCGCCTGCCGAGTCGCCGCCGATCACGAGATCACCCGGCCGGTGACCGCTGCCGAGCAGGTACGCGTACCCGGCGGCGATGTCGTCGGCGGCGGCCGGGAAGCGATGCTCCGGCGCGAGCCGGTAGTCGACGACGAAGACCGGCAGCCCGGTCGCCGCGGAGAGCCGCGAGGCGAGGCCGCGGTGCGTGCGCGCCGAGCAGATGACGTAGCCGCTGCCGTGGATGAAGTAGATCGCGCGCGCCCCCTCGGCGACGCCCGCGGCGCGCACCCACTCGCCGCGCACCCCCGGTTCGCGCACCTGCCGCACCTTCGTGCCCGGCAGCACCGGCCCGAACGCCGCCATGAGCCCCGCGACGATCTGCCTGCCCGCGAAGATCCCGGCGGCATTGAGCGGCAGCGCGCCGTTCAGGTGCCGCAGGCTGCGGGCGGAGAGCTCCGCCGCGACCCGGCTGCGCAGTGATGCCGCGGCCGGGACCGGCCTGGCCCGCGAGGTCACCGTCGACCGTGGGGTTGTCATGCCCAACAGCATCAGCCCCCTATGTGCCATTTGTCAATGGCACATAGGGGGGAGGTGTTCAGGCGAGGCGGACCTCGGCCGTGGCGAGCCCGAAGATCTTGCGCCCCGCCGACTTGGCGATGATGACCACGACGGCCGTCCCCGCCTCGGCATCGACCGACTTCACCCGCCCGGTGAACTCCACCGTCCCGGCCTCGAGCGCCTCGATGACGGTGTAGTTCGACAGCCGGACCCCGTAGCGGAGCACCGCGCCCGGGTCGCCGAGCCAGCCGGTGACGAACCCCGCGCCGAGCCCCATGGTGAGCATGCCGTGCGCGATCACGTCGGGCAGCCCCGCCAGCGCGGCGATCCCGTTGTGCCAGTGGATGGGGTTCGCGTCCCCGGAGACCCCGGCGTAGTTCACCAGGTCACCGCGGGTCAGCTGCACGGTCCGAGCGGGCAGTTCGTCCCCCGCGGCAACCTCGGACAGGCGGATCGCCGTGCGCGGGGTGCGCGTGCGCGACTCGGGCGAGAGGCGCGGCTCTTCGGCAGCGCCGGTCGGCGGCTCGTCGGCGACGGTGGTCGTGCCGAGCCCGCTCATGATCACCCGCTCGATCGCCCCGCTCACGTCCGCGGCGACGTCCTCGCTGGTCAGCCCCACGACGGTGGTGTGCATGACCTGCGCGACCTCGCCGGCCCGATCGCTGAACGTATTGGTGATCGTGAGCAGGTCCTTCCCGCCGATCCGGCGCACCGAGGACAGCTCGACATCGCTGACCAGCCGGTCGCCGGTGAGCACCGGCCTGTGCATCTCGAAGACCTGGTCGGTCTGCACGATCACGGCGTACCCGGCCAGCACGGTCTCCAGCAGCTTGCGATTGGCCAGCATGGCGACGGTGGAGATGAAGGTGGTCGGCGCGATCAGCCCCCGGTACCCGAGCTCGGCGGCGGCGTCCTCGCTCCAGTGCGCCGGGTGGAAGTCCTGTACCGCCCGCGCGTACTCGCGGATCTTCTCCCGCCCCACCTCGTAGAAGTCGTCCGCACGGTAGCGATACCCCACCAGCCCGGCCACATCGAATGCCGCTTCCACCACAGTTTTCCTCCGAGATTCCACGCGTGAAGGGTCACCCTCTCACATCGCCGCCCCGCTCAGAAGGCGGCGGACCTCCCGGTCCGGATAGGGGGAGCTGCGGCTCTCGTCCAGGAACCCGCGGAAGAAGGGGGCCATCGCCGCGGCGAACGGGGCGTTCCGGAGGAGGACCGCCGCGACCTCGTCGGGTACGCCTCGCGGCCGCTCTCCCGCGGCGAAGGCGCGCACAAGTCCGCCCCGGTCCTGCTGCCCGAAATGCGCGGTGACCAGCCAGTTCGCCAGGTAGCTCGCGGTGTAGCCGCGGTCGTAGCTCCGGTTGCGGTCGAAGAACGCGGTCTCCTCGGGCGCGAGGTCGAACGCGGTGCTGAGCGCGAGGCCGTAGTCGGCGAAGTAGAGGCGGTGCCCGTCGGTCAGGATGTTGTCGAAGTGCGCGTCGAGGTGCAGCAGCCCGCGGCTGTTCATGAACTCGGCGCCCGCGGCCAGTTCCCGCTCCACCACGGTGCCGGCTCGGCCGCCGGCCTCGAGCCATTCGCGCAAGGTCTGCGGGATGTTCTCGAGGAAGAGCGCGATGCTCGCCGAGGAGTCCCGCATGGCCTCGATCCGATGGCGCACCTGCGGCCGGTCGCCCCAGTAGGTGACGGCGCGGTCGATGTCGGTCAGCTCCTCGGGCAGCGGCGTCGTGTCCGGCAGCACCCGCCAGTGATACATCAGCGGGAAACCCTCGTATTCGGCGGCGAGCACCCAGTTCGTCGTCATGGTGTGGACGGCGAGTTCGCGCCAGGCCCCGAAGCCCGGCGAGCCGATGCGGCCGACGCCGTACTGGCAGAAGAGCGGCAGATCGAACAGGTTCGCCGTCGACCGGACGTGCTCGGGCTGCCGTTCCAGGTCGGTGAGCGGTACGCGCTTCACGAAGACCGAAATGCCGTCGACCTCGAGCAGCGCCGCTTTCCCGCCGATCCCGGCGCCGATCGGCGTAGCCGTATCCACCAGGTCGCGCAGCGCGTGATCACTGAGCATCCCCAGGGCCGTGGAAACGGCACTGTGGGCCCGCAGGCGCGCGGGATCGTCGGCGCGGCTCACGAACTTCTCGACTTCGTCACCACCGATGACATTCGAGTACCTTCCTCCCCGAACCCGCTGTCCATCAGGTGATCCGCCCACTCCCGCAACACTGTCTCGGTGGGCGGCATCACCAGCCCCGCCCGCGCGGCGAACGCCTGCGCGGTGGAGGTGTCGTACCGATCCTCGGACAGAAAGGCCAGCCGCTCGCGATCCACCCCGGTGAGCGCGGCAGGCAACCTCCGCAACACCCCCAGCGGAACGGTGAAGCGCGGTGCGGGCACGTCGAGATGCGCTGCCAGGAAACGGATCAGGTCGGGCAGCGCGGGGCTGTCCGGGTCGAGCACGGTGTAGGCGGCACCCGCTGTCTCGGGGTACTCCGGAATCCGCGCGAGGAACTCCGCGAAGTAGCCGAGCTCCACGATCGGCACCAGGGTGCGCCGCCCACCCGGGATGGCGGGCAGCTTCCCCTGCCACAGGTCACGCACCATCTCGGCCAAGCCGATGTACTGCCCGGGACCGAGGACCGTACTCGGATTCGCCACCGTGACCGGGACATTCAACTCCGCGGCCCGCTGCCACAGCGCCCGGTCACCCTCGGTCTTGGACGCCTCGTACGCGCCGGCGCGGTAGTCGGGCCGATGCCCTGGAACGGACACCCGATACCCGCTCACGTGCACCAGCCTGCGCAGCGCGGGCAGCCGCGCCGCCCACTCCAGCACGTGCACCGCCCCGTCGACGTTCACCGCCCTGGCGTCGGCGGCATCGAGGCCGAAGGCGAAGCGCGCGGCGCAGTTGTAGACGTCCTGGACAGCGAGAGAATCTATCGGTCCGAGATCGGGTTTCGTGATGTCCGCGGCGACCACGGTCAGATCCGGATGCCGGATACGCACCCGGGATTCACTGCCCGGCCGCACCGCGGCGATCACCGTCCGGCCCTCGTCCAGCAACCGGGCGACGAGCGCGCTACCGATGAACCCGGCGGCGCCGAAGACGATACTGTCGGCCACAAGAACTCCTTGATTGACTGGTCTACATATTTTCGGGCCACGCGAAAACCGCGCTCAGCTCAGCAACACCCGCGCCGTGCGCAGAGCGCGATCCAACGGCTTCCGACTGCGCTGGGTCTGAGCGAGCAGCAACGCCCCCTCGATCAGGGCGAGCAGCGACGACGCGAGATCGTCGGCATCATCCCGCCCGGCAGCGACCAACCCGAGCCGAATCATCTCGGTCCACCGCGCGAAAACCTCCGCACAGGCCCGCTGGATGGGATCGTGCGTCCCGGAGACCTCCAGCGCGACCGCCGCGATCGGACACCCGCACTCCCACCCGGACTCCTCGAGCCGATCCCCGAACGCGCCGAGCACCGCGCCGACAGCACCGACCGGATCACTCGGATCCACCTCGGCCAGCACCGCCTCGACCACAGCGGCCGCCTCCCGAACCGCCTCGGCCACCAATTCGTCCTTCCCGCCGGGGAAGTGGAAGTACAGCGATCCGCGCGGGGTGCCGCTGTCCGCCAGAATCTGGTTCAACCCGGCACCGAAGTAGCCGCGCCGCTCGATCGAGGCGAGCGTCGCGGCCACCATGCGCTGCCGGGTCTCGGCACCCTTGCTACCCATGACCCAAAAGTAGACCGGTCATCATATTTATGTCAACCCCGACGCCGCGGCAGCAGCAGCGCCGGGATCACCGCCAGCGCCATGAGTACGGGCGCGACCAGGTACGAGTCCTGGAAGGCCCGCGCCAGCGCGGGCGCCAGTGCGGCCTGCGCTTCCGCGCCCATGTGGTGCAGCGCCTGCAATCCGCCGTCGACCGGGAGCAGCGCGGCCAGTACCACCGAGGTGACGGCGGTGCCGATGGCGAGCGCGGTGGTGTTGACCATGTTCACCGTCGTGGTCCCGCTCGCCTGCTGCTCCGGCGCGAGATTGCGGGTGGCGACCGTGATGGCTGGCATCATCGTCCCGCCGCCGCCCGCCCCCATCAGCAGCATGGCCGCGCACAGCCCCCAGTAGGAGGCGTCCGCGTCGAGCTGCGCCCGGAAGAGCAGGAAGCCGAGCAGCCCGACCCCGATCGACACCGGCAGGTAGCGCCCCGGCGGCACCCGGTCGATGAGCCGCCCCGCCACCTGCATGGCGCACCCGGACGCCAGCGCGAACGGAATCCCGAGCGCACCCGCGACCATGGCCGACTCCCCGCGCACCACCTGGAAGTACAGCGGCAGCAACAGCATCGACCCGAAGTACCCGGCCGCGAACAACCCGAGCACCGCCGCGGCCGCCGCCACCGACCGGTTGCGCAGCACCCGCAGGTCGAGCAGCGGATTCTCCGCGGTGAACCCGCGATACCCGAACGCCGCCACCAGCGCAGCCCCGATCAGCAGGGGGCCGAGCACGGCGGGTGCGGCGAAACCGCCGCGCTCACCCGCCGCGGTGACGCCGTAGATGAGCAGCGCCAGCCCTGGCGACATCAGCGCGAGCCCGATCAGGTCGAGCGGCTTGCGCGGCTCGGGCACGTCGGCCGGGAAGACGCGCACGGCGAGCAGTACCACCAGCGCCGCGACCGGGACGTTCACGAAGAACATCCAGCGCCAGGAGATCTCGTCGATCAGGTACCCGCCGAGCACCGGCCCGGCCAGCGGGCCGACCAGGATGGCCAGCCCGAGCGTGCTCATCAACCGGCCGAGCCGCTCCGGGGTGGCCGCGGCGGCGCGCAGCAGGATCGTCATGCCGACCGGCATGAGCAGCCCGCCGCCGACGCCCTGCAGCACCCGGAAGGCGATGAGCGAGCCGATGTCCCAGGCCAGCCCGGCCAGCAGCGAACCGAGCGCGAAGAAGACCACCGCGAAGAGGTAGAGCCGCTTGGCACCGAACCGCCCGATCGCCCAGGCCGAGGCGGGCACCACCGCGCCGAGCGCCAGCGCGTAGCCAGTGGTCACCCACTGGATGGTGGAGAGCGGCGCGTCGAAGTCGATGGAGAGCCGGTGGATGGCGACATTGACGATGGTCTGGTCCAGCGTCGACATGATCGAGCCGACCACGAGGACCAGCGCGACCGTCATCGGATTGCGCTCGGCGACGACGGGTTCGGTCAGGGTGTTCGTCACGGGCTCGCCCTCAGCTGCCGTAGGGGCGGTCGGCGCGGGCGGTGCGCAGCGCCTCGCCCCACCAGACGAGCTGGTTCAGCAGCGTGGTGGCGGCGGCGTCGGACTCGGGGTCGGCGCGCAGGCGGCCGCCTTCGGCGCGGTCCCACGGATTGTGGAAGCTCACGGTGTCGCGCACGGTCACGGCGTGCAGCTCGGCGAAGACTCCGCGCAGGTGCTCCACCGCGCGCAGCCCGCCGGAGACGCCGCCGTAGCTGACGAAAGCGACCGGCTTGGCGCGCCATTCGGCCGAGTGCAGGTCGATCAGGTTCTTCAGGGAGCCGGGGTAGCTGTGGTTGTACTCGGGGGTGACGACGACGAAGGCGTCGGCGGCGGCCAGCGCGGCCGCGGCCGGAGCCAGCCCCGGAGCCGGGGCGCCGAAGGAGTGCGGCAGCTCGGTATCGCCGACGTCGACGACAGCGGGGGTCAGCTCAGGACGCGCGCGAACGCGGTCCAGGAACCACTCCGCCACGGCCGGGCCGAGCCGGCCCGGCCTGGTGCTGCCGACGACGACGGCGATCTGCAGTGGTTCGGTCACGGTGGAGTTCATGGCTCCACCGTGACCCCTCAACCATTGTTGAGGTCAAGCGGATACTTCGCTGCGGTCCCCGCTCCACAGCGTGTGGAACTTGCCTTCGGCGTCGGTGCGCTCGTAGGTGTGGGCGCCGAAGAAGTCGCGCTGGCCCTGGGTGAGGGCGGCGGGCAGGCGTTCGGCGCGCAGCGCGTCGTAGTAGGAGAGCGAGGAGCCGAAGGCCGGTACCGGGATTCCGAGCAGGGTCGCGGTCGAGACGACTCGGCGCCAGCTGTCGATGCCGGTCTCGATCGCGTCCCGGAAGTAGGGGTCCAGGATGAGGCTCGGCAGCTCCGGGTTCCGGTCGTAGGCCTCGGTGATCCGGTTGAGGAAGCGCGCCCGGATGATGCAGCCGCCGCGCCAGATCCGGGCCAGGTCACCGGGGGTGAGGTTCCAGCCGTACTCGGCGCTGCCCGCGGCGATCTGGTCGAAGCCCTGGGCGTAGGCGATCACCTTGGAGGCATACAGCGCGCGGCGGATGTCCTCGGTGAAGGTCTCGGCATCGGTGGGCTTGTCCGCCAGCGTCCCGGAGGCGAGGCCCTGGGCGGCCTTGCGCTGGGCGCGGGAGCCCGAGATGGCGCGGGCGAAGACCGCCTCGGCGATCCCGGTCACCGGAATACCAAGGTCGAGGGCGGATTTCACGGTCCAGCGGCCGGTGCCCTTCTGCTCGGCGGCGTCCACGATCACATCGACCAGGGCTTTGCCGGTCTTGGCGTCGACCTGGTTGAGCACCTCGGCGGTGATCTCGACCAGGTAGCTCTCCAGATCACCGGTGTTCCACTGGGTGAACACATCCGCGATCTGCTTGGCGTCGTAACCCAGCGCCTCGCGGAACAGGTGGTAGGCCTCGCCGATGAGCTGCATGTCGGCGTACTCGATACCGTTGTGCACCATCTTCACGAAGTGCCCGGAGCCGTCCGGGCCGATGTGGGTGCAGCACGGCGTCCCGTCGACCTGCGCGGCGATCGACTCCAGCAGCGGACCCAGCGACTCGTAGGACTCCGCCGGGCCGCCCGGCATGATCGAGGGCCCGTTCAGCGCGCCCTCCTCGCCGCCGGAGATACCCGCGCCGACGAAGTTCAGCCCGCGTTCGCGCAGGGCGGCTTCGCGCCGGATGGTGTCGGTGTAGAGGGCGTTGCCGCCGTCGATGATGATGTCGCCGGTCTCCATCGCCGAGGCGAGCTCCTCGATCACGGCGTCGGTGGCATCGCCCGCCTTGACCATGATCAGCACCCGGCGCGGCTTCTCCAGGGCGTCGATCAGCTCGGCGATGGTCTCGGTGCGCACGAAATCGCCGTCGCCGGAGTGCTCGGCCAGCAGCGCGTCGGTCTTGGCGATACTGCGGTTGTGCAGCGCGACGGTGTAGCCGTGCCGCGCGAAGTTCCGGGCGATATTGCTGCCCATGACCGCGAGGCCGGTGACCCCGATCTGTGCACGCGCGGTGGGGTTCGTCATGAACCAGCTCTCCTCGTTCGACGGTGGTTGGTGGCGGCGCGGGACCGCACGCTTCTTCTTACCCTGCGCCGCCACCGGCGCCGTCAGCGGACGGCCGCCACCGCCCTTCCGATCAGCTCCGCGACCACGTCCGGCCGGGAGACCGCCACCGCGTGCGAGGCGTCGACCTCCACCGACGTCGCGCCCGCGCGCTCGGCCATGAAGCGCTGCGACGCCACCGGGATGTTCTTGTCCTCGGTGGTGAGCAGGGCGAACACCGGGACGTCCCGCCAGGCGGTCGCCGCCGCGCCCTCCTGCAGCGCGGCCAGCGCCACCGGACGCTGGGTCACGGCCAGCAGCGCGGCGGGGGCACTGTCTACATCTGCGGCGAACTGCCCGGGGAACTCGTCCTGCCCGATGGTCAGCTCGGTGCCGCCCGGGTACTCCGCCGGAGTCGTGGTCGGCCCGAGCGTCGAGCCGGGGAACTTGTCGGTGAGTTCCAGCGCGCTCTCGCCGGTGTCCGGGATGAACGCGGCCACGTAGACCAGCGCGGCCACGTTCGGCTGCCCGGCCGCGGCGACGGTGATCACGCTGCCGCCGTAGGAGTGTCCGGCCAGCACCACCGGGCCGTCGACGGTGCGCAGCACCGAGGCGACGTAGGCGGCGTCGGAGGCCAGCCCACGCAGCGGGTTGGCGGCGGCGATCACCCGGTGCCCGTCGGCGCGCAGCCGGGCGATCACGCCGTTCCAGCTGGACGAGTCGGCGAAGGCGCCGTGCACGAGCACGATCGTCGGAACGCTCATGCGGGGTGCAGCGCGGAGCGCAGGGTCGCGACGGCCTGGGCGACGGCGGCCTTGGCGGCCTCGGTGTCGTGCAGCGTGTTCAGCATGACGAAGTCGTGCACGATGCCGCCGTAGCGCACCGCGGTCACCGGAACACCCGCGGCGCGCAGCTTCGCCGCGTACGCCTCGCCCTCGTCGCGCAGGACGTCGGCCTCGGCGGTAATGACGAGCGCGGGCGGCAGCCCGGCCAGCTGCTCGGTGCTCGCGCGCAGCGGCGAGGCGGTGATCTGCGCCCGGTCCTCCGCGCTGGGGGTGTACTGGTCCCAGAACCACTGCATTCCGTCGCGGGCCAGGAAGTAGCCCTCGGCGAAGCGGTGGTAGGACTCGGTCTCGAAGGCCGCGTCGGTGACCGGGTAGAAGAGCACCTGCTGCACGAAGCTCAGGTCGCCGCGCTCCTTGGCGAGCAGGGTGAGCGCGATCGCCATGTTGCCGCCGACCGAGTCACCGGCGACCGCGATCCGCGACGCGTCCAGCCCGTGCGCGGCGCCGTCGCCGGCGACCCACTGCGCCACCCGGTAGGACTGCTCGTTGGCGACCGGGTACCGCACGTCGGGGGAGCGGTCGTACTCCGGGAACACCACCGCCGCGTTCGCGCCGACCGCGAGGTCGCGGACCAGCCGGTCGTGGGTGTGCGCATCGCCGAAGACCCAGCCGGCGCCGTGCGTGTAGACGATCACCGGCAGCGCGCCCGCGGCGCCATTCGGCTTGACGATCCGCGCCCGGACCGACCCGGTCGGGCCGCCGTCGACGGTCACCCACTCCTCGTCGATCTCGGGCTTCCAGATCTCCGAATCCTGGACGCCGTCGACGGTCTTGCGGCCCTCCTCGGGGTCGAGCTGGTAGAGGAAGGGCGGCTCCGAGGTCGCGTCCACGAATGCCTGGGCGGCGGGTTCGAGCGAGAGGCCGTGCGGATTTCCTGCCATAGCGGGGTGCCTTTCTCGATGGAACGTTTCAGGACAGTGCGGCGAGCGCCTCGGTGAGCACCGCGACCACCTCGTCGGGGTGGGTGCGCATCACCAGGTGCGGACCGTCGATCTCGACCACCGAGCGCAGCCCGGCGCGCTGGTAGCCGAAGCGCTCGACGTCCGGGTTGATGGTGCGGTCGGCACTCGAGACGATGCCCCATCCCGGCTTGGTCTTCCAGGCCGCCACGCTGGCCGGTTCGCCGAAGGCGAAGGCGGTGAGCGGGCGCTGCGAGACGGCGAGCACCGCGGCCTCGGCCGGATCCAGCCCCGCGGCGAAGACCTCGGGGAACTTGTCGATATCCACCGAGACGTCGGTGCCCGGCTCGCCGCCCGGTACCGGGAACGGCGTGTAGACCAGCGCGGATGCCAGGTCGGAGTCGGGGAAGCCGCCCTGCAGCTGCCCCAGGCTCTCGCCCTCGTCCAGCGCGTAGCCCGCGACGTAGACCAGCCCGGCCACGTTCTCCGCCACCCCGGCCACGGTGATCACCGCGCCGCCGTAGGAGTGCCCGGCCAGCAGCACCGGGCCGTCGACCGCCTCAACCACGGCGCGGATCGAGGCCGCGTCGGCGGCGAGGCTGCGGTTGTAGACCGGCGGGACGAGCACGCGGTGCCCCTTCGCGAGCAGCCGCTGGGTGACCGGAGCCCAGCTCGCGGCGTCGGCGAAGGCACCGTGGACGAGGACGATGGTGGGGGAGGACATGGATTTCCTTTCCGGACCGGCACCTGCCGGCGCAGTGTCGAGTCTTCGCTCGGAGAGTTGTCGGCGCCCCGCCTCAGCGGCCCGGAAAGCCACCGATCGGGACACCGGGGTCAGGTGCCGACCGCCGCCAGCAGCGGCGCGCCCGCGCTGCCGGTGGAGCGGAACCGCTGCTGGTACTTGCGCGGCGAGATCCCGAGCCGGGCCACGAACGCCCGGCGCAGCGCCTCGCTGCTGCCGTACCCGGCCGTCATCGCCGCCTCGGTGACGCCGGAGCCCGAGTGCAGCAGGTCGCGCGCGACGCCGAAGCGGATGAACGCCACGTACTCGGCGGGTGAGCGCTCGAGTTCGGCCCGGAACAGCCTGGTCAGGTGCCTGATGCTGACCCGGGCGTGCGCGGCGAGGCTCTGCACGGTGTGCGGGGCCGCGGGATCGGCGCAGATCAGGTCGACCACCGCCCGCACCAGCGGGGTGCGCGGCGCCGGGCCGCTCAGCGAGGCGGAGAACTGCGACTGCCCGCCCGCCCGCTGCATGTAGACCACAAGGGACTGCGCGACCCGGCGCGCCACGTCGGCGCCGTGGTCCTCCTCGACCAGCGCCAGCGCCAGGTCCATCCCGGCGGCGACCCCGGCCGAGCTGTAGAGCGTGCCGTCGCGCACGAAGATGGCGTCCGGGTCCACCGCGGCCCGCGGGTAGCGCCTGGCGAGGTCGGTGGTGAACTTCCAGTGCGTGGTCGCCCGCCTGCCGTCGAGGAGCCCGAGCTCGCCGAGCACGTAGGCGCCGCTGCAGACCGAGGCCAACCGGCGGGTGCGCGCCGACAGGTGCCGCGCCGCCGCGAGCACCTGCGGGGTGGCCCAGGTCGACAGCGGCCGCTCGCTGCCCGGGATCACCACCGTGTCGAACCGGCCCGCGTCCGCGGCCGCCCCGGCGACCTCGATCCTGGCACCGATCGAGGTGCCGACATCGCAGCCGTCCGGGGACAGCAGCACCACCTGGTAACCGTTCAGCGACTGGTTCGCCTCCACGAAGACTTCCGCAGGTCCAGCGAAGTCCAGCATCTTCACACCCTCGAAGAGCAGGATGCCGATGCGGCGTCGTGCGGGTACAGCGAATTCCGGGCACATACCGCTCAGTATTATGGAGTAGCGGCTCCAGAACAACCGGTGTGGGCGAACTCGCCATCGGATACCGTGGCGCTATGGGACGCCCACGACGGTTCGACGAGTCGAATCTGCTGGACGCCGCGACCGAACTGTTCTGGATGCGCGGCTTCGACGACACCTCGGTCGAGGGCGTCTCGCGCGCGACCGGCATCGGCAACGGCAGCATCTACGCCGCCTTCGGCAGCAAGCGCGGCCTCTTCCTCGCCGCCTACGGCCGCTACTGCGAACGCCGCGCCGCGCTCATCCGCGAGGTCATGGAGTCCGCCCCCGGCTCGCCCCGCGACGCCGTGCGCGCCCTCTTCCACGCCGTCCTCGACGGCTGCGCCGAGCACCCGGACCGCCGCGGGTGCCTCATGCTCAACAGCATCGCCGGGCTCGGCGTCCGCATCCCCGAGGTGGTCGAGATCGGCGCGCGCGCCACCTCGGTCATGGAGCGCGCCGTCGCCGAAAGGCTCGTCGTGGCCGACGGATTCGACGTCGACGTGGTGGCGGCCCAGGTGATCCTGGTGGCGCAGGGGCTGATCCAGGGGAGCAGGCTCGGTATGCCGCGGGAGCGGCTGGAGGCGATCGCCGACGTGTCGGTGGCCGGGCTGCCGATCACCGACGACGTCGCGGTGGCGTGATCGCTCCCGATCTCGAAGCGGGACGGTCGGTGGTCGCTCAATCCTCGCGCAGGATCGGGCGCCCCTCGCGCAGCCACTGCGCCGCGGTGCGCTCGTCGAGGAATCCGTCCTCGAGGACCTCGGGGACGAAGACCTCGTCGGCCCGCTCCGGGGGGAAACTCGCCTCGCCGTAGACGTCACCGATGAGGAACGCGTCGAACTCGGCGTCGGGGCGCGGGAAGTACAGCGAGTAGGACAGCACCTGCGCGTCGATCTCCTCGGCGCACAGGGTGCCGCCGTCGTCGCCGTGGTCGCACAGCACCACGGTGGCGACCTGGAGGGTTCCGCCGATGGAGGCGGCGATGCCGTAGCGGAACATCGCCGCGCGCGCCCACACGTCGCCGCCGACGACGAGCAGGCTGCCGTAGCCGTCGCCGCCCGCGGTGGCGTCGAGCGTGCCGTCGACGGTGAGGTCGCCGCGGATCGCGACCGCGTAGTCGGCGTCGTCGTCGCTTCCGAGCAGCGCGTTCGCATCCGCGACGTGGACGTCGCCGTCGTAGAACCGGACCTCGTCGAGTGCGCAGTCGGGCCAGGACACCCCGGGAAGGAGCCGGGTGGCCTCCTCGAGCGGGAGCACGGTGTAGTCACCGGCACCGAGCGCCGCGGCCGACGGCACGGCGACGGTGCGGCTGCGCGGCGGGCCGAAGTCCTGGCGGGGTGGCCGGTACACGGTGTCGGGCACGGTGCTGCCGTCGTGGTAGAGCGCGCCGCGGAACTCGAAGGGCGGGCCCTGCTGGGTCCAGCCGGTGAACAGGTGGCCGTCGCCCCATTCGACGACACCGCTGAGGCGGTACGGCGGGGTCGCGGGCGGCGCGGCCCGAAAACCGGTGTCGTCGAGCACGCCGACGAAACCGTCCGCGCCGACGACGAGGAAGCGGTCGTGGGGCGCGTCGTAGTGCACGTGCTCCAGATCGAGCGACGGCGCTTCCGCACACGGCAGGAAGGAGCCACCGGGCGCCGACCGGAACACCTGCCCCTTGTCGCCGACGACCACGCCGCGGCCGTCGGGGGCGAAGGCGACGCCGCACAGCGGGGCGTTCCCGCGGAACGACTCGCGCACGGAGCTGTCGGCGGAGCGGACGATCAGTGCGGCCCCCGCCGCGAAAACCGTCGCCCCGTCGGGGGCCGCGGCCACGGCCACGACGCTGTCACCGGTGAACGGCGGTTCGACGCGCAGTTCCCCGGTCCCCGGGTCGAGCACTGCCACGAACCCGGCGTCACCGGTCACCCGGATCGACCCGTCGACCGCCGCCAGCGCGTACAGGCAGCCCCCGGTGCCGGTCGGGACGATCCGCTCGTCGTCCGCGTCGATGATCGCGAGAAAGCCGTGCTCACCGGCGACGACCGCCGCGGTGTCGCTCAGCGGCAGGATCGCGCGCAGGCCGTGCGCGCCGAGCCGCCGCGACCGCCACCCCTCGCCGTCGAACCGCAGCACGGCGCTGTCCCCACGCCCGCCGCCCGCCACCCACAGTGTGTCCCCGAAGCGGGCGGGCACGAGCGGCCCCGGAATCTTACCGAGCAGTGGATGACCATCGACCATGAACGCGCGCACGGGGTTTCAACCTACGGCACCCTCGATCCGGTCCGAATCCGGGTGCGTGACCTGCACGTCGCGATCAGAGCAGTTCGCCGATGGGGCTCCGGTCGACCTCGCGCAGCAGCTCCGCGACGTCGTCGCAGACGAACTCCGCACCTGACGAGGTCAGCTCGTCGCGGGGGATACCTCCGCTGAGTACGCCGACGGCGCGCACCCCGACCTCGGTCGCGGCTTTCGCGTCCCACACCGTGTCCCCGACGAAGACCGCCCGGTCGGCGGAGACGCCCGCCCGGTCGAGGGCGACGCGGACGATGGCCGGGTCCGGCTTGGCCGTCCGCACGTCGTCGGCGTCGGTGACGGCGTGCAGGATCGCATCGCTGTCGAGCAGCTCGCGCAGGCGGGCGAGTTCGTCGGGCGCGGCGGAGGTGGCGAGGACGATGCGCAGACCGCGATCGTGCAGCGCGTGCAGGATTTCGCGGGCGCCGGGGAGCAGGGTGAGCTCCCCGGCGGACTCCAGGTAGTACCGGGAGTGCAGCCCGTCGGCGCGATCCGCGTCGATATCGGGGGCGAGCGTCTCGATCAGGGTGTCGCCGTCCATGCCGATCGCGCGGTGGATGCGCCAGCTCGGCACCACCGCCCCCGCCTCGCGGAAGGCGCGGTGCCAGGCGCGGGTGTGCTGGTAGTTGGAGTCGACGAGGGTTCCGTCGATGTCGAACAGCACGGCGGCGGGGTCGGGCACGGGCTCCTCCTCGGGTCGGTTGCTGCCCGGCTACCCGACCTGCCGCGCGGGAATCAGCCGCCGAGGGTCGCGAGCACCGTGCTCGCCTGGTGGTTGACGCCGAGCTGGTTGGGGTGGAAGGGGAGCGCGGGGCCGGGCGGGTCGGCGGTGACCGGGATCAGCCCCTCGACCCAGCGGACGCCGGGCGCGCGGCAGGCGTCGTGCCCGACGCTGCCCGCGTAGGTGTTCGCGAACTCCACCCCGGTCTGCCTGGCTACGGCGGCGAGCATGGTGTTCAACTGGGCGAGCTTCTCGGCAAGCCAGTTCACGTCGGTCGGCGAGATCGGGATGATCGGGTAGCACGGGTCGCCGACGGCGACGCCGTCCAGGTAGTTCAGCATGACGATCCTGGCGTTCGGCGAGCGCTCGGCGATGCCCCTGATGGTGGCGGCGATCTTCGGCTCGGCGGCCTCGATCCGCTGCGTCATCTGGTCGACGCCGTTCACCACGAACCTGGACACGCACGGCGAGACGGCCGGGTTCGGGGTGATGCAGGTGCGCACCGTCGCCGCAAGCCCGACGTCGTTGCCGCCGATCAGGATCGTCACCAGGTCGGTGTCCGGGGTGAGCCGGTCGAACTGCGGTTCGTTGTACGACGGGTACTGGTCCTTGCCGAGTGGCTGGTCGACCGTCATGTCCTCGGTGGTGGCGCCGGCGCAGGCCGCGTCCCGGAAGGTGGGGACGTTCAGCGCCTCGGCCACCTGCCTGGCGAAGTTCTGCGTGCGCTGCAGGCAGCCGAGCGGCACGAACTCGCTGTTGAGCAGCGCGGGGTTCAGGGTCGCGCCCGCCGACCAGGAGTCACCGAGCGAGACGTACTCCTGGTAGCCCGGCGGTTGCGCGGTGACGAGCGGCGCCGTGGCGCAGGTCAGCAGTGTTCCAGCAAACGCGGCAAGAGTGGCTCGCCACATGGGCACCTCCGGGTCTCGTTGCGGGTGATCCTGGCAGCTGACAGCGTGCCAGCAGATCACCCGCAACGGGTGAGATTGTCCGTTTCGCTAGGGTGTGGCGTGATCTCCGCGCTCCTGCTCCTCACCGCACTCGTCCAGCTCGCCTGCGTGGCCCTGCTCTGGACCCGCACCACCCGGCCCGCCCGCGTCTGGCTGCTCGGGGTGGTCGGCCTCGGCGTCGCCTACGACTCGGCGATCATCGGGCTGGGCGCGGTGCTCGGCGAGGGCGCGCTGCTGGAGACGATCAGCCTCGGCCGCTTCATCGGCCACGCCCTGCTCACCCCGGTGCTGGTGCTCTGGGCGGCCGACCGGGTGGCCGCGGGGCAGCGGCTGCGCTGGTCGGCGGTCGCGCTCACCGCGATCCTGATCGCGTGGGGCGTGTTCGAGCTGCCGCACCTGGAGCTGATCCCCAAGGAGTACGCCGACACCCTGCGCTACGCCTCCGCCGAGCCCGCGCCGCCGATCGTCCCGCTGGTCGTGACCGTGGTGCTGCTGACCGCGAGCATCTGGCTGCTGCGCCGCGAGTCGCGGTGGGAGCCGCTGGTGGGGACGGTGCTGCTGGTGCTGGCCTCCGGCACGGCGGTGGCGGTGCCGCCGCTCGGCAATATCGGCGAGGCCGCCATGCTGGCCGGGCTCACCGCGGTCGAGCTGCCGCGCCGGTCGCGGAAATGAGAAACGGGCCCCGGATCGCTCCGGGGCCCGCTGCTCGGGGAGTCAGTGCTGCAGCACGCGCTCCCTGGTGGTGTCGTCGACGGTGTTCTCGGTCCGCGGCGTCGTCCCCGGCTGCATGGGGTCGAGCGCCGGGTCGATGTCGATCGTGGTGCGCAGCGGCTTGTTCGGCAGCAGCGCGGCAGCGACCAGCGCGATGACGCAGGCCGCGGCGGCGACCAGGAAGATGCGCCCGGTGGCGTCGCCGTAGGCGGCGCGGACGATCTCCAGGACCGGGGCGGGCAGCGACTTCAGGTCGAGGGTGCCGCCGCCGGAGCTGCCCGCCGGGATACCCAGCTTCGCGAAGCCATCCGCGGAGAGCTCACCCACCCGGGAGGCCAGGATCGAGCCGAGCACCGAGACCCCGATCGCGCCGCCGAAGGTGCGGAAGAACGCGACGCTGCTGGAGGCGGCGCCGATGTTCTGCACGCTCACCGTGTTCTGCACGGCCAGCACCAGGTTCTGCATCATCATGCCGACGCCGAGGCCGACCACGGTGATGTAGCCGCCGACCAGCCACAGGTCGGTGGCGTGGTCGATGGTGGAGAGCAGCCCGAAGCCGATCACCAGCAGCACGCCGCCGAGGACCACGAAGCGCTTCCACTTGCCGAACCGGGTGATCAGCTGCCCCGAGGTCACCGAGGCGATCAGCATGCCTGCCACCAGCGGGATGGTCAGGACGCCTGCCGCGGTGGGGGAGTAGCCCCGCGCGGTCTGGAAGTACTGGCCGAGGAAGGTGGTCGCGCCGAACATGCCGATACCGACCGCGATGGAGGCGAGGATCGCCAGCCCGGTGGTCTTCTCCAGCACGATCGGCAGCGGAATGATCGGCGACTTCGCCCGCCGCTCGACCCACACGGTGGCGGCCAGCAGCAGCAGGCCCGCGCCGACGTAGAGCGCCGACTCCCGGGAGAACCAGTCGTAGTAGCCGGCCTTGCCCGCGAAGGACACCCAGATCAGCAGCACCGAGACGCCCGCGGTGAGCAGTGTCGCGCCGAGCCAGTCGATGGAGCCGCCGGTCTTGCGCTCGGTGGGCAGCCGCAGCGTGCGCTGCAGCAGGAAGAGAGCGATCACGGCCAGCGGCACGCAGACGAAGAAGCACCAGCGCCAGCCGAGCGGGCTGTCCACGATCACGCCGCCGAGGATCGGGCCGCCGGACATGGAGACCGCCATGACGGCGCCCATGTAGCCGGAGTACCTGCCGCGCTCACGGGGCGAGACGATCGAGCCGATGATGGCGACGACCAGCGCCGTCAGCCCGCCCATGCCGACGCCCTGGATGACCCGGGCGACCAGCAGCAGCGGCACGGTGTGCGCGAAGCCCGCGATCACCGAGCCGATCACGAAGATCACGATGGCGGACTGCACGAGCAGTTTCTTGTTGAACAGGTCGGCGAGCTTGCCCCAGATCGGGGTGGTCGCCGCGTTGGCGAGCAGCGCCGTGGTGATGACCCAGGCGTAGGCCGTCTGCGAACCCTTCAGGTCGCCGATGATGGTCGGCAACGCGGTCGCGACGATGGTGGTGCTCAGCAGCGCTGTGAACAGCGCGGCCAGCAGACCGGTCATCGCTTCCAGGATCTCGCGGTGACTCATGGCGGCCGGATCTCGGTCTTTCACCGCCTCGGCTGTGGTGGACATCGAATACCTGACTTTCTATCGAACCGGCTGGTGCTCGCCCGCGCCGGTGCGGAGAGCGTGTTCGGTGAGCTTTTCCCGGAGGGTGCGGATGGTGCTGCGGGCGCGTTCGGCGTCGTCGTCGCCCCAGTCGTCGAGCAGGGCGGCCATGACCTCGGCGCGCTTGACCCGGATCCGGCGCAGCAGTGCGCGGCCGGGGTCGGTGATGTGCAGGACCGTGGCCCTGCCGTCGGTCGGATCGGGATGCCTGCTCAGCAGGTCGTCGGCGACCAGTTCGGCGACGTGGCGGCTCAGTGCCGACGGGCTGAGGCACATCGAGACCGCCAGATCGCCCTGCCTGCACGGGCCGTGCTCCTCCAGGGTGACCAGCACCCCGAGGCCGCCCGCGAGCAGCCGCTCGTCCTCGTTCCTGGCGATCGAGACCTTGATCGCCCTGGCCATGAGGTAGAGCTCGTCGATCAGGCTCTGGGCCGTCGTGCTCGACACCGCCATCGTGACCACTCCCGCAACAGACTATTTGCTTGCTTGCGTTAAGCAACTATACGACGGTTGTTTGACACAAGCAACTAGTTTGCGGGCGTGCGATGAGTCACGCCCGAGATGTCCGAATCAGTCCCTGACCAGCAGTCCGATCGATGCGGCCAGCAGGGGAGCGAGCTCGAACAGCTGGGTTTGCGAGATGATGGCGCCCCGTAGCGCGGGCACGCCCTCGGTGACCGAGATGCTCGCCGCCTCGCGCAGATCGACCTTCTCCAGCGTGGTGTCGCGGAGCGCGAGCTCCACCCGGCTGCCGGGAAAGGTGACGCCGGTGAGCTTGGCACCGCCGAGGTCGACATCGCGCAGGACGCAGTCGCGGAACGTCACCTCGCGCAGCTGGGCGCCGCGGAAGTTCGCGCCGTCCAGCTTGCAGCCCTCGAAGGTGACCCGGCGCAGCCGGGCGCCGATCAGCTCCGCGCCGGCCAGCACCGATTCGACGAGTTCGACGTCCTGCCAGGAGGATTCGGTCAGGGTCGCGCCGGTCAGGTCGGTGTTGCGGAACCAGGAGTCGGCGAATCTGGTCGCGGTGAAGTCGGTGACGGTCAGCCCGGCCGCGCGCAGGGCGCACTCGGTGAAGCGGGCGTTGCGCACGGTGGCGTTGCGGTGCTCGCCCTCGATGAGGGCGCAGTCGTAGTCGCCCTCGTCATCGAGGGGGTCGTCCAGGGGGCGGAGGTGGGCTGCGAAGGGGAGGTCGTCGAGTTCGCGCACGTCGTGCACCCTAGTGGGCCGTGCCGACAGCGACGCTCACCGTGCGGCGGTCAGCAGGACGAAGGCGGCGACGATGATCGCGACGCGGACGTAGTGGTAGCGGTCCCAGCGGTTGGACTGCTCCTTCCAGTCCGCGGGGCGGCTCTCGGCGGTCCACGTCTTGGCCCGGTTGTTGATCGGGACGAGCAGGAGCAGCGACATGACCACGCTCACGATCAGCAGCGCGGCGGCGGTGACGACGAGGCCGGTGCCGGGGTCGCGCCAGGCGGTGGCGGCCCAGACGGCGCTGAGGGCGAGGGAGCCGAGGTACCAGAACGGCATGAGGGCGCCGAGCATGCGGCCGCCGTGGGCACGGCCGAGCTGGCCGGCGTCGCCGGGGAGGCCGTCGAGGATCCGGTTGATCACGAAGGCGACGGAGAGTTCGACTCCCACCATCAGGCCGACGATGACGACGGTGCCGATTTCGAGTGCGTTGAGCATGGCGACCTTCTTTATCTAGTGCTGCTAGTTCTTGGATCAACACTAGAACTATCGGCGCCCCGTTGTCTAGCGGTGCTAGGATTCGGCTATGTCGGTACAGGAGCGGAAGCAGCGCGAGCGGGCGGAGCGGGAGCGGCTGATCGTGGCGACCGCCCGCGAACTCGCCGCGCGGGACGGCTGGGACGCGGTCACCACCCGGCGGCTCGCCGAGCGCATCGAGTACAGCCAGCCGGTGCTCTACAGCCACTTCCGGGGCAAGCGCGAGATCATCGGCGCCGTCGCCCTGGAAGGTGCCGCCGAACTGGCCGCGGCGGTACGGGCCGCGGCGGGCGCGGCCGACGGGCCACGCGCCCGGGTCACCGCCCTCGCCGACGCCTACCTCGACTTCGCCGCCCGCAACCCCGCGGTCTACGACGCCATGTTCCAGCTCGACGGTGGACTGGCCTTCGCGAGCGAAGACACCCCGGAGCCGCTGAAGGATGCCTTCGCGGCCCTGCTCGAAAACCTCGCCGACGCCGCCGGGGAGGGCGTCGAACCCGGGCTGTTCACCGAGGTCGTCTGGTCGGCCCTGCACGGGCTGGCCACCCTCACCCGCGCCGGACGGCTGCCGCCGGGTGAATCCGCGCGGCGGGTCGAGCTGCTGGTCGATCGCCTCGCCGCCGGTTAGCCGCTCTACGGGACGGTTTCGGTGTGCCCGGGGGCCGGGGTCTGCGCGTTCCAGCTGGCGAGCAGGCGGATCGCGTCGTGTTCGGGCGAACCCGGTCGCGGGGTGAACACGGTCATGACCTGGTCCGCGGAGTTGTCGATGGTGAGGTTCTCGAAGGGCAGGGTGAACGTTCCGACCAGGGGATGCCGGAAGACCTTGGTTCCCGCGCGGTGCGTCTTGACGTCGTGGGCGGCCCAGCGGGTGCGGAACGCGGGGCTGCGGGTCGACAGGTGACCGATGAGGGCTATCAGCTCCGGGTCGTCGGGGTGACGGCCTGCCTCGCTGCGCAGGATCGACACCGCGTCCGCGGCGACGCGTTCCCATTCGGGGAACAGGTTCCTGGCCGCGTGCTCGTCGAGGAACAGGAAACGCGCCGAGTTCACCGGGCCGTCGGTGTCGAGCATCCCCGCGTAGAGGGCGCGGGCGAGGTCGTTGGCGGCGAGCAGGTCGAGGCGGGGGCTGCACACCACAGCGGGCAGGTGGTCGATCGAGTCGAGCAGCACCCGGATTCCGGGGCTGATCGTGGCGGTGGCCGGGGGTGTACGGCGCTTGCGGGCCTCGGGAGTCAGCGCGGCGAGCAGCCGGTCGAGGTGGGCGCGTTCGTCGTCGTCGAGTCGCAGCACCGTGGCGATGGATTCCACGACCGCCGAGGAGGGGCCGGTGGCCTGGCCTCGTTCGAGGCGAATGTAGTACTCCGGGCTGATTCCGGCCAGCAGGGCGACCTCTTCGCGGCGCAGGCCCTGCACGCGTCGGCGGGTCCCGACCGGGGGCAGCCCCGCCTCGGCGGGGGAGATCCGGTCCCGGCGGCTGCGCAGGAATTCACGGACCGCGGCGCGCGCTGCCTGCTTCTCGTCCATGGTTTCGAGCGTAGCCACCGGTGGGTCGGGGAGGGGGCCACTGCGAGTACCCCTCTCACCAGGGCCTGTCGCGCCCTCCGGCCACGGTGTTGGCTGACGTCGGGGAAAGAACCGACGAAGGAGTAATTCGATGAAGCCTGCGCTACTCGGCACCCTCGAGGTGTCCCGGATCGGCCTGGGTGCCATGACCATGGCAGGCACCTACACCTCCGGCGGTGGCCTGGACGACGACGAGTCGATCCGTGCCGTCCGCCGTGCGCTGGAACTGGGTGTCACCCACATCGACACCGCCGAGATCTACGGTCCCTTCCACAGCGAGGAGATCGTCGGCCGCGCGATCGCCGGGCGACGGGACGGGGTCGTCGTCGCCACCAAGTTCGGGCTGGTCTCGCACTCCGGTGCCGGGCCGGGCACCGTCGACAGCAGCGCCGCCAACGTGAAGGCCGCGGTCGAGGGTTCGCTGCGGCGGCTCGGCACCGACCGCATCGATCTCTACTACCAGCACCGCGTCGACCCGAACACCCCCATCGAGGAGACAGTCGGCGCGCTCGCCGATCTGGTCGCCGAGGGCAAGGTCCTGCACATCGGGCTCTCGGAGGCGTCTCCGGAGACGATCCGCCGCGCCCACGCGGTGCACCCGCTGACGGCATTGCAGACCGAGTACTCGCTGTGGACCCGCGACCCCGAGAACGAACTGCTGCCACTGCTGCGCGACCTGCGCGTCGGGTTCGTGCCCTACTCCCCGCTCGGGCACGGATTCCTCACCGGGCAGCTCCGTTCGCCCGCCGACATCCCCGACGACGACTGGCGCAAGACCAACCCGCGGTTCGTCGGCGAGGCCTTCACCCGGAACCTGCGCCTGGTCGACGAGGTCCGCACCGTCGCTGACGAGGCAGGTGCCACCCCCGCGCAGGTCGCGATCGCGTGGCTGCTGGCCAAGGGCAACGATATCGCCCCCATCCCCGGCACCCGCCGCGTCGCCCGCGTCGGGGAGAACACCGCCGCCGACACCGTCGAACTCACCACCGGCCAACTGGCGCGCCTGGATCGACTCACCCCCGCGGTCGGAGCCCGTCACGACGACGCGAACATGGCCAGGATCGACCGCTGACAGCTCCGCGACCCTCAGCGCCGGTCGAGCACCGCCCGCGCGGCGGAATCGAGGACGAAGCCGAGTGCGCCGATGACGACGATCACCGCCATCACCTGGTCGTACGCCAGCTGATCCCGCGCGTTCAGAATCTGGTACCCCAAACCCGAACGCACGCCGAGCATCTCGGCGGGCACCAGCACGACCCACGCGATCCCGAGCGCGATCCGCAACCCCGCCTGCACGTGCCCGCGAATGGCGGGCAGCACCACGGCGAAGAGCCGCTCGCGGCGGGTGGCGCCGAAGGAGCGGGCGACCAGGAGCAAACCGGGGTCGATCGCGCGGACACCGGCGCTGGTGTTCAGGACGATCGGCCAGACCGCCGCGGCGGCGACCAGGAACACCACCGGCTGATTGCCGATGCCGAACACCGCGACGGCGATCGGCGCCCAGGAGAGCGGCGAGATCATCCGCAGGAACTGCACCACCGGCGCGACGGCGTGCTCGGTCGCGGCGTGCAACCCGAGCAGCAGGCCGAGCGGAACGCCGATGGTCACGGCGATCAGCAGCCCGAGCAGCAACCGCCACAGGCTGACCCCGATATCGGAGAGCAGCACCCCGCGCTCGTACAGCGCGTGCAGCGCACCGGGCACGTGCTGCGGGGCGAAGTCGCGGAGCAGCGAGTCGGAGCCGGCCAGCACGCTGGTGACCAGCCACCAGAGCGCCAGCGCGGCGGCGATGGCGGCGACGCGGGGGAGCGGGCTGCGGCGGGTGCGCGAAACCGGATCGGTATCGGGGAGGACGGTGGTGGTCACGACGGGTCGATCTCCTCGATGCGGGTGGGGGCGGCGCCGCCGAGGCTGCTGCGGACGAAGCGGTCGTCGACGAGTTCGGCGTGTACCCGGGCGGGGTCGAGCCGGGTGAGGAACCGGATGTCGCCGTCGACGACGGTCGCGGGCATGGCCTCGATCAGGGCCTCGGTGAAGCTCGGGTAGGGGTACGCGTGGAAGCCGATGCGCTGCGGGTTCCACTCCGGGTGCCGGACCGGGGGTGGTTTCGGGTAGGTGAGCGCGGTGGTGATGGCGGGCAGCGGCTGCGGAAGGTAACCGCCCGCCAGCATTTTCGCGATGGCGGGGCGGTCGGCGTCGATGCGGCGCTGGGCGGCAACCACGCCGTCGGTGAGCGCCTGCGCGACCTCGGGGCGCCGGTCGAGCAGGTCCTGGTGCACCACGAGAGCGCAGCAGGCGTGGTCGCGCCAGAGGTCGCCGAGGTAGCGGTGGATCCGGCCGATGCCGCGTACCTGGGCGGCGGCGTTGAACGGGTCGGCGACGGTGAAGCCGGCGATCGAGCCTCCTGCCAGCGCGGGGACCATGTCCGACGGGCTCATGACCACGAGTTCGACGGTGCGGTCGGCGCGCGCGGCGGAGCGCCGGATCACCGGGCGCAGCCCGTGCGCGCGCAGGTACTGCTGGATCAGGATGTTGTGGATCGACCACCAGAACGGGATCGCCACCTGGGTGCCCGCCAGCTGCTCCGGCTCGGTGATGTGCGGGGCGACGGTGAGCGCGGAGCCGTTGGTGTGGTTCCAGCCGAGCACCCGGACATCCGCGCCGAGCCCGTACCTGAGCTGCACGGCCAGCGGCATGAGCAGGTGCACAACGTCCACCTGGCGGGTCAGGAAAGCCTCGGCGAGCGCGGCCCAGCTGCGGAAGAGCACCGGCTTCGCGCTGTCCACCGTGCCCGCGGCGACGGTGTTCGCGCCGTGCGCGACCAGCAGCGGCGCGGCATCGGTGATCGGCAGGTAGCCGATGCGCAGCGTGCCGCCGGTGTTGGTGCGGTCGGTCCCGGCGGCCCGCGCCAGATCGGCGACCCCGGCGATGCCACCGGCGGCGACCAGTCCGGCGCACCCGCACAGCAGGGCCCGGCGGGAGAGGCTCACGCGGGCACCACCGTCTCGCGGTAGCCTGCCACGATGCGCTCGCGCACCGCGACCGGGTCGGCGCCGGTCAGCGAGACGTCCTCGCGCACGGCGGCCCCCGGCCCGATGAGCACGATCCGGTCGGCCAGCCGCAGCGCCTCGTCCACGTCGTGGGTGACGAGCACGGTGGTGCAGGACAGCTCGGCGACGAGTTCGCGCAGCCAGTCCTGCAGGTCCGCGCGCACCGCCGGGTCGAGCGCGCTGAACGGCTCGTCGAGCAGCAGCAGCCGGGGCCGGACGGCGGCTGCCCTGATCACCGCGATCCGCTGCGCCTGCCCGCCGGAGAGCTGGTCGGGGCGGCGTCCGGCCAGGTCGCCGAGGCCGAAGCGGGCGAGCAGGCCGAGCGCGTGCTCGGCGTCGAAGCCGTCGCGGTGCCGGGTGAAGCGGCCGCCGAAGAGGATGTTGTCGCGCACCGTCAGCCACGGCATGAGCAGCGGCTGCTGGAACACGGTGCCGGTGGCGGGCGGGGTGCCCGCGCCGTCCCAGTCGATGGTGCCCGCGTCGAGCCGGTCCAGCCCGGCCAGCACCCGGAGCAGCGTGGACTTCCCGCTGCCGCTGGCGCCGAGCACGGCAAGCGTCTCCCCGGCGGGAACCGCCAGGTCGAGGCCGCGCAGGACCGGGGTGCCGGAGTAGCTCTTGTGGCCGTCCGCTATTCGTACTGCGAGAGTTCCCACCGCAATTGCCCTTCCGAGGGTGACTGGATCGGCAGGAAGGCAGCCTCCCGGAACCGACGATTGGTGGCGCTGGCGGTGGCGTAGCCCGCCCCGCCGCGCAGGGCGAACTCCAGCCGGGTGGCCTCGACCGCGAGCCGGGCGGCGCCGAGCCGGACCTCGAGCAGCTCGGCCGGTCCGGCCGCGCCGGGGTCGGCGGCGTGCCGGTGCAGCTGGTGGCGCAGGTCGTCGCCGCGCGCGGCGAGCGATTCGAGCTCGGTGCGGAACTCCTCGCCGAGCCCGTCCAGCCGCCCCGCCGCCTCGGCGAGCGCGGTGCGCGCGATGCCGGTGCAGAAGGCGGATTGCAGCAGCAGGAAGGTCGGGCGGATGGCGCCGCAGAACCCCTTCAGGTCGGCGGTGATCCGCTGCTCGACCGCGACGCCGGTGAAGCGCAGCGAGGTCGAGGCGGTCGCGCCGAGCGCGAGCAGCTCGGGTGCGGGCGCCACCTCGACGCCGGTCGCGCCGGTGCGGGTGCAGCCGACGTGCCCGCGCCCGGACTCGTCGCGGAACGGGAAGACGATCAGCGCGTCCGGGAAGACATTGGAGGCCCAGGCGATCGGCCCGGAGATCCGGTCGCCGTCGGCGGCCAGCGGCAGCGGGCCGAGCCCGGCCAGGTGCTTGAGCGCCGCCGCCATGGCGGTGACGCCGACCGTGCGGCCGGAGGTGAGGCCGTCGAGATGTGCGTCGCGCACGGGTTCCGGTGCGCGGGAGACATATTCGATGGTCATCCGCTGCGCCCAGAGCGAGAAGCCGACCGCGAGGCTCTCCCCGGCGATCGCCTCGACCACGCCGACGATCGGCTCGATCCCCGGCTCGCCGAGCCCGATGTCGAGCAGCCCCAACCGGCCCAGCTCGGCCAGGTCGGTGCGGACGTCGGTCTCGCCACGGTCGAGCGCGGCGGCCCGCTCGCGGACGAAGGCCACCGCCTCGGCGCGGGCGTCGAGCACGGCGGTCATGTCCTGGGTTCCGTGAGCGCGTGCAGGCGGTCGATCGGGGTGCTCACGGCATCGCGGGCGCGGCGGACCGCGGCCTCGTCGGGGGCGTCGTAGAAGCACAGGCACTTGGCCGTGTCCTCACGGACGTAGGTGCGCAGGAAGTCGACCTCGGGGACGTTCGCGTACTTGGGCGCGTTCGCCTTCTTGCGCGCCAGGTAGGTGTCCATGTCGATCTCGGCCGGGATGTCCCACTCGACCAGGTACCCCGCCGCCGGGCGGGCTGCCTTGAGCTGTGCCAGCTCGGCGCCGACCAGCCGCACCTCGTGCGGGCCGTCGACCGCGCCGAGCGCGCCGTCCGGTTCCAGCCCGGGGGCGCGACAGGATTCGAACTCGGCGATCGCGAAGATCCGCCCGGCGCCGCCGGTCACCTGGGCCTCGATCAGCTCGCCGCCGGCCTCGCCGATGCGCGCCGCCAGCTCGTCGACGGCCTTGGCCGGATCGATCGCGGGCGCCAGTTCGTACAGGTACAGGGACATGCGGGATCGCCTTTCGGAGAACGGATAACGGCCCTCGACGCAGTGCGGGACCGGGACGCGGCTCAGCGCGAGTGACGACAGGCAGCACCGGCGACGCGCACGAGATCCACGTGCAGGCGGCGGGTGAGGGTGCTGCGGGTCACGAAGCAACCATGACATAGACAGAACGATCTGTCTATTCGGCGGAGTGGCTATGGTGGACGGTGTGACCACGTCGACGGAACCCGCGGCGCGGGCCGGGCAGCCGGCCAAGCCGAGCCCGGCGCAGCGCCTGCTCGACACCGCGGGCGCCCTCTTCGCCCGCTACGGCATTCGCGCCGTCGGCATCGACCGAGTGCTGGCCGAGGCCGGGGTGGCGCGGGCCAGCCTCTACTCCAGTTACGGCTCCAAGGACGCGCTGGTGCTCGCCTATCTCGAGCACCTAGACCGCCGCGACCGGGTGCGCTGGCAGGAGGCGGTGGCCGTCGTCCCCGACCCCGCCGATCGGGTGCTGACCTTCTTCGACCTCGCGCTGGCTTCCGCGCCGGGGAAGGGATTCCGGGGCTGCCAGTACGCGAACGCGGCGACCGAGTTTCCCGATGAGCGGCTGGAACCGGTTGTCGCGCATCGGGTCTGGGTTCGGGAGACGCTGACCGGGTTGCTCGCCGAGGCCGGGGTGGCCGATCCGGGGGTGCTCGCGCGGCGGATCCAGCTGGTCTACGACGGCGCGCTGGCGGGGTCGAAGCTGGAGCACTCGGTGGAGCCGCTGCGGCTCGGGCGCGCGATCGCGGCGGAGCTGCTCGGCACCGGATAGCCGCCCGTGTGGGTCGGGTGACCGACACCGGAGAGTGCTTCCACTCGGGATCATGGGGGTTTCGAGGAACGTACTACCGCTCAGGGGGCGGACATGCAGACCGGTACCGCGATCTACTGGGATTTCGAGACATCGCCGTCTCGCACTACGAGTCGGTGCGCGGCGCCGGGGCGTGGTTCGCCGACGACGGCTGGAAACGCTTCCCGCGCTCGGGCGCGATCGAGCGGCTGAGCCAGGCCGTGATCGATGTCGGCGCGGTCCTCGCGCACGCCGCGACGCTGGGCGACATCCTGGTGAACCGGGCCTACGGCAACTGGGTGCACGCCGGGCTCGGCGTCTACTCCGACCCGCTCGCGGAGCACCTGGTCGACCTGGTCCACCTGCCGCAATTGACGACCAAGAAGAACGGTGCCGACATCCGGCTCGCCATCGACGTCATCGACGACCTGCAGCGGTTCCCGCACATCACCGACGTGCTGATCTGCGCGGGCGATTCGGACTACGTCGCGCTCGCGCGGCGGTGCAGGCAGCTCGGCCGCCGGGTGCACGGCATCGGCGTGCGCGACCACACCAGCCGGTTCTGGGTGGCCGCCTGCCACGACTTCCGCTACTACGACACCCTGGTCCCGCCGGAACCCGAGCCGGAGCCCGAACCCGAGCCGGTCTCCGCCGAGCGGCTCGACGCCGCCGGGCAGCTGCTGGTCCGGGCGCTGCGGCACGCCCGCCGGAGCGAGGGGCAGGAGTGGGTGAAGCGGGTGGCGATCAAGCCGCTGCTGCGCCGCCTCGACCCCGAGTTCACCGAGGCCGCGCTCGGTTTCGACACCTTCACCGCGTTCCTGCGGGCCTTCGAGAACGACCTGGTCGAGCTCGATCAGCCGCAGGGGCAGGGTGAGCTGCTGGTGCGGCTGCGCCCGGAGGCCGCCGTGGCTGCGCCGGAGCCTGCGGCCACCGATCCGATGCTGGCCGCCGACTACCGCCGGGTCTGGCAGTCGCAGACGCTGCGGCTGCTGCCGGAGCCCGGACGCACCTGGCCGCTGGTCGAGCAGGGCGTGCGGCTGCTGATGGACGCCGACGTCGCGTTCACCAATCTGCGCGAGGCCAGGGCCGTGATCGAGGAGCGCCAGGACGGCGATCCCGCCGACATCCGCCGGATCTCGCAACTGGTGACCCGGCTCGCCGACGTGCTGCGCCGCCGGGCGGACGGCACCTCGTTCGTCGTGCCGGTGGCGCCGGAGGCGGCGCTGTGGCGGGTCCAGCTCGGGCTGGTCAACCGGCTGCGGTCCCGGATCGAGGGCGAGCCCGACCTGGCGGCGCTGGCGACGGCGCTGTTCGGGGCGGCGCCGTCGGCGGCCGAGCACGCCCGGGTGGCCGAACTGCTGGCGCATCCGACCGCCGCCGGTTACGCCGCCGCGCTGCCCGCGCCGGTGCCGAAGCCGAACGCGCTGTGGAGCGTCGCGGCGGCGCTGCACGATGCCGAGCCGGACGCGGTGCTCGACGGCCCCGCCGCGCTGCGCGACCTGCACGTGCGGGTCGTGGCCGGGACCGACGCGGAGCTCGTCGCGGACACCGCCGGGCTGTGGCAGCTGCTGACCAGGGCCGGGGTCCTGCGTCCCGGGGAGCCGATCGGCCCCCGGCGCGGGGAGCGGCCCGAGGACATCGTCGACGCCGTCACCCGGCTGTGGATCGCCGACCTCGCGGCGGCCGGGGTTCGGGCCGATCCGGATGTGCTCGCCGAGTTGGTCCTCGTCGACCGGATCAGCGCCGAGAACCGGGATCGGGTCGCTGCACTGACCGCGTCGGACGGCGAGGTCGCGGAGCCCGAGGTCGCCGCGGCACCGGAAGAACCCGCTCGATCGAACGGCGCCGTGCACGGGAAGCCGTTTGTGCTCGGCGGGCTGGCGTGGTGGCGCAGGCGCGTCCACCACCGGGACGTCACCGACGTCACCCGCTGACCAGCCCGGCGCGACCTACTCGGAGGGTCCCGCCCGGAATGTCGACCGGTACGCCGCGGGCGTGGTGCCGACGTGCCGGACGAAGTGGTACCGCAGGGTCTCGATCGAGCCGAAACCGGCTGCGGTGGCGATGCGTTCGACGGGCAGGTCGCTCGTCTCGAGCAGTTCCCGCGCCCGCTGGAGGCGGCGGTCGAGGAGCCACTGCGCGGGGGTCGTTCCGGTGTGGGCGCGGAATCGCCGGGACAGGGTGCGGACGCTCATCGAAGCCGCGCCCGCGATGTCGGCGAGGGACAGGGGAGTGGCGAGGTTGTCCTGCATCCACCGCAGGGTCGGAGCGAGGTCGTCGGAGTTGGTGATGGGTGCCGGGCGCTCGATGAACTGGGCCTGGCCGCCTGATCGCTGGGGTGGCGTGACGATCTGCCGCGCGATGTCGGCGGCGACCGTCGCGCCCCGGTCGCGGCGCACCAGGTGCAGGCACAGGTCGAGCCCGGCCGCGATACCTGCCGAGGTCAGGATCTGGCCGTCGTCGATGAAGAGGACCGAGGGGTCGACCGTGACGGCCGGGTAGCGCTGCGCGAGGTGGTCGGTGAGCATCCAGTGCGTCGTCGCGCGGCGGCCGTCCAGGAGCCCGGCGGCGGCGAGGACGAAGGCGCCGGTGCAGATCGAGGCCACTCGCGCGCCGCGGCGCGCGGCTTCCCGCACCGCGTGCAGGACGCGCGGGTCGGGTACCGCGCCGGGGTCGGCGCCGGGGACGATCACCGTCTGCGCGTCGAGCACGTCGCCGAGGCCGTAGCGCGAGGAAAAGGCGAACATCTCCTCGCCCGCGGCGGTGGCGATCGAATTCCGCTGTCGCTGAGCGCACACCCGGACCCGGTAGCCGGGTGCGAGGGCGAAGACCTGGCAGGGCGTGGCGAGCTCGAAACCGACGACCCCGTCGACCGCGAGCACGGCGACGGTATGCATGGCTGGATCCTACGCCACCCTGGCGATCACGCCACTGTCCGCGCGAGCCGACGGCCGAGATACTCGGGATGTAAACACCACGGCCATAGGAGGATTCGATGACGTTGCGCGTGCACACACTGCTCTACGACGGGGTGGAGGATCAGGACTTCATCGGCCCGATCACCGCGCTCGGCACGGTCGACGGAGTCGAGCACAGCTTCGTCACCATCGACGGCTCCGGCGCCGTGACCACCGCGGCGGGGCTCGAGCTCACCGTCCGGACGCCGTGGTCACCGGAGGACGCCGACCTGCTCGTGATCCCCGGCGGCGGCTACGGCCCCGGCTCGGCGGTCGAGGAGCAGCGCGGCACGGTGCCGCCCGCACTGGCCGCGGCCAGGGGTCCCGGGCTCACCCTCGCGGCCGTGTGCACCGGAACGCTGCTGCTGGCGGCGGCGGGAATCACCACCGGTCGCCGGTGCACGACCCACCACATCGCCCTGGACGATCTCCGGCGCCAGGGTGCGATTGTCACCGCCGGTCGCGTGGTCGACGACGGCGACCTGATCACCGCAGGCGGCGTCACCTCCGGAATCGACCTCGGCCTGCACCTGGTCGAGCGGTTCTTCGGCCCCGCCAGCGCGGCGCAAGCCGAGGAGATCCTCGAACACGAACGCCGCACCGAGCCGTGGTAGGCGGAGCCGGGAGGCGCCGTCGTCGCGGCCGCCCATCCGGCGCGCTACCTGGTCGCGGCCGAATTCTCCCGGCGTAGCGCAGGAGCCAGCCCCTCGGCGACATCCGCGAACCGCGTGGCGCCACCGTGCGCCCGCAACGTCGCGGCGGCGGCGCGGGCGCCGGGCGTCAGGGCGCGGGCGCGCTCGACGGCCACGCGCAGCGAGCGGGCGTTCAGTTCCTTGGACCGCAGCGTGACCCCGGCGCCTGCCTCGCTGACGCGCCGCGCGATCTCCGGCTGATCGCGCCCGAAGGGGACGACCACCGTCGGCACGCCCGCGGCCATGGCCTTGGAGACGATCCCGAACCCGCCGTGCGTGACGACGGCGGCGCAGTGCGGCAGCACGTGCCCGTGCGGCACGAAGCGCTCGACCCGGATGTTGCCCGCGCTCGCCAGCGCGGCACCCTCGTACGCCTCGGCGAGGGTGAGCAGCACCCGCACCGGCTGGTCGCGAAGCGCCTCGACGGCGATCCGGGCCAGGTCCTCGTCGCCCTGGTAGTCGGTGGAGCAGGTGACCAGGACCCAGGGGTCGCCGGGCTCGTCCAGGTAGGCGGGGCGCTCGGCGGGGAGATCCCAGGGCTGGGCGCCGACCAGGTGGACGTGGGCGGGCAGGTCGGTGCGCGGGTACTCCAGCGGCTCGCCGGTGAGCACGATCACCGCGTCCTGGGCGGTGAACTGGTCGAGCGGAGAACGGAATTCGGGCAGCCCGGCCTCCCGGCGCAGCTCGTTCAGCCCGGGCAGCATGGCCTTGCCGAACATGCGCTCGACCAGCTTCCATCCCAGCGCGTCGCGCACCCGGCCGAGCGGGCCGGACAGCGGCTTCAGCCCGAGGCCGTAGGGCGGGACACCGCGGCCGCGCACCGGAAGCACCGAGGGCAGCACCATGGCGGTCGGCAGCGGCGACGCCTGGGCGCGGGTCTGCGCGCCGTAGGCGATGGAATCGACCAGCAGCACGTCGGGGCGGTGCTCGGCGATGGCGGCGTCCAGGTCGGGGCCGTCGAACCGGCCGCGGCGCAGGAGATCGACCTGGCCGCTGCGCAGCCGCTCGGTGTCGGAGGTGGCGCGGAAGTCGGTGACCTCGACCGCGGTGACGCGCGGGTCGACGGCGTCGGCGGAGAGCCCGGCGGCGCGCAGCGGGCCGACCAGGGCGGGCAGGGTGCGCACGTGCACCTCGTGGCCGCGGCGGCGCAGCTCGAGCAGGCCGGGGACGAGGGGAAGGGTGTGGCCGGTGGCCGGGGCGGTGTAGACGAGGAAGCGGGTCATCGCGGGCTCCGTTTCGGGGGACTTCTGTTAGTATGGGACTAAATTGATTTGTGTCAAGCCCAAAGGGAAGTAGGTGCGATGACGCGCCGATACGAGATGACAGCGAGGGCGAAGGCGCGCGAGCAGACCAGGGAGGCCATCCTGGACGCGGCGATCGAGCTCTTCGTCGACACCTGGTACGACGAGGTGACGATCGCCGATGTCGCTGCCACGGCGGGGGTTTCGTCGCAGACGGTGGTGAACCACTTCGGCAGCAAGATCGGGCTGTACGTCGCCGGGCTGGCCGAGCGGTTCGCCCCCGCGGTGCGGGCGCAGCGCGCCGAGGCGGTGCCCGGCGACGTGGAGTCCATCGTGCGCACCGCGGTGCGCGACTACGAGCGCACCGGCGAGGGCACCTGGCGGTTGCTGGCGCTCGCCGAGCGGATGCCGGAGCTGCTGCCGATCATCGAGGACGGGCACCGCTCGCACCGGGACTGGGTGGAGACGATCTTCGCCGCGGAGATCGAGCGCCGCCCGGACGAGCAGGACCGGTTCGGCGATCTGCTCGTGGTCGTGCTGAATGTCGGCACCTGGCGCAGCCTGCGGCGCGAGCAGGGGCTGAGCCAGGAGGCCACCACCGAGTACCTGGTCACGCTGGTCGGCGCGCTGCTGAAGTGAGGCTCAGCGCGAGTGCTCCAGGTAGGCGACGATGGCGGCGGTGAAGCCGCGGCGCGCCTCGTCCAGGTCGGCGTAGGTGCCGAGCTGCTTCTCCGACACGATGCCGCGCATGGCGCCCGGCAGGAACGAGGCGACCTCGCGCACCCGCTCCGGGTCCACGTCGAGATCGGCGAAGGCCTTCTGACAGGCGGCGTTCCAGCCTGCCCGCCAGGAGACGAGCTCGGCCGCGGTCTGCGGGTAGAGCCGCTCCAGCTCGGCCGGGTCGCGCGGGAGCGCGGCGCGCAGCGTCTCGATGGCGCGCGAATCGGTGCCGGTCAGGCCGTGGTAGAGCGTGTCGACGGTGGCGGCGACCCGCTCCCGGAGCGAGCCGCCGGGCGCCAGCCCCACCGGGAGCTCGCCGCGCCGCTCGGCGGTGCGGTGCAGCACCGCCGCCCACAGCCCGTCGATATCGCCGAACTGGTACTTCACCGCACCCCAGGTGACCCCGATGTCCTTGGCGATCCGGTTGGCCGAGACCGAGCCGGGATCGCCGGAGGCCAGCGAGCCGAGCGCGGCCTCGAGCATGGACTCGCGGGTCGCCGCGCCGCGGCGGTTGGTGCGTCTGCTGCTGCTCGGGGCCGTTCCGGTCATTTCCGCGATGCTAATCGGCGATCGGCCGCGCCCGGTCGCCGGAGAGCGAGAGCGCGCGCAGCGCGCAGAGCCAGCCCGCCCCGCCGAGCGCCATCCGGGCGTAGTTCGCCGACGTCCACAGCTCGACGAACGAGGCGGTGCGATCGGCATCCCAGTCCGCGCCGTCGCGCTGGAAGAGCACCATCTGCGGGACGAACCAGCCGTAGCTGACCAGGGCGTAGGTGGTCATGAGCAGGGCGGCGGCCAGCCACCAGCGCCGGATCGGGCCCGGTGCCCGCCAGGCGAGGCCGATGTTCAGCAGAGCCAGCAGCGCGACCAGCGGCGAGACGAAGGGCCAGAATGCCTTCCCCGCCCGCTCGAAGCCGGAATCGGTCATGGCGGCGAGCGTGTCCGCAGGCGGCACCTGCTCCCACAGGTGCACCACGATGACCTTCTCGTACCAGCCCGCCCCGAACTGGATACCGACGAAGATCACCAAGAGCCAGAGTGCGATGGTGCGTGCGCGTGTCATACGGAGAACGCTAGGTCGCGCGCGCGAGCCGGGAATCCGGGCTCGACCCGGATCCCGACCCCGAAATATCCCCCGAGAAACGAACTTTCAGACGAGCGAACCGGCCAGCAGCGAGGCGTCGTGCGCGCAGACGATCCGCAGGTCGGGTTCGCCGCGCTGGTAGAGCTCGGCGAGCCGGGCGTGGTTCTCCCGAACCCGGTGCCGGTCGTAGGCGACCGACGACTCCATGACCGACAGCGGGAACGGGACCTTCGAGCGGCCGTCCAGCGTGGCCGGGTGGTAGAAGGCGTCACCGGCGTGCAGGATCCAGCGCCGCCCGGCGTCCACCGCGACGCAGGCGTGCCCGCGGGTGTGCCCGGGCAGGGCGATGAGCACGATGCCCGGTGCGATCTCGGTGAGCTCGCGGGCCGCGGCGAAGCCGCGCCACGGCTCGCCCGCCGGATTGTGCTGCACGAATTTCGGGCCGTGCGCCCACTGCGCGGCGCGGAAGCGCATGCGCTCGCGCGAGGTCGGCTCGGTGACGGCGCCGCGCAGCTCCGCCGAGGTCAGGTGCACCTGGGCATGCGGGAAGTCGGCGAGCCCGCCGATGTGGTCGGCGTCCAGGTGGGTGAGCACGATGTGGCGCACGTCGTCGCGCTTGAAGCCGAGCCGCTCCACCTGCCGCGCGGCCGTCTCGTTCGGCTCCAGCACGGGCCGTAGCAGGTGCCGCACCGGGCCGATCCTGGCGCCCGGGTCGACGATGTCGCGCAGGCCGAAGCCGGTGTCGACCAGCACCAGCGAGCCGGGTGCCTCGACCAGCAGGACATGACAGACCAGGTCGGCCGTCGCGGGGGGATGCATGCTGCCACAGTTCAGGTGGTGGACTTTCACGGGCGCGTTCCGTCGTCGTCGAAGGGGAAGGGGGAGTCCGCCTCGGCCACGACGGCGGACACCGACAACCTACGGAATGCCGGGCGTTTGCGCGCCCGGTTGTCACACATCCGTTCGCCGTGTCGTCACCCCATCGACAGCCACGAAGCGAAGGAGCACGACATGCGGGTAGCGGTACTGGGGGCCGGCGGACTGATCGGCGCGGCCGTGGCCGAGGTGCTCACCGGACGCGGGCACGAGGTGATCGCGCTGACCCGGACGTCCGGAGTGGACGCCTACACCGGCGCGGGACTGGACGCGGCGCTGGCCGGAGTGGACGCGATCGTCGACGCGGTGAACTCACCGCTGCAGGAGACCGAGGCGGTGCGCGAGTTCTTCGGCACCGTCGCGCGGCGGGTGCAAGCCGCGGCGGCCCGCGCCGGGGTGCGGCACATCGTGCTGCTCTCGATCATCGGCATCGACGACACCACCGCCGGGCACTACGCGGGCAAGCTGGCCCAGGAACACGCCTACCTGGAAGGGGCGGTGCCGGTGCGGATTCTGCGCGCCGCCCAGTTCCACGAGTTCACCGAGATGATGCTGACCTGGACCACCGTCGGCGACACCGCCACCGTGCCGCGGATGCGCACCCAGCCGGTGAGCGCGCGGACCGTCGCCGAGCGGCTCGCCGATCTCGCGCTCGCCGCCGAGGCGCCCGCGCGGCTCGAGCTGGCCGGTCCGGAGCCGCTGGACCTGGTGACCGCGGTGCGGGCACTGGCCGAGCGGCGCGGCGCGCCCGCGCACGTGCTGGAGTCCGCCGACGACACCGCGCCGGACGCCGCGCTGCAGGCGGGCGGCGGGCTGCTGCCCGGCCCCGCGGCCGAGCTGGCCGGCCCCACCTTCGCCACCTGGCTGGACCAGCGGCACCCGGTCGGCTGACCGACCGGTCGCCATGTTGGCCCGTCCGGCCAATTGGTCATCCGACCTGCTCGGACTCCAGGACCTCCTTGAGCCGGGCCAGGGTGCGCCGGATATTGCCCCGCTGGAATTCGGCGAAGCCGCGTTTGCCGGTGGCGAGGCGGTCGAAGACGGACGCCACCGCATCTGGCCACTTCGCCCGGTCGTCGGTCCAGGTCTCGGTGACCCGGGTGCCGCCGTCGACCGGCTCGAAGCGGTACTCCCAGGAGGCGACGGCCACCCGCAGCGCGGGCTTGCGCACACCCCAGCGCTGCACCTGGAAGGCGAACCGGCTGCCCGGCTCGGCGGCGGTCACCACGCAGCCGGTGTGCCAGCGGAAGCCGCTGCGCACATTGGCGCCGACGAAGGTGGTACCGACCTGGGCCGGGCGGCCGGGGGCGTCGAGCACGGCGCCGGTGTTCTCCGGGCTCCAGCGCCCCATGCGGGTGACGTCGGCGATGTTGTCGTACGCGGTCGCCGGGTCGACGGCGATCACGATGCTGTCGGTGATCTGCATGGTTCGGGCCATTCCCGGACTCTACGCACGTCGCACCGCGGTCAGAGCCGGACGGGGAGCAACGCCTCGCCCGGCGGCCTGCCCGCCCGCAGCCGCGCGACCTCGGACCTGGCGAACTCCACCCGCGGCGTCGCGGCGCCGTGCCCGGTGGCGAGCGCATCGGCCAGGTCGTGCACCGCCTCGAGCACGTAGGCGTTCCGCGCGCGGCCCGCGCGGTCAGCACCCGAGCGCCGGAACGCCCGCCGCGCCCGTGCGTTCCCGCACGCGGCCACGGCCTCCCCCGAGGTGACCGCGCCGGCGGCCACCTCGGGGGCCAGGATCGCCTCGAGGAACGCGCGTTCCGCGGGAACGGTCAGCGCGAACACCCGCACCGCGATCGTCAGCGCGGCCGCCATGATGCCGAGAATGAGCCCGTATGCTGCCAGATTGCTGCCGCCGGCGAAGTTGCCCATCGAGTCCCACAGCCCGTGCAGCAGCATGGCGGTGCCGATCAGGAGTAGCCCGCGCCCGATCCGGCGCGGCTCGGCCGGACGCCCGAGCAGGTAGACCAGCCCGGCGCAGAACAGCGCGGTGTAGAGCAGGTGGCCGGTGGCGCCGGTGGCGACCCGCAGGAAGACCGTGCCGAGCGAGGCGTCCACCTGGTTGGCGCCGAACTGGGCGGCGCCCGAGTTCATGCCGTAGGCGATGTCCTCGATGATCTCGAAGCCGAGCCCGAGGAACGCGCCGAGGATGAAGCCGTCGAAGGCGGTGCGCACCAGCCGTGGCGCCAGCGCGATGAGCAGCAGCAGCCCGAAGCCCTTCGCCGTCTCCTCGGTGAACGGCGCGGCCAGCCCGGCGCCCCAGTCCTGGGCCCAGGCGTGCCCGAAGAGCTTGCCGTAGACGCTGATCAGCGCGGTGTTGGCGTAGGAGGCCATGGCCCAGGTGGCGGCGAACCCGCCCCAGCAGAACGCCACCACCAGGATCTTCGTCGGCTGCCGGGCGTAGCGGTCGATGTGCTGGGTGAACCACCAGAAGAGGGCGCCGTAGACCGTGAACACCGCCGCGGTGACCAGGATGGCCCGGCTGTAGGCCCCGTAGCTGTTGCCGATCCGGCTCGCGAAGAGCAGCGCGCCGGAGGCGGTGAGCAGCACGTAGACCCAGAACGCGAGGTTGCGCGGCTGGTAGAAGGTGAAGGAGCGGCCCCAGCCGGACTGCTCGATCGCCAGGAACCTGGCCCGGTCGAGATCGCTGGTCGAGGTGGTGGTCATGCGTCCCGCTCTCCGGTCCGGCCGAGCCCGGCGATCATGGCGCCCACGTCGGTGAGAATGTCTCGGTCCGGTCGCGCGGGGCCGACCGCGACGATCTCCACCCCGGTGCCCTCGAAGACGAACGCGGCGAGCACGCCGTCCCGCTGGGCTGCCGCGAACCGGGTGCTGATCCCGGTCACGCCGCCGGTGGTGGTGATCGGTGCCGGATCGCCGGTCGCGGTCAGCCCGTGGCCGCCGGAGAGCGCGGCGTCGGTGCGCTCGATCTGGTCGAGCAGCGCGTTCGCGTCCCCGTCGAAGGTGCCGGTCTGCACGGTGAACCGAATGCCGCGGCGGGCGAGCACGGCCACCGTCGGGTAGCCACGGCCGCTCGGCTCGTCCGCGGCGCGTTCGCCGTCGACCAGCGCCCAGCCCGGCTCGGCCGGGAAGGTGATCCCGCCGTCCAGCGCGATCACGTCGCCCGCGACGGTCACATCGTCGTCCGCGAGCGCCGCGTCCAGCCGCGGCAACAGCACACCCTGCAGGAAGGCGAGCGCGAGCACCACCAGCGCGGGCAGCAGCGTCCGCCGGTCCATCCCGAACCAGCGCCGGTCGACCGGGACCCAGCGATCGCCGGGGTCGAAATACGATGCCGTCTCGGCCGTTCCGCGCTCCCTGGCGTGCGTCCCCACGGGACCTCCATTCCGGTATCGCCGAAACGATAACCCGGAGATTGCCCGAGGGCGAGCGGGGACCGGCTCAGCCCGGAACGCCGGCCACCGGCTCGTCCGGGCGGGCCAGCACGCAGCGGGTGCGGTGGAAGATCGTCGTCATGCAGACGTTGCAGTGCGTGCAGAGCGACTCGGTCGCCGGGTCGGCGCGCAGCCGCTGCAGCAAGTCGGGCTCGCGCAGCAGGCCCCTGGCCATGGCGACGAATTCGAAGCCCCTCGCCATCGCCAGATCCATGGTCGCCCTGGTGGTGATGCCGCCGAGCAGCATGAGCGGCATGGTCAGCTCGCGCCGGAACTGCTGCGCGAGGTCGAGCAGGTAGGCCTCGCGGTAGGGGTACTCGCGCAGGAAGAAGCGGCTGCCTGCCCGCAACCCCCAGCTCAGCGGCGGCGGAAAGACGCGGGCGAATTCCCGGTGCGGCGCGTCGCCGTGGAACAGGTACATGGGGTTCAGCAGCGAGCTGCCCACGGTCAGCTGGAGTGCGTCGAGCGCGCCGTCCGCCTCCAGCCAGCGCCCGATCTGCAGGCTCTCCGGCAGTCTCAGCCCGCCGCGCACGCCGTCGTCCATGCTCAATTTGGCGGTGACGGCCATGCCGGTGCCGACCCGCTCGCGCACCGCGGTGGCGATCTCCCTGGCGAAGCGGGCCCGGTTCTCCAGCGCGCCGCCGTACTCGTCGCGGCGGCGGTTCAGCAGCGGGCTGAAAAAGGCGCTGACCAGGTAGTTGTGCCCGAAATGCAGCTCGACGGCGTCGAATCCGGCGTCCTGCGCCAGCACCGCGGCCTCGGCGTGCGCGCGGACCAGCCCGCGCACCTCGGCCGCGCTCGGGCGCCGGGTGGCGGCCATGCCGAGCGGGCTGAACAGCCGGCTCGGGGAGAGCGCGGGGGCGCGATTCGACGCGGCGTTGGCGACCGGGCCCGCGTGGCCGAGTTGCGCGCTCACCGCGGCGCCCTCGGCGTGCACGGCGTCGGCGAGCCTGCGCAGCCCCGGTACCGCCTCCGGCCGCATCCAGATCTGCCTGCGCTCGGTGCGGCCCTCGGGCGCGACCGCGCAGTAGGCGACGGTGGTCATCCCGACCCCGCCGCGCACCGGGCGCAGGTGGTACTCGATCAGGTCGTCGGTGACCAGCGCGTCCGGGGTGCGGGCCTCGAAGGTCGCGGACTTGACCACCCGGTTCCGTAACCGGACCGGCCCGAGCTGGGCCGGGGCGAACACGTCGTTCATTCTTCCTCCGGAGAGAGTGCGAGCCCCGCGCTCACGAACGCGGTGAGGGCTGCCACCGCGGCGGGGGAGAGCACCCGGTCGCCGGCGAGCGGGTCGCCGAACTGGCCGAGCACGAGGTCGAAGGCGAGCAGCCAGCGCCGCTTGGCGGTGGCGGCGTTGAGGCCGGGCACCAGGTCGCGCAGCAGCGCCACCCAGGGGTCGAGCCGGAACCAGGTGGCCGCCCAGCGCACCGGCCGCCTGCCGAGCACGAGGCGGGCGAGCAGGTGCAGGTAGAGCCGGCCGGTGGGGTCGGCGGCGAGCTCGGCGAGCGGCGCGATCAGCGCCGTGACCACCGCGCGCACGTCGGGGGAGCCGACGGCGAGATCGTCGAGCGTGGTCTGCCAGAGCGGGCCGAGCCTGGCCTCCAGCAACGCGGCGACCAGCGCCTCCTTGGAGCCGAAGTGGTAGTGCACGGCGGCCGGGTTCAGCCCGGCGGCGGCGCACACGGCGCGCACCGAGACCCGGTCGTACCCGGCCTCGAGCAGCAGTCGCTCGGCACTGGTGAGGATGCGTTCGCGCGTCCCGGTCTCGGCTCGTCCCACGGCAGAATTAGAACACGTTTCAATCGTCTGTTCAATCACTGATTGAACTCCGGCGGCGGGACCGGGCGGAATGCCGGATTTCCCGCTCCCGCACACTGGAGCCATGAGACGACCGGCGTGGAACGGTTCGCCGCCGAGCGGCCCGGAGGAGGCGCGCGAGCGCATCACGACCGCCGCCATGCGGTGTATCGACACGCACGGCGCGCGCGGGACCAGCCTCTCGCGCGTGGCCGCGGAGCTGGGCGTGATCCGGCAGACGGTGTACCGCTACTACCCGAGCACCGAGGCGCTCTTCGCCGCGGTCGGGTACGCGGCGCGGGACAGCTTCGTGGACCGGCTGGTCGCGCACCTGGCCGGGCGGGCCGACCCGGCCGAGCTTGCGGTGGAGGCGGTCGCGTTCACCGTCGAGGAGCTGCCCGCGGAGCGGTATCTGACCGCGCTGATGAACAGCGGGGAGGGTACGGCGTTCTCCCGGTACGCGCTCTCGGAGGTGGCGCTCGGCGTTTGCCGGGAGGCGTTCGCCCGCACCGACGTCGAGTGGGCGGCGCACGGCTTCACCGGCCAGGAGCTGGACGAGCTGATCGAGTTCCTCGTCCGCGTGCTGCTCTCCTTCGTCGAGGAGGCGGCGGGCGCTTCGGCACCGCCGCGGCGCGGGGCCGAGCTCCGCGCCTACCTGCGCCGCTGGGTCGCGCCCGCGGTGCGCGCCGCCGCGCACGCCGGGTGCCGCGAAACGCGAAAAGCCGGGTGACCGGCGCGCAATCGCACCAGCCATCCGGCTCGTGGCCCCGGCCATGACCGGCCGGTAGCTGTCAGTTCGCGGGCTTGGTGACCGTGACCGGTTCGGCCCAGTCCGAGAGGGTGACGTTGATGGTGCCGCCGCCCTTCTTGATGATGGCGCGCACCAGGTTCGGCCCGTCGCCGGCGGAGGGGGCGTCGGACGGCTTGGCCGCGGCCGAGGTGCTCGGCGGCGCGACGTCGGCGATGTAGAGCGTGATCGGGAAGGTGCCGCCGCCCTCGCCGACCCGGGGCACGATCGGGTCGATGACCGAGGAGTCGATGGTACCGCTGACCTTCACGACCGCGGTGCCCTCGACGCTCTCGCGCCCCTCGACCTTCGGGTTCTGCACCTTGGCGATGACATTGGCGAGGCCCTTGTCCTTGTCCAGGATGATGCCCGGATCGTAGACCTTCTCCGAGGGGCCGAGGTCGGCGAACTTGCCGTCCTCCAGCTTGACCCAGATGGACTTGTCCACGACGACGAAGTCGGCCTCGATGAACGGCGCGTCCGGCTTGGTCCGCACGGTGGCGCTGCCCTGGGCCGCGCCCTGGCCCTGCGGCTGGTTGGTGACGTCCGCGTCGACCTTCTCGACCGGCAGGTTCTGGATGTTCTCGACCTCCAGCTCCAGGTGCACGGCCTGCAGGGTCTGCGTGGTGCGCGCGGACTCCTGCACGATCTGCGCGGCCTCGGGCAGCGCGCCGGTCGCGGTCGCGGCGGTGCTCGTGCCGGTGCTGGAATCGTCGCTGCCGCAACCGGTCAGGACGGCCGCGAGGAGCGAAGCCGCGACGGCCGCGGTGCCGAGGCGCACCGGGGTGAGCCGGCGGGTTGCGCGCCGGGCGACGGTGGATTCGAACGTTGTCGGGTCACTCATGGATGCCCCCAGAGAGTGCGTGGTCGCAGGCGACCGGGGTGGAGTGGCAGCAGGCGCTGCCGGGGTGGCGCAGCAGCCCCTCCGGCGGAGGAAGAGCCCTTCGCCGGCCGTGATTTCCGGTGGCCGACCCATGGCCGAACCACGGTCGGAAGCCGCTGCGGGCCGGAACGTTACCCTGTGCGCGGTCGTCTCGCATAGGGCCGACGGCAAACGCGTCGCGACCCGGTTCCGGCTTAAGGAATCGTTCAGTGCGCTGTAGGCGAGACGACGCACCATACTGAGCATGACCACCGAGACGGACCACGTGACCTGGGATAACCTTCCGGTCCGAACCGGCGCGGAGCCGGCCCGCTCGGTGTCTGAAATCAATTCCCGGGTCCGAGCGATACGGCCCGAGACACCGCGGAACCCAGCACGAAGGACAGCGATGACCGACACCCGCCCCGCGACGGAGGAGCAGGACTTCCGTCGTCCCCCGCCGCCCGACGGGCCGCCCCCGATCTCGAACGTCTGGATCTACAACGGCCGGGCCTACGACCTCAGCGACTGGATCTCCAAGCATCCGGGCGGCGAGTTCTTCATCGGCCGGACCAAGAACCGGGACATCACCTCGATCATCGGGTCGTACCACAAGAACCCGCAGGCCGTCGAGCGGATGCTGGAGCGTTACGCGCTCGACCGCGACGCCACGCCGGAGGACATCCACCCGAAGAACAACGCGCCGGACTTCCTCTTCAAGGAGGGCTTCGACAGCTGGCGGGACACCCCGAAGTACAGCTTCGGCAACAAGGACGACCTGCTGCACCGGGTGCGCGCCCGGCTCCGCGAGCCCGAGCTCGCCGCCCGGATCAAGCGGATGGACACCATCTTCAACATCGTGGTCGCGGTGCTGGCGGTGGCCTACTTCGCGGTCCAGGGGCTGCGGCTCTTCGAGCCGGGCTGGATGCCGCTGCCGGTCTTCGTGATCGCCATGGTGCTGCTGCGCAGCTCGCTCGCCGGGTTCGGGCACTACGCCATCCACCGGGCACAGAAGGGCGTGAACAAGGTCTGGGTGAACGCCTTCGACCTGAACTACGTCGCGCTCTCCTTCGTCACCGCGGACGGCCACGCGCTGCTGCACCACCCGCACACGCAGAGCGAAGTCGACATCAAGAAGAACGTCTTCACCATGATGATGCGGGTGCCGCGGCTCTACCGGATGCCGGTGCACACGCTGCACAAACTCGGGCACACGCTGACCGGCATGACGATCCGGCTGCTCGACGTCTGCCGGCTCACCCGCAAGGTGGGCGTCAAGGAGATGTACGGCTCGATGCGCGGCGCGCTGCCGCACTTCGTCGGCTCCTTCGGGGTGCGCTTCCTGCTCGTCGCCGAGCTGGTGGCCTTCACCGTCGCCGGCGACTTCCTCGCCTGGTTCCTGCAGTTCGTGATCTCGCTGTGGATCAGCACCTTCCTGGTGGTGGCCAGCCACGACTTCGAGCTGGACACCGAGGAGACGCACACCGACACCGAGGACTGGGGCATCAACCAGCTCCAGCAGGCCTACGACCTGAAGGTGGTCGGCAACCGCTACGTCGACTGCTTCCTCTCCGCCGGGCTGAGCTCGCACCGGGTGCACCACGTGCTGCCCTACCAGCGCAGCGGTTTCGCGAACATCGCGACCGAGGACGTGCTGCGCGAGGAGGCGGAGAAGTTCGGGGTGGAGTGGCTGCCCGCGAAGAGCTTCTTCACCGACCGGTTCCCCAAACAGATCCGGACATATCTGCTTTCCCGCTCCGACGAGGCGAAAGAACGCAACTGGGGGTTCGTGCGCGAGCACTGCTCGCCGTCGGCACTGAAGACCTGCGTCGTCTACACGGCCCAGGGCTTCACCGGAATCGGCACCGTCTGAGCCGCATTCCACCGTCACACATCATTGCGAAAGGTAGAGGGTCGTGTCTGTAACGATCGATGAGGGCAATCGCCCGGGGACAACCCGCCTGCGGGCGGATGGGGAGCACGGGCACGACATCGCGACGCGGATGCTGCCGCCCGCACCGCCGACCACGGTCGGGGTGATCGAGAGCATCGCGACCGGATCGCCGCTGCGGGTCTTCGACCAGGCGGCCGCGGCCGAGCGGGTCGCCGAGCTGTTCGGTGACGAGCAGCAGCGCACCCGGATCGCCCGGGTGTACCGGAAGACGCGGATCGACACCCGCCGGCTCGCGGTGGATCCGCTGGATCCGGAGTTCCTCGCCTACAGCCGCGAGCCGGGGACCATCCGGGAGCGAATGAACCTCTTCCACGAGCACGCGGTCCCACTGGCCGTCGACACCGCGGGGCGGGCGCTGGCCGGGATCGAGGATCCGGCCGAGATCGGGCTGCTGATCTTCGTGACCAGCACCGGCTTCATCGCCCCCGGCGTCGACGTCGCGGTGGTCAAGCGGCTCGGGCTCTCGCCCGCCGTGGGGCGGGTGGTGGTCAACTTCATGGGCTGCGCCGCCGCGATGAACGGCATGCGCACCGCCGTCGACTACGTCCGGGCGCACCCGGACAAGAAGGCCATGCTGATCTGCATCGAGCTCAGCTCGGTGAACGCCGTCTTCGCCGACGACGTCAACGACGTGATCACGCACAGCCTCTTCGGCGACGGCTGCGGCGCGGTGGTGATCGGCGCGAGCAAGGTGCACCAGCCGCTGAGCCCGGGCAAGGTCGTCATCCGGGACAGCTTCAGCCACCTGCTGGACGACGCCGAGGACGGCATCGTGCTCGGCGTCAACCACAACGGCATCACCTGCGAGCTCGCCGAGGACCTGCCGAAGTACATCTACGAGGGCGTCGACCCGGTGGTCACCCGGCGCCTCGCCGAGCACGGGCTGCGCAAGTCCGACGTCGCGCTGTGGGCGATCCACCCGGGCGGCCCGAAGATCATCGAGGAGTCGGCGCGCTCGCTCGGGCTGCCGAGCGAGGCCGCCGCGGTGAGCTGGGACGTGCTCGCCGAGCACGGCAACATGCTCAGCGTCTCCCTGATCTTTGTACTGCAGCGGATGATCGGCATGGCCGATTCCACCGCACCCGTCTCGACCGGCGTGGCCTTTTCCTTCGCCCCCGGCGTCACGCTCGAAGGCATGATCTTCGACATCATCCGCCGGTAATCGCACCCACCGGCACTTCCGAAAGCACAGAAACCATGCAACTCATCAGATTCCTCATCTCGATCTCCCTGGTGCGGATCGCCGGCGTCGTCGCGGCCGGCCTCGTGGCCGGCGCGGCCAACACCTACCTGGTCACCCTCATCAACAAGGTGGTGGCGCCGGGGCCGCACCCGGACGACCTGCTCACGCGGTTCGTCCTCACCGGAGTCGTCCTGCTGGTGAGCGGCCTGATCTCGCAGATCCTGCTGATCCGGCTGGCGCAGGAGGCCATCTTCCGGCTCCGCGCCGACCTCAGCGGCGGCGTGGTCTCCGCGCCGCTGGAGCACCTGGAGCGGCTCGGCTCGCACCGGCTGCTCGCGACGCTCACCGAGGACGTGCGCTCGCTGTCGCAGGCGGTCACCGCGATCCCGGCGATCTGCGTCGACGTCGCGACCATCGTCGGCTGCTTCGTCTTCCTCGCGGTGCTCTCCGGGCCGATCTTCGCGATCAGCGTGGCGGGCACGCTGGTCGGCATCTGCTGCGTCGAGCTCTTCCTGCGCCGGGTCCGGGCCATCTACCACCGGGCGCGGGAGAACGAGGACCTGCTGCTCAGCTCGTTCCAGGCGGTCACGCTCGGGATCAAGGAGCTGAAGCTGCACCGCGGCAGGCGCCGCGACTTCATGGACCGGCACCTGCTCGGCTCGGCCCGCACGCTGCGCGACCAGAACGTGGACGCCAGCCAGAAGTTCTCGGTGGCACAGGGGCTCGGGCAGTTCCTGCAGCTCGGCACGATGGCGCTGGTCCTGTTCGCCATCGCCGCCGCGCTCGACCTGCCGCGCGACGTGATGGTCGGGTACGTGCTGGTGACCACCTTCCTCGCCATGCCGATGCAGAACTTCATGCACCGGCTGCCGGACCTGGTCCGCGGTGACGTGGCGCTGGCCAAGATCCGCACCATGAACCTGTCCATGACGACGCTGCACAACGAGGAGCAGCTGCCCTACACCGAGCGTCCGGTGGTCGAATCGGCCCGGCTGGAGCTGAACAATATCGGTTACCACTACGCCAGCGAGCCGCCGGCACCGTTCGAGGACGGCCCGGGCGCGCCACCGCCGCACCCCGGCGGACGCCCCGGTGCCAGGCCGCCCGGTGGCCCGCACCCGCGCGGAGCGCACCCCGGGCACCCGCGTCCCGGCGGGCCGCCCGCCGCGCCCGCGCCGGATGTGAACGGACGCCGCCGCATCGACCACGGCGGCCGGGACCACCACCCGGTGCCGATGGGCGCGCCGGTGCTGGAGCAGGCGGAGGCCTCCGGGTTCGCGCTCGGCCCGCTGGACCTGGTCTTCGAGCCGGGGCAGATCACCTTCGTGGTGGGCGGCAACGGCAGCGGCAAGTCGACGCTGGCCAAGCTGATCACCGGGCTGTACGTGCCGCGCACCGGCTCGATCTCGCTGAACGGCGAGAAGATCGACCACGAGAACGTGGAGTGGTTCCGGCAGAACTCCTCGGCGGTGTTCACCGATTTCCACCTCTTCGAGGACTACCTGGGGTTCGACCGGCCCGGGATCGACGACGAGGTGCGGCACTACCTGGAGCAGCTGCAGATCGCGCACAAGGTGACGGTGCGGGACGGGAAGCTCTCCACGATCGCGCTCTCGCAGGGGCAGCGCAAGCGGCTCGCGCTGCTCACCGCGCTGCTGGAGGACCGCCCGATCTACCTCTTCGACGAGTGGGCCGCCGATCAGGAGCCGCGCTTCCGCGACGTCTTCTACGGCGAGATCCTGACCGACCTGAAGCGCCGCGGCAAGACCGTCATCGTGATCACCCACGACGACCGGTACTTCGACCGCGCCGACCAGCTGGTCAAGCTCGATTTCGGCCACGTCGCCGCCTGAGCCGCAGAGCCCCGCGAGGATTCGCGGGGCTCTGTCGCGCTGCTCAGACCGCGACGGCGTGCCCGACCACGATCGGGCCGTACGAGTTCCTGGCGTGCACCTCGACCAGTTCGGCGCCGGGCTCGGCCGGTTCCAGCCGGTTGCGGACCGGGCCGAAGGACTCGTGCGTCGCCAGCCGGGCCGCGCTGCCGGGGCGGATGCCGATCGCGAGCTCGCCGGTCGAGGTCTCCAGCCGGAGCACCCCGCTCGCCACGTCCTCGACCCGGATGTCGCCGCGCGCCACCACCGCGGTGACCGCGCCGCGCGGCCGCTCGATCCGGATGTCGCCGTCGACGACGGTCAGCGCGCAGCCGTCGAAGGCGCCCGCGGTGCGCAGCCCGCCCATCGCGAGGGTGGCCGTCAGCCGGGAGCCGGTGGGCACCAGCACCTCGACCTCGACCGACGGGGTGCCGCCGAACGGGTTCCAGCGGCCGCGGGGCAGCCGCACGGTCAGCTCGGTGCCGGTGAACTCGACGCGGAACTGCTCCGCGGCCCGCACGTCGGTCTTGTTCGACGGGTCGGCGGGGCGGATCTCGACCACGGTGTCGGCGCGGTCCGCCGCGGTCACGGTGACGTTTCCGACCGGCACGTCGACAGTGGCGATGATCGGGGCGGGGGTGCTGAAGACGGTCATCGGAACTCCTATACGTAGGTGTATATGTATAGGAGAACTATAAGTAGAAGTGTACGTATATGCAAGCTTCCGGCTCGGCTAATCTGTGGCAAGCTCGGAGCATGAGCGGGAATTGGCCTCGGCTGCGGGTCGCGGAGTGGACGGACACCCGGGACACGCTGCACATGTGGACCCAGATCGTCGGCAAGATCCGGATGGCGCACGCGCCGCTGGTCAATCACTGGTGGGAGGTCGCGCTGTACGTGAGCCCCCGCGGGCTGACCACCTCGGCGATTCCCTACGCGGACGGGGTCTTCGACCTGGAGTTCGACTTCGTCGAGCACCGGCTGCTGGCCAGGACCAGCGCGGGGGAGAGCCGGGCGGTGGCGCTGGAGCCGAAGTCGGTGGCGGATTTCTACGCCGAGGTGACGGATGCGCTCGGCGCGCTGCGGGTGCCCGCCACCATCCGGCCGGTGCCGAACGAGGTCCAGGTGGCGATTCCGTTCGACCAGGACACCGTGCACGCCTCCTACGACGGTGCCGCGGTGCAGCGGTTCTGGCAGCAGCTGATCCAGGTGGATCGGGTGTTCGGGATCTACCGGTCGCGCTTCGTCGGCAAGTCGAGCCCGGTGCACTTCTTCTGGGGCGCCATGGATCTCGCCTGTACCCGGTTCTCCGGCCGCACCGCTCCGCCGCACCCGGGCGGTGCGCCCAACTGCGCCGACTGGGTGATGCTGGAGGGGTACTCGCAGGAGCTGGCGAGCTGCGGCTTCTGGCCCGGCGGCGGTGAGGAGGGCGCCTTCTACGCCTACGCCTACCCGGAGCCGCCCGGCTACCCCGAGCACCCGATCGGCCCCGGCACCGCCGAATACCGCCGCGATCTCGGCGAATTCGTGCTCCCGTACGAGGCGGTGGCCGAGTCGGCCGACCCGGACCGCACCCTGCTGGAATTCCTCGATTCGAGCTACGCCGCCGCCGCGACGCTCGCGGACTGGGATCGCGGCTTCCTGGAGGACGATCCGCAGCGGCTGCGCAGGCACCTGGGCTGAGGCCCGGTCCCGGCACGCCGGGGGAGGAGCGCGGGCCGGGGCGATCGCGCGGCGAAACCGCGGGCGGGGTCGCCGACCTGCCGAACGGCGGCGGGCAGCGCGCCCGGCGCGATCGGCTACCTGGTCGGCACCGAGCACCGCGCTCACCTATCTCGAGCGCTCAGCCCACCTCGAGCGTCGAGCGCTCAGCCCGCCCCGAGGATGGCGGCGGCGAGCTGGGCCAGCTCACCGCGCGCGACAGGATCCAGGGTGTGGCCGTCGATCTCGGTCCAGGCGGCCGCGGTGCGGGCACTCGCCTCGCCCTCGGTCCACGCCCTGGCGCCGGTGGCCTCGATGAGCGCGATCACCCGTGCGGTCGTGGCCTCGTCGAATTCGGCGTCGATGGCGTAGATGTCGCGCAGCTCGGACGAGGCAGCCAGCGCGTAGACCACCGGGGCGCTCTTGCGGCGGGCCCGCAGATCCGAGGCGGGTTTGCCGGTGACGGCGGTGTCGCCCCAGATGTCGAGCAGGTCGTCGGCGAGCTGGAAGGCGATGCCGAGATCGGTGCCGAACCGGTCGAAATGCTCCGCCGCCGCCCCGGCGGGGCCGAAGAGCGCGCCGAAGCGGCAGGCGCAGCCGAAGAGCGATCCGGTCTTGCCCGCGAAGGTCGCCAGGCAGTCGGCCACGCTCACCTCGGTTCTCGCGCTGGCGCGCAGGTCGCGCTCCTGCCCCTGGCCGAGCAGCCGCAGGGTGACCGCGAGGTGGCTCAGCGCGGCGCGCGCGGCCGGGTGCTCCCGGTCGGCGAGCACCTCGAAGGCCAGCCCGATCAGCGCGTCCCCGGCGAGGATCGCCTCGCCGACGCCGAAGTGCGCCCAGACCGTGGGGCGGTGCCTGCGCAGCAGGTCGCGGTCCATGACGTCGTCGTGCACCAGGCAGGCATTGTGCAGCAGCTCGACCGCGGCCGCCGCGGGCAGCACGTCGGCGGTGCGCGCGCCGGTGGCGGCGGCGCAGAGCAGGGTGAAGGCCGGGCGCAGCAGCTTGCCGTCGAGCCTGCCGGTGGGGGTGCCGTCCAGCTCGAGCAGGCCGAGCTGGTAGCCGCACATGTGCCGGAGCGGGCCGTCCAGCCGGTCGATCGCGGCGCTCAGCACGGGGAGCAGCTGCTGCCCGGTGCGGGCCAGAATGGGCTGCACCGGGTGCGAGAGCACGGTCATCCGGCGGTTCCCCCGCCCGCGGCGACGCGGTAGCGGCCGGAGCTCGCGGACCAGTCCAGGTGCCCGCGCATCCACGACCGCATCCCGGCCAGGTAGGCGCCGAGCTCGGCGCGGTGCTCCGGGTGCGCGGCCAGCACCTCGGTCTCGGCGCCGTGGAAATCGCGCAGCCGCTCGGCGGCGCGGGCCCGGCCGAGCTCCACCGCGACCCGCCGCTCCACCCCGCGCCAGTGCTCGAGCAGGATGACCAGGTTGTGGTACTCGCCGAGCGCGGCCTCCTTGTCCAGCGAGACCAGGTCGTTGGTCCAGCACACCACGTCGCAGGCGGCGTCGAGGGCGCGGGTGAACGCCGCGCCGCGGTACACCGCCTCCGGCAGCTCGATCCCCTCGACCACCTCGATCAGATCCATGCACGGGTAGATCGCGCCGGTGTGCCTGCGCCGCTCCAGGTACTCGGCCTCGGCGGGCACGACGCCGCGCACCCGGTTGTCCACCTCCCACACCACGGCAAGCGCGCACTGGGTGGCGTGCCCGGTGAAGCGCTGCCGCCAGACCTCGCCGGTCGCGGGGGCGGTGCGCCGCCACAGGTCGGCCAGGGCGCGCACGATGCCCGGCGCGCCGGGGTCGGTGGCCCGGCCCGCGAGGATAGCCATGATGGCCGTGAGCAGCGTCGCCAGCTGGTCCGGCGAGCGGCCGAGCGAGCCGTCGTCCAGCTGGTCGTCGAGCAGGAAGAGCCAGGCCAGCCAGTCGGCCACCAGCGCGAGGCCGGTGGCGTCGGCGGCCGGGTAGGTGGCGGCGGCGAAGGCGCCGAAGTCGGTCTCGGCGAACCGGGCGCGCACCGCGTCGCGCTCGACCAGGCCGTGGCCGTGCACCCAGGCGTCGACGTGCGCGGCGGCGGCGTCGCGGTGCGGGTTGCGCCGGGGCGGTAGCGCCAGGAAAGCGTCGGCGAATGCGCTCATCGGCGCCCCGCAACCGTCATCGTCCCGCCCTTCCACCGAATAGGTCTGCGGCGGAGATTATCTCGGATCGCCGCGCGCCGCCCGGCGGGGGCGGGGTACGGCGCGAACGGCTCATTCGGAAATCCCGTGGCGAATATTTCGCAGAAGGTACTGTGAAACTACCTACGAGACCTCAGGAGGACCCCGCCGTGGCCACCCTGCACCCCTGCGAACCGGTCGACGCCGACTTCGTGAACACCGCGCCGAACCGGTTCAGCAACAGCGTCGATCTCGCCATCACCCCCGAGCAGCTGTTCGAGGTGCTCGCCGACGCCGAAGCCTGGCCGCGCTGGGCCGGCGTGATCACCAAGGTCACCTGGACCAGCGCGCCGCCGATCGGGGTCGGCACCACCAGGACCGTCGAGATGCGCGGCGGCATCGTCGGCGACGAGGAGTTCCTGATCTGGGAGCCGAACCGGCGGATGGCGTTTCGCTTCAACGCCTGCTCGACGAAGGCGGTGGCCGCCTTCGCCGAGGACTACCTGGTGGAGCCGACCGCCGACGGCTGCCGGCTCACCTGGACGCTGGTGAACCGGCTGGGCGGGCCCGCGCGGTTCACCGGCGCCATCGGAGCGCCGGTGATGAACGCGACCTTCCGCCGGTTCCTGGCCAACCTGCGCCGCTACACCGACGAGCGCTTCGCCCCGGTGGCCGGGTAGCTCACCAGTCCGCGTCGGTGTACCGGACCACGCCGCGGATATTGCGGCCCTCGAGCATGTCCTTGTAGCCGTCGTTGACCTGCTCGAGGCGGTACTGCCTGGTGACCATGTCGTCCAGGTTGAGCTTGCCGACCCGGTACATCGACAGCAGGTGCGGGATGTCGTAGTGCGGGTTGCCGCCGCCGAAGATGGTGCCCTGCAGGTTCTTCTGCAGCAGGGTGAGCATGGCCAGGTTGAGCGTGGTCTGGTTGTCGATCAGGTTGCCCATGGCGGTGAGCACGCAGGTGCCCGCCTTGGCGGTGATGCCCATCCACAGGTCGACGTCGCCGCCGTGCACCTCGCCGACGGTCACGATCACCTTCTTGGCCATCCCGCCCGCGGTGATCTCGGCGCAGGCCGCGGTCGCCTCCTCGGTGCTGGCGTAGGCGTGCGTCGCGCCGAACTTGAGCGCCTGCTCGCGCTTCCACGGCACCGGGTCCACGGCGAAGATGTGCCGCGCGCCCGCGTTCACCGCGCCCTGCAGCGCGGAGATGCCGAGCCCGCCGATGCCGATGATCGCGACGTCCTCGCCGGGGCGGATGTTCGCGGTGCGCACCGCCGAGCCGTAGCCGGTGGTGACCCCGCAGCCGACCAGGCAGGCCACCTCGAACGGGATCGACGGATCGATCTTCACCACCGAGCTGCGGTGCACGACCATGTACGGGGAGAAGGTGCCGAGCAGCGACATCGGGTAGACGTTCTCGCCGCGGGCGGTGATCCGGAACGAGCCGTCGGTGGCCGAGGCGCCGCCGAGCAGCAGCGCGCCGAGATCGCAGAGGTTGCGCAGCCCGGATTGACAGGACGGGCACTTGCCGCAGGACGGGATGAACGACAGCACCACGTGGTCGCCGACCGCGACGTCCTCGACGCCCTCGCCGACCTCGATCACCACCCCGGCGCCCTCGTGCCCGCCGAGGACCGGGAAGCCCGCCATGGGGATGCCGCCGGTCTGCAGGTGGTGGTCGGAGTGGCACATCCCGGCGGCCTCCATCCGGATCGCCACCTCGTTCCGGCGCGGCGCGCCGATCTCGATCTCCTCGATCGTCCAGGGCTGGTTGAATTCCCAGATCAGAGCACCCTTGGTCTTCATGGTGAACCTGCCTTCGTCGCTGTCGCGCATCGCGCCGTCGGCGTCACCGTAGACCGTCATACAACTACGTGTCCAGTGTATGATCTCCGGTACCGGACATTGCTTCGGACAGCTGTCCAGAATCGGACTTCGGCTGCTCGGGAAGCGGCGCGGCCCGCTTGGCGCCCGGCGCCCACGCGCCGACCACCGCGGCGGTGACCAGGGCGATGATCCCGAGCGCGACGAGCGCCTGGTGCGCGCCGTGCACGAACGCGTCGACCGCCGCGTCGGCCAGCGGCTGCCCCGCCGGCCCCGCCTGCTCGGCCACCGCGAGCGCCGCGGCCAGCGAATCGCTCACCGGCTCCCGCAGCGGCTCGGGCAGCCGCGCGACGACCGGATCGATCCGCGCGCCGTACCCCGCCGCCAGGATGCTGCCCGCGATGGCGATGCCGACCGCCGCGCCGATCTCGCGCGCGGCGTCGTTCACCGCCGCCGCGACCCCGTGCTGCTCCACCGGCGTCCCCTCGACGATGGCGGCGGTGGCGGGTGAGGTGGAGAGCCCGACGCCCGCGCTGGTCACCAGCAGTGCGAGCACGATGCCGCCGTAGGTGCTCGACGCGTCGGTCTGCGCCAGCAGCAGCAGCCCGACGCCGATGATCGCCAGCCCGGTGCCGAGCAGGAGCCGCAGCCCGAACCGCTCGGCCAGCTTCGGCGCGATCAGCGCGAGCACCATCATCGGCAGCATCATGGGCGCCATGGCGAAGGCGGCCTGCAGCGGCGAGTAGCCGAAGACCAGCTGCAGGAACTGCACGTAGACCATGAAGACGCCGAACGAGACCAGGAACTGCAGCGTCACCGAGATGGTGCCGGCGCCGAAGCCGCGGTCGGCGAAGAGCCGCACGTCCAGCAGCGGCCTGGCCACCCGCAGCTCCACCGCGATGAAGGCCGCCGCCGCGATCGGCGCGAGCGCCGCCGGGATCAGCACCGCCGGGTGGGTCCAGCCGTGCAGCGGCACCTGGACCGCGGCCAGCACCAGCGCGCCGACCGCCGCACCGGAGGTGACCGCGCCGAGCAGGTCGACCCGGGGCCGGGACTCGTCCTGCGACTCCGGCAGCGAGAACGCGGCCAGCGCCAGCGCCACCCCGGCCAGGCTCATGGCGACGAAGATCGAGGTCCAGGAGGAGAGCTTCAGCAGCAGCCCGGAGCCGAGAATGCCGAGCATCGCCCCGATGCCAGCCACCCCGGCCCACACGCCGACCACCAGCCCGCGCCGCTCCTCGCCGAAGTTCGCGGTCAGCAGCGAGAGCGTCGACGGCATGACGAGCGCCGCCCCCGCGCCGCAGACGCAGCGCGCCACGATGATCCAGGTCGGCCCCTCCGCGAAGAGCGGCACCGCCGAGGCCGCGGCGAAGACGATCAGCCCGAGCACCATCATGGTGCGCCTGCCGTAGCGGTCGCCGAGCGCGCCGCCGAGCAGCACCAGGCAGGCCAGGCTCAGCGTGTAGCCGTCCACGATCCAGGTGAGCTGGTGCTGGTCGGCCCCGGTGCGCACGGCCATGTCCGGCAGCGCGGTGTAGAGCGCGGCCATCGAGCCGACCACCAGCGCCAGCGCCAGGCACGCCAGAGCCACCATCCACGTTCCGGACTTCCACACCCGCGTCGCCATCATCGCCCTCTCGGAGAAACGAAACTATGAGTATCGTAGCGGTACTATCGGTAGCACAGGGGGCGGGCGGTGAACCACACCGGAAGCGAGGAAAGCTGTCGGGCATGACCGAGATCGACCCCCGTAGACAGCGGTCCCGAACCCGCCTGCTGGACGCGGCCACCGAACTGCTGCGCGGCGGCGGGCTGGAGGCGGTCACCGTCGAGGCGGTCACCACGGTCTCGAAGGTCGCCCGCACCACCCTCTACCGGCACTTCTCCAGCGCCGCCCAGTTGCGCGCGGCCACCCTGGAGCGGCTGCTGCCGCCGCCGGTGCACGCCCCGGCCGACGGCACGCTGCGCGACCGGCTGGTCGAGCTGCTCACCCGCCAGGCGAAAGTCATCGAGGAGGCGCCGCTGCACCTCGCCACCGTGGCCTGGCTCGCCACCGACCCGGGGGACGGCCCGGCGACGAGCGCGCTGCGCGCCCGGCTCGTCGAGCAGTACCGGGTGCCCTTCGACGAGCTGCTCGACGGCAGGGAGGCGCGCGCGGTGCTCGGCGAGCACGACCGGGTGCAGGTGCTGATCCAGCTGGTCGGGCCGCTGGTCTTCACCCGGCTGGTCGGGCTCGGCGATGCCTCACCGGCGGCCTGCGCGCGCCTGGTCGACGACTTCCTCGCCGCCCGCGCGGCATTGAGCAGGACGCGAGCAAAATAGATCAGGCTGCGCTGAAGCCTTCGATCCAGCCCCCCGCGCTCCTAGCGTTGTCGACGCGAGTGACGGGAGATGACGCGGAGGGTGGAGGCGACGGTGACGGACAACAGCGCGGCGGCGGTGTTGCAGGCGGTGCTGGAATTGGGTCCGGTGCCGCGCAGCGTGGTCGCGCGGCACGTCGGCGTCTCCCCGGCGACGGTGACCTGGCAGTCCAGGTCGCTGCTGGAGGCCGGGCTGCTGATCGAGCTGCCGGAGGCGGTGAGCCTCTCCGGGATCGGGCGGCCGTACTCGCCGCTGGCGCTGAACAGCGCGGGCAATGTGGTGATCGCGGTGCATATCGCGGCCGCGCAGACCACCGTCGCGGTGGTCGACATCGCCGGGAAGGTGCTCTCCGGCAGCCAGATTCCGCACCGCTCCTTCGACCCGGACGACATCCTCACCGACGCGGGCGCGGCGATCACCCGCGTCCGCGACGCCGGGGACGGTCACCGCATCCTCGCCGTCGGGGTCGCCATCGGCGGGCGGGTGGACCGGCGGGCGGGCATCGTGCTCGAGCACTCCTTCCTGCGCTGGCAGGACGTCCCGGTGCGGGCCCGGCTGGAGGCGGCCACCGGGCTCCCGGTCGAGCTGGACAGCCACGCCCGCGCGCTCATGCACGCCGAGCAGCTCTTCGGCAGGCTGCGCGGAACCAGCAGCGCGGTGATGCTGTTCGTCGGCAACGTGATCGACGCGGCCTTCGCGGTGCACGGCCGGGTGCACTACGGGCCGCGGTCGTCGGCCGGTTCGATCTCCCGGCTGGTCGGCGGCGCGGAGTCGCCGCGTGACGACTACTCCGACCACGCCCTGCTGCGCCGGGCCGCCGCGGCGGACATCCCGGTGCGGACCATCCCGGAGCTGATCGCCGCCGCCGGAACCGACCCGGCCGCGCACGAGCTGTTCGTCGAGCGGGCCGCGGTCCTCGGCCGGATCGTGGCCATGCTGGTCGACATCCTCGACCCCGAGGCGGTGGTGATCGTCGACCGCAGCCTGCCCGAGGTGCCCGCCGTCCGGGAGACCTACGTCGAGACGGTGCGCGGGAACTCGGTGACGAGCAGCGATCCCGGCGAGCTGATCGCCGCCTCCACCTTCATGGGGCAGGTGCTGGAGACCGCGGGCGCCGCCGTCGCGCTGGACGGCCTGTTCCGGGCCCCGCTCGATGCCATGGAGCGCTGGACCGACGCGACGCCCGGCCCCGCCGATCTTCCCGTGTGAAAGGAAACCCGCGCATGACCAAACAGCTGCACCTGAACGCCTTCCTGATGTCGGTCGGCCACCACGAGGCCGCCTGGCGGCTGCCGGAGAGCGACCCGCACGCGCACATCGATATCGACCACTACGTGGCGCTGGCCCGCACCGCCGAGCGCGGCAAACTCGACTCGATCTTCTTCGCCGACAGCCCGGTGCTCATGGGCGATCCGGGCAGGCGCCCGCAGGGCAAGCTGGAGCCGACCGTCATCCTCACCGCGGTCGCCGTGCAGACCAGCCGGATCGGGCTCATCGCCACCGCCTCCACCAGCTACAACGACCCCTACAACCTGGCGAGGCGCTTCGCCTCGGTGGACTGGGTGAGCAAGGGGAGGGCGGGCTGGAACATCGTCACCACCGCCGGGGCCGACGCCGCGCGCAACTTCGGGCTGGACGACACCCCCGAGCACCGGGTGCGCTACGAGCGCGCCGCCGAGTTCGTCGACGTGGCCACCAAGCTCTGGGACAGCTGGGCCGACGACGCCGTGGTCGGCGACAAGGCGCTCGGCATCCACGCCGACGCGGAGAAGGTGCGCGCGATCGGGCACCGCGGCGAGTTCTTCTCCGTGGACGGCCCGCTCAACGTGCCGCGCTCGCCGCAGGGCTATCCGCTGCTGGTGCAGGCCGGTTCCTCGGAGAACGGCAAGAACTTCGCCGCCCGCTACGCCGAGGCGGTCTTCACCGCGCAGCAGACCTTCGAGGACGCCATCGCCTTCTACACCGACCTCAAGGACCGGGCGCGCCGGCTCGGCCGCGACCCGGACACCATCAAGATCCTGCCCGGCATCGTCCCGGTGATCGGCGACACCGAGGAGGAGGCGCACGCCCTCGACGCCGAGCTGGCCAGGCTCATCTCGCCCGAGTACGCGCGGGCTCAGCTGGCCGAGCGGTTCAAGCTGCCGGTCGAGGCGCTGGAGCTGGACAGCGAGCTGCCCGCCGAGCTGCCATCGGAGGACGAGATCGAAGGCGCCAAGAGCCGATTCACGCTGATCGTCAACCTCGCCAGGCGCGAGCGGCTGACCGTGCGCGAGCTGATCGCCCGGCTCGGCGGCGGCCGCGGGCACCGCACCATCGCGGGCACCCCGGAGCAGATCGCGGACACCATCGAGGACTGGTTCCGGCGCGGCGCCGCCGACGGCTTCAACATCATGCCCGCGGTGCTGCCCTCCGGGCTGGATCGCTTCGTCGACCGGGTGGTGCCGATCCTGCAGGAGCGCGGGCTCTTCCGCACCGAGTACACCGAGACCACGCTGCGCGGCCACTACGGCCTCGACCGCCCGGAGAACCGGTACGACACCGCGGATCCGCTCGCGGTCGCACGGTGATCGCGCAGAATGGAGAAGTGGTTACCTCAGCAAACGAACCGGGCGGCGACTGGATCCGATATCTGATCCGTCGATGTCGGGCCCATCCGAGGGCCGTGTACGGCGCGGCGGCCGGTGCCGCGGGGGGCGCGCTGCTCACCGCGAGCCTTCCGCTCATCGTGCGGCACGTGGTCGACACGCTCACCAGCACCGTCGCATCGGTGCTTCCCTGGGCGTTCCTGCTGCTCGGGCTCGGGCTGCTGCGCTTCGGTGCCTCGTTCGTGCGCCGGGTGACCTCCTCGCAGCTCTCCCTCGGCGTGCAGCACGACCTGCGCCGCGACCTCTTCGCGGCGCTGCTGCGGCTGGACGGCCGCGCGCAGGGGGAACTGCGCACCGGGCAGGTGGTGAGCCGGGCGATCACCGACGTCACCCTGATCCAGATGTTCCTGCAGCTCATCCCGATCGTCACCGGCAATGTGCTGCTGCTGATCGCGGCGCTGGTGCTGATGACGGTCATGTCGCCGACGCTCACCCTGATCGCGGTGCTGGTGATCCCGGCGCTGTGGATCCTGACCAGGCGCAGCCAGCGCGAGCTCTTCCCGGCGAACTGGGACGCCCAGGCCAAGGCCGCCGAGGTCGCCATCCGGGTGGAGGCGGCGGTCGCGGGCGTCCGGGTGGTGAAGGGGTTCGGGCAGGAGCGGCGCGAGCTGGACGAGCTGGCCGGGACCGCCCGCGACCTCTACCGCTCCCGGCTCCGGGTCAACCGGATCACCAGCCGGTTCACCCCGGCGGTGCAGTCGGTGCCCGCCATCGGCCAGGCGCTGATCCTGGTGCTCGGCGGGGTGCTGGCGCTGAACGCCTCGGTGAGCCTCGGCACCTTCCTCGCCTTCATGACCTACCTCGGCTCGTTCGTCGCACCGATCCGGCAGTTCGCCATGCTGCTCACCGTGAGCCAGCAGGGCAGGGCCGCGCTGGACCGGGTGCGCGAGGTGATCGAGACCGAACCGTCGGCCACCGCGGCGGCGGCACCACCCGACACGGTGCCGTCCGCCGACGCGGCGATCGCGCCACCCCACGCGGCCGGTACCGCCGCGCTGTCCGCCGCGGCCGCCATCGGCGCGGCGGCACTCCCCACCGCGGCCGGCCAAGCCGTCGATACTCCGCCGCCCGGACTCGGGTTCCACGGCGTCACCGTGACTTTCGGCTCGACGACGGTGCTGAACGGGCTCGACCTCACCGTCGAGCCGGGTGAGACGGTGGCGATCACGGGCGGCGCCGGCAGCGGCAAATCCACGCTCGCGCTGCTGATCCCGCGCCTGCTCGACCCCGACGCGGGCAGCATCACCCTCGGCGGCACCGATATCCGCGAACTGCCCGGCGTGCGCGGCGAGGTCGCGGTGGTCTTCGAGGACACCCACCTGGTGGCGGGCACCGTGCGCGCCAACGTCGCCTACGGCATCCCGGACGCCACCGACGACGCCATCCGGCACGCCCTGCACCTGGCCGCCGCCGACGAGTTCGTCGCCGCCCTCCCGCAGGGCCTCGACACCAGGATCGGCGAACGCGGGCAACGGCTCTCCGGCGGGCAGCGCCAGCGGATCGCACTGGCCCGCGCCCTGCTCACCGACGCCCCGGTGCTGGTGCTCGACGACGCCACCTCGGCCATCGACGCCAGGGTGGAGGAGCGGATCTTCCAGCGCATCGCCGCCGAGGTGCGCGGCCGCACCACGCTGGTCGTCGCGCACCGCATGTCCACCCTGGCCCTGGCCGACCGGGTCGCCGTGCTGGACCGCGGCCGGGTCGCCGAGCTCGGCACGCTCGAGCAGCTGCGCGCCTCCGGCGAGCTCTTCCGCGCGCTCTTCACCCCGCCGGACGTCAGCGAGATCGAGGCCGAATCGCACGCGGGCGCGGCCCGATCGGCCACCGCGCCGCTCTGGATCGAACCCGCGGGCAGCACCGACGACGACCGCATGCTGGAGCAGGCCGCCGCCGCCTTCTCCCAGCGCGCGGCCGGCTCGCCCGGCGGCATCGGCCGCGGCGGCGCGGGCGGCGGCATGATGACCGCCGCACCGCCGAGCGGCGACGTCAGGGCGCAGATCGACGCGCTGCCACCGGTCACCGGCGAACCCGAGGTTGCCGACTCCTTCGCCCGCACCCCCGACCCGGCCTTCGGCACCGCCCGGCTGCTCCGCCCCTTCGCGGCGCCGCTGCTGGCCGGGCTCGGGTTGGTGACGCTGGACGCGCTGGCCCAGATCCTGATCCCGGTGCTGGTCCGCTACGGCATCGACCACGGCGTGCTGGCGGGCGCCCGCGACGTGGTGCTGCTCGCGGCCACCGCCGCGCTCGTCGTCTGCCTGGTGGACTGGGCGATCGGCGTCGGGCAGCTGCGGGTGATGGGCCGGGCGGGGGAGCGGCTGCTCTACGGCCTGCGCGTGAAGACCTTCGCGCACCTGCAGCGGCTCGGGCTGCAGTACTACGAGCGCGAGCTCGGCGGCCGGATCATGACCAGGATGACCACCGACGTGGACGGCCTCTCCGCCTTCCTGCAGACCGGGCTGGCCACCGCGCTCACCAGCACGGTCACCGTCGGTGGTGTCGTGATCGCCATGCTGCTGATCGAGCCGCACCTGGCGCTGGTGGTGCTGGCGCTGCTGCCGATCCTGTTCGTCTCCACCGCGGCCTTCCGCAGGCTCTCGGTGCCCGCCTACGTGCTGGCCAGGGAGCGGGTCTCGGCGGTGAACGCCTACCTACAGGAGAACGTCGACACCATCGCGGTGACCCAGGCCTACCGCAGGGAGCCGTTCAACAGCACCGAGTTCGAGCGCCGCTCCTGGTCGTACCGGGACGCGCGGCTGCGCAGCCAGCTGCTGATGGCGGTCTTCTTCCCGTTCATCGAGCTGATGTCGGTGATCGCCACCGCGGCGGTGCTCGCGGTCGGCGTGCACGACGTGCGCGACGGCGTACTCACCGCGGGCACCCTGATCGCCTTCCTGCTCTACATCGACCTGCTCTTCGCGCCGATCCAGCAGCTGTCCCAGGTCTTCGACAGCTACCAGCAGGCCGTGGTCGGCGTCGACCGGCTCGGCGAGCTGCTGCGCACCCCGGTCGCCACCCCGGAGGCCGAGGACGCGGTGCCGGTCGAGCGGCTGCAGGGCCGGATCGAGCTGCGCGACGTCGCCTTCGCCTACCACCCGGACACTCCGGATGTACTGACCGGCGTCGGGCTGAGCATCGCCGCCGGGCAGAAGGTCGCGCTGGTCGGCGAGACCGGCGCGGGCAAGTCGACGCTGGTCAAGCTGCTGGCCCGGTTCTACGACCCGACCGAGGGGGCGGTGCTGATCGACGGCGTCGACCTGCGCCGCTACCGGCTCGCGGACTTCCGGGCCCGGCTCGGCATCGTCCCGCAGGAGCCGTTCCTCTTCGGCGACACCGTGCGCGAGGCCATCGCCTATGGACGCCCCGGCGCCGAACCGGCCGAGATCGAGTGGGCCGCGCGCGCGGTCGGCGCGCACGAGATGATCGCCGGGCTGGAGCACGGCTACCACCACCCGATCGGCCCCAACGGCCGCGCGCTCTCCGCCGGGCAGCGCCAGCTGCTCGCGCTGGCGCGGGCGCAGCTCGTCGAGCCGGACATCCTCATCCTGGACGAGGCCACCGCCTCGCTCGACCTCGCCACCGAGGCAAGGGTGCGCGCCGCCGTCGACGTGCTCACCGCGGGCCGCACCACCCTCGTCGTCGCGCACCGGCTGGCCACCGCCGCCGACGCCGACCTCATCGTCGTGGTGCGCGGCGGGCGGATCGAGCAGACCGGAACGCACGTCGAGCTGCTCGCCGTCGATGGCACGTATCGGGAGCTGTGGGCGGCCTACGTCGGCGACGGCGCCGCGGTGCTTCCGGTCGGTGACGGCGCGGCGGTGCCGAATCCGTGAGCGTCAGAAGGGCGGCTCGTCGGCGGCCTGCGCGGCGGCGTCGAGCAGGGCAAGCACCTCGGCCGCGCGCGGCGCGGCGCCCGCGGCCAGATTCGCCGGCTCGGCCTCGACCCGGCGGATGATCCCGGCGTAGATGGCGGCGATCTTCCAGATGCCGAGCACGTACCAGAAGCGCAGGGCGGTGCGGTCGCGGCCGGTGGCGTCGAGGTAGAGCTGGGCGAGGCCCGCGCGGTCCGGCATGCCGGGCAGCGCGGGCAGGCCGAGGCCGAAGGTGGGCAGCTCCGGGTCGGGCCAGAAGGCGAGGGCGTAGCCGATGTCGGCGAGCGGGTCGCCGAGCGTGCTGAGCTCCCAGTCCAGCGCGGCGACCACGGTGCCGTCGTCCGGCGCGGTGATCACGTTGCGCAGGTGGAAGTCACCGTGCACCAGCCGCAGCTCGCGCTGCTCCGGGATGCTCGCGGCCAGCCGCTCGGTGATCGCGTCGAAGGGCGCGCTGTCGCCGGTCCAGCTCTCCCGCCACTGCCTGGTCCAGCGTTTCAGCTGGCGCTGGGCGTAGGGGCCGTGCCCGGCGAGGCCGGTGAGGCCGGTCTCGTCCAGGTCGACGGCGTGTACCCGGGCGAGCACCGCCATCATGGAGGCGGCGAGGGCGGCTCTGCGCTCGGGTCCCATCGTCTCCAGCACGGCGGGTTCGTCGATCACCACGCCGGGCACGAATTCCATGAGCACCGCGGTGCTGTCGGTGACCGCGCCCGGCTCGGCGACGCCGAGGATCCGCGGCACCGGCACATCGGTGGGCTCCAGCGCACGCAGGATGCCCGCCTCTCGCCCGACATCGTGCGCCGACTGCAGCAGCGTGCCGAGCGGCGGCCTGCGCAGGATCCAGCGCCGCTCCGCCTCGTCCCGGACCAGGAAGGTCAGGTTGGACTGCCCGAATCCGATGCGCCGCAGCGTGATCGCGCCGGTGCGCGCGATGCCGAGCCGATCCAGCCAGGCGGTCACGGCGGCGAGGTCGATGGCGGAACTGTTCAACGGCCGATCCTCCGTGCTCGGGGGCGAAGGGCAAGCGTACGACAGCGGCTAATGGTTGTTAGCCTGATCGGGACCGATTCATGAATTGCCAGGAGGTCGGAGTGGCCGGCGTACTCGATTTGTTCAGCCTGCGCGGCAAGGTGGCCGTGGTGACCGGCGCCTCGTCCGGGCTCGGCGTCGCCTTCGCGCGCGGGCTCGCCGAGGCGGGCGCCGACGTGGTGCTCGCGGCCCGCCGGGTGGACCGGCTGAAGGAGACCGCGCTGCTGGTCGAGCAGGCCGGGCAGCGCGCGCTCCCGGTGCAGCTCGACGTGGCGAACCCGGCCGAGGCCAAGACGGTCGTCGAGGCCGCGGTGCGCGAGTTCGGCCGGGTCGACATCCTGGTCAACAACGCGGGCATCGGCACCGCCGTCCCCGCGCTGCGCGAGACCCCCGAGCAGTTCACCCAGGTGATCGACGTGAACCTGAACGGCTGCTACTGGATGGCCCAGGCCTGCGCCGCGGTGATGGAGCCGGGCAGCAGCATCGTCAATATCTCCAGCGTGCTCGGCATCACCACGGCCGGGCTGCCGCAGGCCGCCTACGCCGCCAGCAAGGCCGGGCTGATCGGGCTCACCCGCGACCTGGCCCAGCAGTGGAGCGGGCGCCGCGGCATCCGGGTGAACGCCATCGCCCCCGGCTTCTTCACCTCGGAGATGACCGATCAGTACAGCGACGGCTACCTGGAGAGCCAGATCGGGCGGGTGCTGGTGAACCGGCTCGGCGACCCGGCCGAGCTCGCCGCGGCCGTGGTCTTCCTGGCCGGGGCCGCGGGCGGCTACGTCACCGGGCAGACGCTGGCCGTGGACGGCGGCTTCACCGTCACCTGATCACTCGGCGCCGACCAGCCGCAGCGCGAAGTCGGCGTACTGCCAGACGATCTCGTTCTCGCTGAACTCGCCGTCGTCCCGGAACCAGGTGGCGACACCCATGCCGAGATCGAGCACCGCGTAGGAGGCGACGCGGGTGGAGGTCACCCGGAACACCCCGGCGGCCACCCCGTCCGCGATCAGCGCGCGGAACCGCTGCTCGTACTCCGCGCGCCTGGCCAGCACCGCCGAGCGGTGCGGCTCGGTGAGGCTGCGGATCTCCCGATTCCCGACGAACGCCTCCGCGCGGTGCCTGGCGTGGTAGCGCACGTGCGCCTCCACCGCCCGGCGCAGCCGCTCGGTCGGATCGCCGGTCCCGGCGACCGCGCGCTGGTGCGCGTCCTGCAGGGCGTCCATGATGCCGTCCATGATCTCGGCCAGCAGCTCCTGCTTGGAGGCCACGTGCTTGTACAGGCTCGGCCCGCGGATGCCGACCAGCGCGCCGATCTCGCTCATGGTGGTGGCCGGGTACCCCTGGCGCATGAACAGCTCCAGCGCGGCCCGGCGAATGGCGGCCGGGCGCGCCGACGCGGTGCTCGTCATCCCGGCTCCCTCGTTCGCGGCTAATTCATCGTAGCCAGGGCGGGGCGGCCACTACGGCGGGAGTGCCGCGATGTCGATCCGGATGCCGTCGGCGCGAGGGACGACGAAGACCCGGTCCCGGCCCCGGCGCCAGCCCTGCGGCACCAGCAGGTAGCCGTCCGTGCTCCGGCCGATCATGCGCAGCCCGCTGTAGACGTACCGGTACTTCTCCCCGGGCGCGGTGACCTCGGCGACGCCCGCGCTGGTGCCCTCCACCGCCAGCCGGTCCACGCTGAACACCAGCACCTGCGGATCCTCCGGAAAGCCGGACTCGGCGGTGCGGCGGGCGTTCGCGCCGCCGAGCGCGTCGGCGTAGGCACCGACGGTCCAGATCACGGCGACCACGCCGAGTGCGAGCACCGCGTGCCCGGCACCGCGCTCCGGGCGCGCGCCCAGCACCGCCGGATACCGGTTGCCCAGGTCGATGGTGTGGCCGAGCAGCAGTGCGCCGGCGAGCAGCAGCAGCGGGACTACCCACGGCGGCGCCGCCGGCTTGAAGAACTGGGTGAGCAGCGCGCCCGCCAGCGCGAGGACGCCGAGAGCGACGACCAGCAGGCGCCAGCCCCGCAGCAGCCGCCTGCGGCGCGCGTTCCGCACCGCCGCCTCGGCCGGAAGCCTGCGCGCGATCGCGATTCCCGCGAGCGCGGCCACCAGGCCGAGCATCAGCGGCGGCAGGGCCGCGTTCGGGCTGCGCAGGATGTAGTCGGGGATCGAGTACCCGAGCATGGCGACATCGATGCCGTAGTACCGGTACCAGGCGTGGCTGTAGACCCAGCCGATGTAATACAGCAGTGCGGTGAGCAGAGCGGCCTGGGAGGTCAGGGCGCCGGCGAGAGCAAGGACCGACGCGCGGCCCGTGCGGGCGGGTGCACTCATCGCGGGGTGGCGGTGCTGGTCGGGGGGCTGTGCTGAGTCGGCCGCCCCGGGTAGGGCGGTGGCGAGTTCCGGTTGTCCGATGGCACCGGGCGGACCGTGGATGGGAGTACGGTCTGCGGCGTTGTCGTCGGCGGTGGCGTGGTCGGCGGGTCCGGTGGTGGCGGAGCCGGTTGCGGCGGGTCGGGGAGGGGCAGTTCCGGCGCCGGTGGGCCCTGCGGCGGCGGAGGGGGCTGCGGCGTCGGCGGATTCGGCGCGGGAAGCGGATGGATGGGCGGCGGATTGCCCGATGTCGGTTCTCCGGAAGCCGGCTGTGACGTCGTCGGCTCCGCCGTGGAGGTTCCCACGGCGGATGATGCCGTCGAGTTCGACGGCGGCGGTGGTTCCTTCTCCGGCGCCCCGCACGCCAGCACCGATCCGGCCAGTACCGCCAGCAGTATTCCCCGCCCGCACATGCCGCCCCCGTCCTGCTCGGCGCACGCCGATTCTGGCACGCCGCAGGGGGATTCGGATAGAGCGCGGGTCAGCGGGCGAGCAGGGCCCAGAGGTGCGCGAGGTGCTCGGCCATGTCGACCTCGGGGTCGTAGAGCCACTGCACCTGCAGCCCGTCCAGCAGCGCTACCGCCAGCACGGCGAAGCGCTCGGGGTCGATGTCGGGGCGGAGCCGACCCTCCCGCTGCAGTTCGCCGACCGTTTCGGCGATCAGCTGCCGGATCTCGCGGTAGCGGTCGCGGAAGTGCGGGTGCGCGGGGTGCTCGGGGCGGACCGCCTCGGCGGAGAAGCGGGTGTACAGCTCGACCAGGCCGGGTACCTCGGCGTTGTGCCGGATCAGGCGGACCAGGCCCTCGGGCAGCTCGGGCGGGGTGTCCGGGGCGAGGAAGGCCGCGCGGTCGGCGGCGTCCCGGCGGGCAAGGATCGCGGTGAACAGCTCTTCCTTGCTGCCGAAGTAGTGCAGCAGCCCGGTCTGGCTCAGCCCGACCGCGTCGGCGAGCTCCTTGACCGTCGTCCGGCCGTAACCGACCCGGGCGACCAGCTCGAGCGCGGTTTCCAGGATCTCCTCGCGCTTGGCGATTCCCTTCGAATACGAGCCGCGCCGAGTCACGCCGTGACTGTACTAGGCGAGCCTTGCCCACCAAAACCGAATGACATACTGTTTTCAGTACCCGACCCCTGAGGAGTCTCGATGGCGAGCGATATCAGCGACCTGTCCCTGGCCGAACGCGCGGCACTCGGCAGCGGCGCGGACTTCTGGAGTACCGAGGCGATCGGGCCGGTCGGGTCGCTGGTGCTCACCGACGGGCCGCACGGGGTGCGCAGGCAGACCGGCGCCACCGATCATCTCGGGCTGGCGGGCAGCGAGCCAGCGACGTGCTTTCCGCCCGCGGTGGCGCTGGCGCAGAGCTGGGATCCGGCGCTGGTGCGGCGGGTCGGGGTGGCGCTGGGGCGGGAGGCGCGGGCGCTCGGGGTGGATGTGCTGCTCGGGCCCGGGGTGAACATCAAGCGGGATCCGCGGGGCGGGCGGAACTTCGAGTACTACTCGGAGGATCCGCAGCTGACCGGGCGGCTCGGGGCGGCCTGGGTGGACGGCGTGCAGAGCGCGGGGGTAGGGGCCTCGCTCAAGCACTTCGCGGCGAACAATGCCGAGCACGATCGGATGCGGGCCAGTTCCGATATCGATCCGCGGCCGCTGCGGGAGATCTACCTGCGCGCCTTCTCCCACATCGTGCGGACCGCGCGGCCGTGGACGGTCATGTGCTCCTATAACCGGATCAACGGTGTGCCGGCGGCGCACAATCGCTGGCTGCTCACCGACCTGCTGCGCGGGGAGTGGGGGTTCGACGGGCTCGTGGTGAGCGATTGGGGTGCGGTCTCGGATCGAGTCGCGTCGGTCGCGGCGGGGTTGGATCTGACCATGCCGGGCGGGGCCGGAGCGGGGGACGAGCTGGTGGTCGCCGCGGTCGAGGACGGGAGGCTGCCCGTGGAGGCGGTCGATGCCGCCGCCACGAATGTCGCGCGGCTGGTCGCGCGGGTGCGCGCCGCGCAGAACCGGGGGGCCGGGGAAGCGGTTGCTGCGGCCGCGAGCAGCGGTCACGAGGCAGCGGGCGCGACCGACGCCCGCGAACGCCACACCGCGCAGGCGGCCGGAGCCGACGAAAACGGGGTCGGCCCCCTCGCCGACGAGCACCACCGCCTCGCGCGGGAGGCCGCCGCCCGCAGCATCGTCCTGCTGCAGAACGACCGCGACCTGCTCCCGCTCACCCCGGGCCGCTCGATCGTCGCGATCGGCACCTTCGCCACCGAACCCCGCTACCAGGGCGGCGGCAGCTCGCACGTCAACCCGACCCGGCTCGACACCCCGCTGGACGAGATCCGCGCCCTGGCAGGCGACGGCACCGTCACCCACCACGACGGCGTCGACCACGACGCGGCGGCGACAGCGGCGGCCGAAGCCGATGTGGCCGTCCTGTTCCTCGGCCTCGCCGCCGACCAGGAATCCGAGGGTTTCGACCGCGAGCACATCGAACTCCCCACCGACCAGCTGGAGCTACTCGCCGCCGTGGCACGCGCCCAGCCGGACACCGTCGTCGTGCTCGCCCACGGCGGCGTACTCCGCCTCGAGCCGGTCGCCTGCCTCGCCCCCGCCATCCTGGACGGCGCCCTGCTCGGCCAGGCGGGCGGCGGCGCACTCGCCGACGTGCTCTTCGGTGTCGTGAACCCCTCCGGCCGCCTCGCCGAAACGGTGCCGGTCCGCCTGCAGGACACCCCCGCCTACCTGAACTTCCCCGGCGAGAACTCACACGTCCGCTACGGCGAGGGCCTCTTCGTCGGCTACCGCTGGTACGACGCCCGCGACATGGACGTCTGCTACCCCTTCGGCCACGGCCTCTCCTACACCACCTTCGACCACACCGACCTCACCGCCCAGCCCACGAGCGACGGCCTGACCGCCCGGCTGACCGTCACCAACACCGGCGACCGGGCGGGCCGCGAGGTGGTGCAGCTCTACGCCGGAGTACCGGAATCGCAGGTGCAGCGCCCGGTGCGCGCCCTGATCGGCTCCGCGGTCACCGGCGAGCTGGAACCCGGTGCGACCGAACAGGTCACGATCGAGGTGGCGCGCGAGGATCTCGCCTACTGGGAGACCCGCACCGAATCCTGGGTGGTGGAACCCGGCCGCTACCGCCTCTGGGCCGGCGCCTCCAGCCGCGACCTGCGCGCGGAGACCGAACTCGACCTGCCCGGCGACCAGGTACGCATCCCGATCACCGCGGACTCCACGCTCGGCGAGGCACTCGCCGACCCCGAGACGGCGGCCGCCCTGGCGGAGGTCTTCGGCGGCATGACCGAATCCATGGGTGACGGCAGCGCCATGGGCATGGACATGATGCGCATGATCGCCTCCATCCCCCTGAACCGCCTCACCGGCTTCGGCATGGACCCCGGCAAACTCCACGCAGCGCTCCACAACGGAGGCGGTTGAGTAGTACACCGCCACGTGCTCGTGCGTTACCCAGCACCTTCCGGTTGGGCCGCGGATGCGATCTCTTCCATGATCCGAGCAGCGGGTTCGGCATTGTCCACCAGCCCGGTGAGCGCTTTCAGGAGCAAGTCGCCGTCGTTCTGTTGTATCGCCCGCTGACAGTCGGCACTGGCCAGCATCATGCCGTTGATCGCCTTCGACCACTCGGGCTGTAGTGCCGGATCCGGAACAGGGAAGTACGCGTTGACCGACTGCATCATTCGGTTGATGTCGGTACACAGTGAAGTGACCCTGGCGGTGGGCATCTGTCCGTCGAAGGTGGTGCTGAGCTCGGTCAGGGCGGGTCCCAGGGGTCGGGTGCGGTCCAAGCCTCCGTACCGGAGCCATGCGTGCATTTGAGCGCGGCGGATCTCGGGTGCGACCGGGGGACCGGCCGGAGCCCGCATGAACTCTTCGTCGGTGAGGGGGTGACCGATGGCGGATGTGGATGGGGTGAATGGCGAGCCGACGGATGTCGTGAGCCCGACCCCGACGATCCCGACGACCGCGATGCCGACACGCTCTGCTACCCACCGGCCCCGCGGAGACGGGATCGGCCCGGTGCTGTGCGCGGGCCGGTCACGGTTGATCAGACGTTCGACGACCTGCACGAGTAGTACCGCGGTGGCGGCGGCGAACATGCCTGGCCCGAGGACATCGGGCACGAGTAGCTGCGTCAGATCACTCGCGGGGGCCGGCAACCAGTGGCAAGAAGACGCCAACGTGTTGAACGGTCCCAGGCACCCGTCGGTCGCGAACAACACGAACACCGCACCGAAGGCGGCGAGCGCCGCCCCATTGGCTGCGATCAGAGCCACCGGCAGGCGGTACCGACGAAAGATCACGGCCGCCGCGACGGCCGCCGCTATCGGTGCGACGGAAACCGCCGAGGTCATCAGGTTCAGGTAGGCAAACACGTACAGCCCGCCGCGCTGGTCGGCAGGGGGCTGCCAGGTGTGCTGGTACGCCATGACCGCCGCCTCGGCCAGCGCACCGAGCGCTCCACCCAGCAGCGCGACATACAGAATCTTTCGCAACGACGGCAGTTGCTCGGCCGGCGATGGCGGAGCTTCCGCGTCCGGCATGGCCCTGTGCACCCAACGCGGAACCCCGGAGGTCGGGCGTACCGTCCACACCAGCAGCGGGACCAGCCACATCGCCACCGCCACCCATGTCGTGACCGAATGGTTGATGAACGCTACCCGTACCGCCATCACCAGCGCGATCAGGGTGATGAGACCGGCGTGGCCGGTAGCCGACTCCGGAAACATCTGCGTCACGGCATATCGGTTGCCGAAGGGAAATCCGATGGCGAACAGCGCCCCTGTGCTGTTCCACCAGTCGAACCAGAAGCTGAAAGCCACCCAGGACACAGCGAGCCCGGCAAACATCGCCGGGCGCAAGGTGCGGCCTCGCCAGGCGCGGATGAACAACTCCGCGCACTGACCGGTCCACCACGCGATCACCACGGCGGCGACGATGAGCAACACCAGGTATTCGGGTCGACTCGGGAACCACTTGTTGCCGGAGGTTCCGCCGCGCACCAACTCACCGACCACCAGCCCGACCCCCAGCCACAGTCCGGTGCGCACGCCGGACGGCGGCCGACGCTCGGTCAGTACCGCATGAGCGACCGCGCGCCACAACGCGACGCCGATGATCATGGTGATCGGCAACGCGGTGAGCCAGGGCGTCAGCGCCTTCGGCCATCCGGCGCCGGGAAACAACACGGACAACAAGTCCGGCAGGCTGTCACCCAGGAAGATCGCCGCGACTCCGGTCAGAAATACGGGCAGTGGCTCGAGACCGAACAACACCGCGGGATCGGTCAGTGACTTCCTTCGCTGGTCCCATCGTGGATGGGTACGCCACAATTCGAGGAAAGACGCGAACAAGTGACGCGCCCCCGGGTCGGTGTCCGGCCAGTGCGCGGGATCGGCGCCCCAGTCGACCGCGTCCAGATCGGCGTATATCTCCCGATTGCGGAGGATGTCGGCCCTGGTCAGGTAGACCAACACGGTCAGAACCGCCAATGAGAGCAGGGAGCGGACACCGGGCGGCCACTCCCCGGCGAACGTCTCGAACGCGGTCATTCCCCACACCATCGTCACCGTCTGTGGCACCAGCACCGCGATCAGGAACGTGCGCCACAGGGCGACGGTCGCATAGGTGATGGGGACATCCCGGTTACGGATATGCGCCAGCTCGTGCAGGACCACCGCGTGAAAGCCGGTCGGATCAGCCTTCCGGCGAGCGATCAGGCCGCCGTCCAGGCACACCGCATACCGGCCGGGCCGACCGAACACGACCGCACTGGTGGTGATCCGCCCCGGGTTGACCAGGAAGGTCGGCGCATCCACCCCGGCTGTCCGCACCAGTTCCTCCAGCGCAGGCACCAGGTCTCCACGAACATCCACCTCTGCTACCGCGACAACCTGGCTGCGCCGGCCCTTCCATGCGGGTATCCCCCAGAAGAATGCCCCGGCCACGACGAGCAGCAGACCGATCCCGAGTATCGGACCCCACCACGGAGGCGACTGCGCGTATTGCTCCAAACACGCGGCGAGCGCTGTTTGGTCTTCACCGATTGTCGACCTCGTCAAAACGGTCAGCCAGTCGCTGTTGGGATCCACGCCGGACGCCAGCAGGCACTGTAAGTCGTTGTTGTCCGGGTCGATGATCAGCGAGAAGAAGCTGGATATCGCCGAGGCGCCGGCGGCCAGCAAGAGCACCAGTAGCAGTCCGAAACGGACCGTGGTACCGGCACCGAGTACCCGCTGATCAACGCTGCGTACTGCCATCACCGCTCGCCGACTCGTCGGTGTCCGGGGTGCCCAGCGCCAACCTCGCCGTCACCCGCTCGGCCAGAACGGCGGCCCGGTCGGGATCGAAGCCGTTCTGCTCGGACAGCTCCAAGACCCGCCGATGGACCTCGCTCAACTGTTCGGGTGTCAAGGCAGGCACGACAGTCGGGGCAGATCGGCGACCGAACAAGCGGCGTAACCTCGCCCCCACACCCCGAGACAGCCCGTCGGCCGCGGGTTGCACCATGTGCCGCACCGACTCCTCGACCGCCACCCAGGCGATGGCCGTGGCCAGAATCTCGACGGTGTCCAGGCCGAACCCCAACGGCTCACGGGGCTGTCGGCGCCGTGTCAGCCGCCGCAGGGCGGTATCGTCGTCGAGCCGACCGAGTCCGGCCAGCACGGGCAGTTCCTCGGGCGCGACGTCGGCCACGACGTCGTGAACCACCTCGCGAACCGTGTACTGCTTCGTGTTCTGATCGTCCATCCCGATCTCCCTCCTCGGTAATTCATGCGGCGTCGGCGTGTGGAGCCCCTCGTATCTCCCCCCGACGGTGATCAACCCCCGACACGCAAGGGGACAGAGCGAGCGATTGCCCGCCACCGAAAACCCGCCTCCGGCAGAATAATCGGCGCACGTCTCGCTCGCGCGACATCCGGCCACGCATTCGGCCGGACGAGACCGGTTCCGCTGGTGAGTGCTCCTCGACCCGGCGGGGCATCCCTGTGCCGCACGCAGGGCCGCGTTGGCGTCGTCGAAGGCGATGTGCCCGGTGCAGAGGTAGAGCTCCTCCTCGGATTCCGGGCCGATGCGCACGAACCCGGTGTCCGGCCCCGCCTTGCGAGGTGGCACGTCGGGCGCGCTGGCCAGCACGTACGGCGGCGGGTTGCCGAGCATGAAGGTGTCGCCCTCGCGCAGGGGGACCGGCTCGCGGCCCTCGACCAGCAGCCAGCACTCGCCGGACACCAGGCCTCCGATCCGCACGTGCGGGAACGGTCGAAGTGCAGCGCCCAGCGCCCCGCGGCACGGAGATTCGGCCCGATCACCGTGCGGGGGTGCAGCAAGCCGATCGCGTCGGCCACCGGAGAGCTGGCAGGCAGGACGGCTGTGGTGACCGGGGGCAGCACCGGGATCGGCCTGGCCACGGCCGTGCGACTGGCGGACGAGGGCGCGCACGTCTTCATCACCGGCAGGCGCGAACCCGAACTGAAGTCCGCCGTCGAGACCATCGGGGCGGACTCGACGCACGGCGAGGCACTCGCCGACCCGAAGACGGCGGCCGCCCTGGTGGAGGTCTTCGGCGGCATGACCGAATTCATGGGTGACGGCAGCGCCATGGGCATGGGCATGGGCGCCTCCATCCCCCTGAACCGCCTCACCGGCTTCGGCATGGACCCGGACAAACTCCGCGCAGCGCTCGACAACACCGACGACTGACCGATGGTCTCCACCCCGCGGTGGTATGCATGGCGGATAGCGTGGTCCTCGGCGCCCGGCCGAGGCCGAGAGGTGCGGGGGCACGACAATGGCTGCCATAGCGACGTTTGGTGCGGTTTCGCTCGACGCCGGAGATCCGCGACAGCTCGGGCGGTTCTACCGGGCGATACTGGATTTCGACCTCTGGTACGAATCCGACGAGATTGTTGTGCTCCGAGGCGCAGGCATCATGCTGACGGTCGAACGCGTGGACGAGCACAAGCCGCCGGACTGGCCGGGCAACCGGCTGCCCAAGCAGATGCATCTCGATCTGTTCGTCACAGATCTCGACAGCGCGGAGCAGTCGGCGATCGACTGTGGCGCGGTCAAAGCCGACTTTCAGCCCGCCCCCGAGCGCTGGCGAGTGCTCCTCGATCCGGCGGGGCATCCCTTCTGCCTCACACTCCCGCCCCGGGGTATCGAGTGAACCGGGGGAGGTTCCACTCCCGGCCCCGGGGATGTCCCGTGAGCCTGCCGTCCGTTCTGGTCGATCGCCTCCGCCTGCCCGTGATCGCCTCGCCGATGTTCCTCGTCTCCGGCCCCGATCTCGTGATCGCTCAGTGCACCGCCGGGGTGGTCGGCTCGTTCCCGAGCCTGAACGCGCGCCCGCTCGCCGAGCTGCGGGTGTGGTTGACGCGGATCACCGAGGCGCTGGCGGCACACGATGCCGCGCATCCGGAGGCGCCGAGCGCGCCGTTCGCGGTGAACCTCATCGTGCATCGGACGAATGCGCGGCTCGAGGAGGATCTGGCGCTGGTCGAGGAGTTCCGGGTGCCGATCGTGATCACCTCGCTCGGGGCGCGGCCCGAGGTCAACGAGCGGATCCACGCCTACGGGGGGATCGTGCTGCACGACGTCATCCACAACGCCTACGCGCGCAAGGCCGTGGACAAGGGGGCGGACGGGCTGATCGCGGTGGCGGCGGGCGCGGGCGGGCACGCGGGGACGCAGTCGCCGTTCGCGCTGCTGCAGGAGATCCGGGCGTGGTTCGAGGGGCCGCTGGCGCTCTCCGGGTCAATCGCGCACGGGCGCTCGGTACTGGCCGCCGAAGCGGCGGGGGCCGATCTGGCCTATATCGGGTCGCTGTTCATCGCCACCGAGGAGGCGAACGCGGTGGCCGGGTACAAGCAGATGGTGGTCGATTCCAGCGCCGCCGACATCGTCTACACCGACCGGTTCACCGGGGTGCACGGGAACTACCTGGCGCCGAGCGTCGTCGCCGCCGGGCTCGACCCGGCCCGGCTCGCGGGTGCCGAGGCCGGGGCTATCGACTTCGGTGACGACGGGGCGCTCGGGGCCAAGGCGTGGCGCGATATCTGGGGTGCCGGGCACGGGGTCGGCGCGGTCAGCGAGGTTCGTCCGGCCGCCGCGGTCGTCGACCGGCTCGCCGCCGAGTACGAAGCGGCGCGCGAGCGGCTGCTCGTGCGCTGAGACGCCGCGCTCGACGTGCGCGCTCGGATATCGCCCGCTTCGCGCTCGGCCGCCCCTCCGGTTCGATGCCGTCCCGCGGTGCCTGCCCCGAGTCGTCGCGGCTGCGCGCAGCCGGGCTCAGACAGCCTGTCCGGTCGTGACCGGAAGCTCGATCAACCCGTGCAGGGCGAGGCCCTCGCGGTGCACGGCCGGACCCGTCACCGCGAGATCCGGGAAGGCGCGCAGCAGGGCCGGGAAGGCGATCTGCGCTTCGAGCCTGGCCAGCGGCGCGCCGAGGCAGTAGTGCAGCCCGCCGCCGAAGGAGAGCGGCGCCTCGTCGGCGCGGTCCAGCCGGAGCACGTCGGGGTCGGGGAAGACCTCCGCGTCGCGGTTGGCGGCGCCGATCAGCGTGACCACCCGCTGCCCGGCGGGTAGCACCAGGCCTGCCACCTCGAGCTCCTCGGGTGCGGTGCGCGAGGAGAGGAGCTGCACGGGCGAGTCGTAACGCAGCAGCTCCTCGGTGGCCGATGCCGCGAGCTCGGGCCGCTCGCGCAGCGCCGCCGCCTCCCCCGGGTGATCGAGCAGCGCGACGAGGCCGTTGGCGAGCAGCCCGGTGGTGGTCTCGAAACCGGCGGCGAGCAGCAGGGCGGCGGTGGTGACGATCTCGTCGTCGGCGAGCCCGTCGACCTGGGCCAGCGCGGACACGAGGTCGTCGGCGGGTGCGCGGCGGCGGCGGGCGAGCAGGTCGCGGAAGTAGGCGTCGATCTCGACGGCGGCCGGGTCGGCGCGGTCCACGATCTCGGGGGTGAGCCCGTCGAGGACGCCGGTCCAGTGCCGGACCAGCAGCTGGAACTGGGCGCGGTCGGGCTCCGGGATGCCGAGCAGCTCGCCGATCACGGTCACCGGCAGCGGGAACGCGAATGCCTCGATGAAGTCGGCGGTGCCGGAGCTGCGCAGCTCCGCGACGAGGTCATCGACGATGCGCTCGACGGCGGGGCGCAGCCCGGTGACCCGGCGGGCGGTGAAGGTGCCAGCGGCGGAGCGGCGCAGCCGGGTGTGCACCGGGGGATTGCGGACCAGCATGCTGTTGAACATCAGCCGCAGCGCCGGGCGCTCCTGCCAGTGCTCGAAACCGGAGGCTTTCAGGGCGATCTCGGGGCGCTTCACGAAGCGGTGGTCGCGGATGAGCGCGGCGGCCAGCCGGTACTCGGTGACCAGCAGCGTTCCGGTGGGGTCGAGCACGGCGGGGCCGAGCGCGCGCAGCCGCCGGTACAGCGGGTACGGGTCGGCGCGGCCCGCCGGGGTCGCCAGCTCGGTCAGTACCTCGAGCAGGTCGGTGCCGGTCGATTCGATGTCGGCGGTCATCGTCACCCCCACTTCGGCGCCGAGACGGACAAGTGCTGCCGAGCGTACCTGTCCGCGCGGGCGGTGCGGCTCGCGCGGAGGACACCGGCGCTTCCGGTCATGCGGCGAAACCGCAAGTGTGCGAACGGTACTCGACATCCGCGACATTCCGGGCACCGGATCGCGATCACCGGTGCCGAATGCCCGATCGACGCCGCCGATCGCGGAGCCGTCGGCCCCGCGTGAGACAGTGGCCGCGACGGAAGGAGAGCCGGGTGGCGACGACGGCAAGGGAGATCGAGCGCGGCATCGAGGCGGCGCTGACCGCGATCACCGCGCAGGACGCGGCCGCCTTCACCGAGGCGACCACCGACCTCGCCGCGCGGCCCGCCGAGCAGACCGGGCTGGTCCTCGGCGCCGCCCTGCGCGAACTGCTCGAGGTCGCGCACCCGGACGGCCTGGACGCCGACGACATCCAGGCCGCGCTCGCGCGCACGGTCCGCGCGACCGTCGCCTGGCTGCCCGGCCTCGACCCGGCCGGTTTCGTCGCCGCGCTCACCGGCGCGCTCGGCGTCACCGAGCCGGACGAGGTCCCGCCCCCGCCCGCCGTCACCCAGCCCGCCGCGCTGCTGCTCGTCGCCGATCTCGCCGCGATCGCGCGGGTGCCGGCGACCGCCGCCGTCCGCAGCGCCTTCACCGAGATCGAGCGGGCCGAGACCGTGGAGATGCCGTAGCGGTGGCTCAGGGCGGGTCGAGAAGGTCGCTGTCCGCGCTGATCCACGCCCCGTGCAACCCGGCGGGCACCCGGATCGGCAGCTGCACCGAGGCGATCGGCCCCGCCGCCGGATCCTCGGCGCTCAGAATATGGAACCGCGAGCTCATGTCGCCCGGATCGGTGGCGAGCGCACCCCAGTAGTCGTGCTCGGCTCCCGGCAGGAAGACCGGCTCCCCGACCGCGAGATCCCCCGCGTTCCACACCTTCTCGGTGTCGCGCTCGGGATCGAGGAAGACCAGCGCATTCCGCCCGGGACCACTGGACACCGTCGCGATCGTGCCGTGCGGACGGCTGATCAGCCGGTCGTCGATCCGCGGGAACTCCACGAACCGGTCACTGAGCACCGTGCGCTGTACCGCGCCCGACTCCGGGTCGATCACCGCCCGCTCGATCCCGCCGCGCTGCTCCTCGGCGACCTCGGCGAGCCCGCCCGGATAGCTCCACCGCACGTAGTCCACGACCACCCGGCCCTGCTCGTCGTCGTGCGCATTGGCGAAGTGCCACACCCAGAACGGGTCGGTGCGCGACCAGCGCACCGGTGATCCGTCGCGCGGGATGAGCGCGATCCCGGTGCCGTTGCCCGGCCGCCAGTCCAGCAGCGAGCCACCGTTCAGCATGCCGGGGATGTCGAAGACCAGCGGGCCGAGGAAGAGCACGATGTAGCGCTCGGTGAGCGCCATGTCGTGCACCATGATCGGCTCGTCGACGCCGTCCACCGGGGTCGGGGCGCGGCGCAGCGAACCGTCCGGCGCCACCACCGACCAGGCCAGGTAGGGCGGCTCCAGCCGGTAGGTGAAGAGGACGAGCTCGCCGGTGCGCGGGTCGAGCTTGGGGTGCGCGGTGCTGCCGAGCGCCATGGCGCCCGCGCAGTCGTCGCGGCCGAGGGTGGCCAGGTCGCCGGGGTCGAGGCGGTAGGGCTGCTCGCTCTCGGCCATGGCGAGCAACTTCCCGGCGTGCGCCACCACATTGATGTCGGGCAGCTCCCTGCTGGTACCGGCGAGCTCCGGCCCGACCAGTTCGGGGCCGGGGGTGTAGAGGTCGGTGATGCCGGCCCAGATCGCGTGCCCGGCTCGCTCCTCGGCGACCACCATGGGGGTGCGGACGAAGCGGTTGGCGTAGCTCGCGGCGCCGTCGCGCAGGGTGACCCGGTGCACCATGGCGTCGCCGTCCAGCGGGTAGACGAAGGTGCCGATGGGGTCGAAGCGCGGGTTGGGGCCGTTGCGGAAGTAGGTGCCGTTCAGGTCGGCCGGGAGCACGCCGGTGACCGGTAGCTCCACGGCCGAGACCTCGCGCCGCTGCGGGGCGAACACCCCGGAGAGGTGCGGGTTGTGGCCCAGGTCAACGGGAGCGGGCGGAGTCGGGGCTGCGGTCATCGGCTCTCCTCGCAAGCGGTCCCCTTCGCCCGGCAGCCTAGCGGTTACCGGCGCGATTCAGCACTCGTTCGGGGGCGGCTCGCCGCGCAGCCGGGCGCCGAGCCACGCGGCGGCGCCGGGGAAGCCGCCGGGGAGCGCGATCAGGTGCTCACCCGGCTCGCTGCGGAAGACCGCGGGGACCCCGCGCGCGCACTGCCGCTGGTAGAGCTCCTGCGCACCCTCGAACGGAATCCACAGGTCGTGCACGCCGTGGTAGATGTAGAGCGGCACCTGCGAGGTGCGGTCGCTGAGGTCGGTGCGCGCGAAGATCTCGTCCGCGATCGCGCTGTCCAGTGCGTCGGCGACGTTCGCGGCGACGTCGATCGGGATGCCGGTCACCCCGAGGAAGCCGATGGCCTGCCCGCACACCGCGTTCAGCGGCGAGGTGGCCGCCCAGGTGCCGAGGTGGTTCATCCGGTCGAGAATCTCCGGGTGCTCCCGCGAGTAGGCCAGCACGACGGCGAGCAGCACGCCGGAGGCGAAGTTGCCGTTGAACCGGTCGGCGATCACCCGGTTGTCGGTGACCAGCCCGCCCATCGCGGCGCCGACCACGGCGTCGCGCAGCTCGGGGGCGTACTCGCCGAGCAGCATGGCGGCCCCGTGCGAGGCGATCGCGCCGCCGGAGTAGCCGCCGAGCGCGAAGCGGCTGGCGCCGAAGCCGGGGGTGGCGCGGACCGCGCGGATCCCGTCCAGGATGACGTGCGCGGCGACATTCGGCTCCGCGTACGCCATGTTCGGGCCCTCGTGATCGGTGACGAGCACGGCGAAGCCCTGGTTCAGCCCCCAGGCCGCGGTCGGCGGGATCGAGTCGGTGGCGAAGTTCTTGAAGGCCGGGCCGTACGCCATGGCGTAGCCGGGGGTGCACTTGGTGCCGAGCGAGTTGATCGGCTGGTTGTCGACAAGCACCGGCCGGTCGCCCGCGGTCCACGGGGTGAGCGGGACGACCAGGGTGGCGGTGCCGAACGAGGGCGCGCCGGTCGCCGAGGTGGAGCGGTACTTGACCAGGGTGGCGCGGGCGATCGGCACCCCGACCACGAGGGCGGCCGACGCGGTGACGTCGCGCTGCTCGAGGATGTCGCCTGGGTTCAGCGCGGCGAGCCCGGCCGGGGTGGCATCGAAGAACGGGTCGCCGGTCGGCGGCGAGTGCACCGCGTGCAGGAGCGCGGCCTGCTCCGGGGTGAGTCCGTCGACCGGAGGGCCGGGCGGGAGTGCCGGTGCGGGGACGACGCTGTCGATGCCCTGCTGGAGTCCGGAGGGTGCGCCGGGATCCTCCTCGGCACGGGCCTGGTGCGGCCCGGTCGCGAGCAGGCATGCGGTGGCTGCCGTGACCATCAGGGCACGGAGCGGCCAGCGTTCGTTCATCGACAGACCTCACGCTTGGAATACGAATAGTGTTCCCGGACAATCGATCCGGAACTCGACAGCGGCAGCGGCTCGACGCTGAACCCGGCCCGCGGGAGCCACCGTAGTTGCCGCGCAGCGCTTCCCGGCTGCCGCGCGCTGATGTCTGGGACTTTCACCATTCCGGTGCCGGAGCGATCTTGGAGATCGCACACCGATGGCCGAAAGTGCCGCACGCCGACCGGTCTTGACTGTGCCGCGGCGGCACGGTGTCGAATCGGTTCCGCACCAGGAACCGAGGAGGAGAACTCGATGAACGGCCTACCCCGCACCATCGCCGCCCTGGCGGCGATCGTCGTCGGCGTGACATCCGCGGTGGCGTATGGCACCGACGAGCCCGCGCGGCCGCCGATCGCGTGGGGCGCCTGCCCCGAGGAGGTGGTGGCCGAGGCCGCGCCGAGCCTGCTGGACTGCGCCACCGTGCCGGTCCCGCTGGACCACGCCGACCCGGCGAGCGGCGAGATCGAGATCATGATCTCGCGGCTGGCCGGCCCGAACCCGGAGAAGCGCCGGGGCGTGCTGCTGTCGAACCCGGGCGGGCCGGGCGGCTCCGGGCTGGCGTTTCCCGCGTTCCTGGTGGCGCGCGGCCTGCCCGCGAGCGTCACCGACAGCTACGACGTGATCGGCATGGACACCAGGGGGATCGGGCACTCCGCGCGGGTCGAGTGCGGTTTCACCGGCGAGGGGCCGTACGTCGGCAATTTGCCGCCGTACGCGGTCGACGACGCGGCGGTGACCGCGCGCGCCGAGGTCGTCCGCGGGGTCGCCCAGCAGTGCGCGGACAACGACCCCGACGACCGGCTGCGCCACATCAGCACCGCCGATATGGCCCGCGACCTGGATGCCGTCCGCGCCGCGCTCGGCGAGGAGAAGGCGAGCTTCCTCGGCTACTCCTACGGCAGCGCGCTCGGCGCCGCCTACGCCTCGATGTTCCCGGACCGCGCCGACCGCGTGGTGCTGGACAGCATCGTCGGCGACACGCACCTGGACCGCGACGGCGTGCGCCGCTACGCCCTCGGCATGGAGCAGACCTTCCCCGACTTCGCCGCCTGGGCGGCGGCGCGCGACGACACCTACGGCCTCGGCCGCACCCCCGACGAGGTCAGGGCCACCTACCTGGAGCTGGCGAACCGCCTGGACCGGGAGCCGGTGCAGGGCCTGGACGGCACCGGATTCCGGGCGGGCGTGTTCGGGTTCCTGTTCCACGCGCGGCAGTACCCGACCATGGCGGGGCTCTGGCAGTCGCTGCGCACCGGCATCGAGCCGCCCGGCACCGGCGAGGTTCCCGACCTCGCCGCCTATACCAACTCGTGGACCGTGTTCCTCGCGGTGACCTGCAACGACGTCGACTGGCCCGAAGAGGTGCAGCCCTATCGCGACGCCGTGGCCGAGGACCGCGAGCGGTACCCGCTCTACGGCGCCGCCGCCGCGAACATCACCCCGTGCGCGTACTGGCCGCACGAGCCCGCCGAGCCGCCGGTCCCCGTGCTCGCCGACGGTCCGGCGAACATCCTGCTGGTGCAGAACCGGCGCGACGTCCCCACCCCGCACCGCGGCGCCGAACTGCTGCGCGCGAAGTTCGGCGACCGGGCCCGGCTGCTGAGCGTCGACGCCGGCGGCCACGGCGCCTACCTGCTGACCGGGAATCCGTGCGCGAACGACATCACGACCGCCTACCTGGTCGACGGCACGCTCCCCGCGGCGGACGTGTCCTGCCCCGCATCCTGACCCGAGGGGCAGACTGGGCGGAATGACGGAGTCAGGGGAGTCGACCAGGACCGTGCTCGTCGCGTTCGCCGCGAACCTCGCGATCGCGGCGGCGAAATCGGTGGCGGCGGTGCTCACCGGTTCGGCCTCGATGGTGGCCGAGGCGGCGCACTCCTGGTCGGACACCGGCAACGAGATCTTCCTGCTGATCGCCGACCGGCGCGGCCGCCGCCCGGCCGACGCGGAGCATCCGCTCGGCTACGGCCGCGAGGCGTACGTGTGGTCGCTGCTCGCCGCGGTCGGGCTGTTCGTGGCCGGTGCGGCGGTCTCGGTGTGGCACGGGGTCTCCGAGCTGCTGCACGAGACGCCGGGCGGGGAGAACTATCTCATCGGCTACGCGGTGCTCGCCATCGCCTTCCTGCTGGAGGGCGTCTCCTGGCTGCGGGCGGTCAGGCAGCTCGGCGGCGAGGCGCGGAAGCGCGACAGCGACCTGCTCGACTACGTCATGGAGACCTCCGACCCGACGCTGCGCGCGGTCTTCGCCGAGGACAGCGCCGCGCTCATCGGCATCCTGCTCGCCGCCGCGGGCATGGGGCTGCACCAGCTCACCGGCGACCCGCTCTGGGACGCGCTCGGCTCCATCCTGGTCGGGCTGCTGCTCGGCGGCGTCGCGGTGCTGCTCATCGACAGCAACCGCCGCTTCCTCGCGGGCGAACCGGCCAGCGCGCCGATCCACGCCGCCGCCATCGCCCGGATCGAGGCGCTGCCGCAGGTGGATTCGGTGCGGTTCGTCCGGCTCGAGTACGTCGGGCCGCGCAAGGTCTTCCTGGTGGGGAGCGTGGATCTCGTCGGTGATCCGGCCGAGCACACGATCGCCACCACGCTGCGCGAGCTGGAGCGCGAGTTGGAGCGGAACGAGCGGGTGGCGCAGGCGGTGCTGACCGTCGCCGGACCGTAGGTGTCGGTGCCCGATGGCACCCTGACGGTGGAGGTGGTGCCAGATGGGCTTCGACATCCGAGTTCCGGTGGGGGTGTCCGCGGCGCCGCTGCTCGCCGGGTTCGCCGCGGCCTTTCCCGCCCAGCGCGTGCCGATCGCCCGGTTCCTCACCTGGCTGGCCGCGCGCCGCGGCTACGAGGACGCGCTGGACAGCACCGCCGGCCGCGATCTCGCCGTGAGCGGGTACCTGCGAGCCGGGGCCGTCGACGGTGATCTGACCGCGCTGCGGGTTTTCTACCGCTGGCTCGGGCTCGGCGCGCCCGCCGCGCGCCGGATCCCACCGGACGAGCGAGCGCTGACCGCCGAGCAGGAGCGGGCGGCGCTCGGCGCGGCGGCCCGCCGTGGCAGCCGCGCCTACGCACTGCTGCTGCTCGCGCTGGACACCGGCGCCGGGGGAGCGGAGCTGGCCGCGCTCGACCTCGGCGCCCTCGACCTGGCGGAGTGGCCGGGCCGGATCACCCTCGGCGCGGACCGGACGGTGCCGATCGCCGCGGCGACCAGGGGTGCCCTGACCGCCTGGCTGGAGGAGCGCTGCCTGCTCGCCGAGGCGGAGGTGCTCGCGGTCTTCGTCACGGAATACGCCCCGCACCGGCGGCTCGCACACCGCACGGTGGCGGAGATCCTGCGCGGCATCGGTGCCGACGCGGAGGTGGAGCTGGGGCACCATGTTCTGCGGAGCACCGCCGAGCAGCGGCTGGCGCGTTCCGGACTCGCCCCCGAGGCCGTGGCCGACCGGCTCGGGCAGCGCGCGGCGGAGCGAATTCCGTTGCCGCCGTGCGGGCGCGAACAGCTCGACCTCTTCGGCGCGCTCTAGCCGCGCGCCCGTGACAGCAGGACAGCCACCTGGCCCCTGATGTCCGTGACGATCTCGTCCACGGTGCGGGCGACGTTGATCGTGGAGGCCATCGTGAGGAACATGACCGCGGAGACGATGTGCGCCAGCGTCGCGGCGTCGGCTGCCGTCACCCCTTCGTCCCGGCGCAAGACGGCGGCGATCGCCTCTTCGGTCTGCGCGACGATGGCCAGGGCGTCGCGGTGGTGCGGCTCGTCCGGATTGCCGAAGACCATCTCCCGCAGGTAGGTGCGGCCGTTGTCGATCTGGGTGCGGTTGCACTCCACGATCGAACGGATGATCGTCATGACCGCCTCGAGCACGTCGGGAACGTGTTCGGCGGCCCGGCGGCCCCGGTCGAGGGATGCCGTGTAATGCGCGTTCTGCACGAGCAGCAGCAACTCACCCTTGGTCTTGACGTACAGGAACACCGTCCCGGTGCCGACGTCGGCCCGGTCGGCGATCTGCTGGGTGGTGACCTCGTCGACGCCGTACTCGGCGAAGAGTTCACCGGCGGCGGCGGTGATGCGGTCGAGCTTCTGCTGCTTGTTCCGCTCGCGCCGGCCGACCGGCTCGGCAGCGAATCGCATCGGGATCCTCCGGGAATACATTCTGACTGCACTCAGTTTTGAGCATAGTCACTATCAACGGGTTCGGTTGCGTTCCCTCGATCGTCCCACTCAACGGAAAGAGCGTGCCATGCCCGCACTCAACGGAGCCGTCGTACTCGTCACCGGAGCGAACGGCGGCATCGGGACGCACTTCGTCCACGAGGCGCTCGCCAGGGGCGCCGCGAAGGTCTACGCCACCGCCCGCACCCCGCGCGACTGGAACGACGAGCGCATCGTCCCCCTCACCCTCGATGTCACCGATGCCGAGTCCATCCGGGCCGCTGTCGCCGCCGCACCGGACGTGACCGTGCTCATCAACAACGCGGGTACCTCGGTCTCCAGCACCGGCATCCTCACCCAGAGCGACGCGGAGATCCGCGCCAACGTCGAGACCAACTTCCTCGGCCCCCTCTTCCTCGCGCGCGCCTTCGCACCCATTCTGAGCAGCAGGGACGAGTCGGTCATCATCGACATCCACTCCCTGCTGAGCTGGTACGCCGTCGCGGGCATCTACAGCGCCACCAAGGCGGCCCTGTGGTCGGCGACGAATTCGCTGCGCCTCGAGCTCGCCCCCGAGGGCGTCCACGTCGTCGGCGTACACGTCGGCTACGTCGACACCCCCATGGCCGCGCACGCCACCGATCCCAAGACGCAGCCCGGCGACCTCGTGCGCACCGTCTTCGACGCCGTCGAGGCGGGGGAGTACGAAGTCCTCGCCGACCAGGGCTCGGTTCAGGTCAAGGCGGGGCTCAGCGCCCCGATCGAGGCCCTCTACCCCCAGCTGAAGGCCGCGAACGTCTGACCGAGTCAGCGGTGTCCGCGCAGGACGACGGCGAGGTTGCGGGCGGCGTGCGGATCACCCCGGTCGACGGCGTGCCGCAACCAGAAGGCCGCCTCGTCCGCCCGGCCCAGCTCGAAGAGCACCACGCCGAGGGCGTTGAGCGCGGGCAGGTGCCCGGTGTCGACGGCCCGGCGCAGCCAGCTCTCCGCCTCGGCCGGTGCTCCCTGCTCGTAATGCAGCTTGCCGAGGTTGTAGAGCGCGGAGGTGTCGCCGCGGTCGATCGCCCAGCGGTACCAGGTGATGGCGTCGGCCGGGTCCCCGCGCGCGTACCGGATATTGCCGATATTGGCGGCGACCTCCGAGTGACCGCGCTCGACCGCATGGCGATACCAGGACTCGGCCGCGTCCAGCTCGCCGCGGTCCCGGTGCGCGTGCGCGAGTTCGACCATGGCCTCCGGCACGCCGCGTTCGGCGGCCGCGCGCAGCGGCTGGTCGGCCGGGAGCGCGGGTTCGGGGGCGGGTTTGCGCACCGTGACCGCGCGCAGTGCGTCGGTCGCCAGTGCGGTGCCGGTGGGGTAGCGGTCGGCCGGGTCCTTGGCCATGGCGGTGGCGAGCACGTCGTCCAGCTCGGCGGGTACCCCCGGAATCCGCAGCGGTGGAACAGGTTCCGATCGGTGTCCGGACTCGGGGTCGGTGATGCCGAACGGGGTCCGGCCGGAGAGCAGCTGGTAGAAGAGACAGCCGAGGGCGTAGAGATCCGTGCGGGGACCGCCCTCCGCGCCCGCCCAGCGCTCCGGCGCGGCATAGGCCGGGGTACAGGTCGAGCGGGCCAGCCCGATATCGGCGATCACCGCGCGATCGCCGTCCGGGTGCGGCTCGATCAGGATGTCGGTCAGCTTGAGATCGCCGTGGTATGTGCCCCACTGGTGCGCGTAGTCGAGCCCGCGGGCGATATCGGTGATCAGCCGGACCGCCCGCTCCGGCTCCAGCCCGCCCGCCGCGGCCGCCAGCAGCGGGGTGACGTCGCCGCCCGGCACGTACCGCATCGCCAGCCAGCACTCCGGATCCCCTGACCGGCTGCGGTCGAGCACGGTCGCGATATTGGGGTGCTCGAGCCGCGGCCCCCGCTCGAAGGACGCCCGGAGCTCGTCGTTCCCGGCGTGCAGCACCTTGAGCGCCACGTCCCTGCGCTGGTCGGGATGGCGCGCCAGATACACCGTGCCGTGTGCCCCCGCGCCGAGCGGTTCCACGATCGTGTACTCCGCGAGAACTGCACCGGGCGTCAGCGCCACGATTCCTCCCAGCACAGTGAATACGGACATTTCCAGCCTCACACCGGTCGGGGCGCGAGCGCAAGCCGCCACTCGGGGCAGTTCCGCAGCGGTGACGGGCCCTACGTATTCGTCGCCGAGGTGCCGGAGAGCAGCCCGACCGGGTTCCGGCTGGTGCTGAGGGCGACCGGCACCGAGGGGCCGGGGGATGGTGTCGAGGTGATCGGCGAGTTCGAGGAGACGCACTACGGCACCACCGAGATGACGGTTCGCGATCCGGACGGCCGGGTCTGGAACCTGCAGGCGCCCCGGTGACCGCCGCCCCGGACCACACCGCCGTCCGGACCGCGCTGTGGCGGGCGCTGCCCCTCGCGCACGACCCGGCCCCGCACGTGTTCGAGGATCCGATCGGGCTGCGGCTTGCCGCACCCGCCGACGACTGGCAGCGGCGGCCCGACATGGATCCGGCGACCACCGCGCCGATGCGCGCGAGCATCGTGGCCAGGGCCCGCTTCGTGGAGGAGCTGCTCGCCGAGCGGGCGGTGGACCAGTACGTGGTGCTCGGCGCCGGGCTCGACACCCTGGCGCAGCGGAACCCGTGGCCCGAGCGGGACCTCACGATCTACGAGGTGGATCGGCCCGGCCCGCAGGAGTGGAAGCGGCGGCGCCTCGGCGAACTCGGCTACGGCGTGCCGCAGCGGCTGCGCCCGGTGCCGGTCGACTTCGAGACCGACTCCTGGTGGGAGCGGTTGCGCTCCGCCGGTTTCGAGCCGGACCGGCCCGGGCACGTCTCGCCGGCGGAGTCCGAGCAGATCCTGGTCGCCGCGACCTAGTGCTTCTTCTTGATCGGCTTCTTCTTTTTCTTGGGCTTGTCGTGGTCGGGCTCCCACTCGTATCCGGGCGTGTTCGCCTCGCAGTAGGAGTTCGCGACGAGGACGTCACCCTGGTCGCGCTCGCACCAGCGCTCGGACTTGCCGCAGCCCGAGACGCCGAGCGCGACCGTCGCGGCCAGCCCGAGTGCGGTTGCCGCGGTGACAAACCGGTGTGCCGTCATCGCCGACTCCTTCGATAGACCCGTGTCCCGTGTGATCCTAGGGTCCGCGCAGCGCCGCCAACAGCCGCCCCAGCGCGGCGCTGGTGTCGGCCAGCGCCGCCGGCTCGGTCGCCAGCCACAGCGCCGCCTCGTTCATGGCGCCGGAGAGCAGGTGGACCAGTGGCTCGAGCGGCTGGTCGGGCAGGGTGCCGTCGGCGACGAGCGGGGCGAGCGCGTCGCGCAGGTGGCTCGCGGAGTTCGCCTCGTCCAGCGCGCGCCATTCGTGCCAGCCGAGAACGGCGGGGCCGTCGACGAGCAGGATGCGCTGGATGGCCGGGTCGGTGGCGGCCACCAGGAAGGCGTCGCAGCCGGCGCGCAGTTGCTGCCACGGGTCGTGCACGGCGTCGGCGGCGGCCGCGACCCGGGCGCCGACCTCCTGCTGCACCTCGGTGAGGACCGCGCGGAACAGCTCCTCCTTGCTGGAGAAGTTGTGGTAGAGCGCGCCTTTGGTGACGCCGGCGGCGGCGACGATGCGGGCCAGCCCGACCGCCGCGTACCCCTCGGCCGCGAAGAGTTCGCGGCCGCGCCGGACCAGCAGCGCGCGGGTCTGCTCGCGCTGCGCGGCCCGTTGGCTCGGTGGCATCGGCCCTCCTCGTTGACATACCAGCGGTACGCGACCTACCGTAGCTCACATACCGCTGGTACGTGAAAGGTGTGACATGCGACTGCAGAGCTTCTACCCGGTGCTCGGCACCGAGGCGATCGCGGCGAGCCGCGACTTCTACTGCCACTGGCTGGGTTTCGAGGTGACCTTCGAGGCGGAGTGGTACGTGAGCCTGTGCAGACCGGGCCCGGTGCCGTGCGAGCTGGCGCTGCTCGATCCCGCGCACCCGACGATCCCGGACGGTTACCGCGCCCCGGCACGCGGCATCGTGCTCAATGTCGAGGTCGATGATGTCGACGCGGAGTGGGAGCGCATGGTGACCGCGGGCGGGCTGCACCCGGAGCTGGCGATCAGGAGCGAGGATTTCGGGCAGCGGCACTTCATCGTCGCCGACCCGGGCGGGGTGCTGGTGGACGTGATCCAGCCCATCGAACCGGCGGGCGAGTTCGCTTCCCTCTTCAACGTATAGCGCACCCCGGGGCTTGCGGCAAGACCCGGTGCGTGCCGCAGAATCTCTCTCCGTTGGCCACTACCTGCGGAAATCGGGAGTTTCATGATCGACGTGATCATTGCGGGCGGCGGCCCGACCGGGCTGATGACGGCGTGCGAGCTGCGACTGCACGGGGTCGGGGTGCTCGTCCTGGAGCAGGAGCCGGAGCCCACCGAGGTGGTGCGTTCGCTCGGCATGCACGCGCGCAGTATCGAGATCCTGGACCAGCGCGGAATCCTGGAGCGATTCGTGGAGCTGGGCACGAAGCACCCGGCGGGCGGGTTCTTCGCCGGGATTCCCAAGCCGCCGCCGACGGAGCTGGACACCGCGCACCCCTTCACGCTGGGGCTGCCGCAGCCGATCACCGAGCGGCTGCTCGCCGAGCGGGCCGTCGAGCTCGGTGCCGAACTCAGGCGCGGGAACGCCGTGACCGGGCTGCGCCAGGACGAGAACGAGGTCACCGTCGAACTCGCCGACGGCTCGACGGAAACCGCGCGCTACCTGGTCGGCTGCGACGGCGGCCGGAGCACCGTGCGGAACCTGCTCGGGATCGAGTTTCCCGGCGAGCCGAGCCGGGTCGAGACGCTGCTCGGCGAGATGGCGGCGACCGCGCCGGCGGAGGAGATGGCGGCGGTCACCGCCGAGATCCGCAAGACCCAGCTGCGCTTCGGCATCGGGCCGGTCGGCAACGGGCGGTATCGGGTGGTGGTGCCCGCGGCTGGACTGAGCGAGGAGCGCGGTATCCCGCCGACGCTGGACGAATTCCGGTCGCGATTGAGGGCCGTGGCGGGCACGGATTTCGGGGTGCACTCCCCGCGCTGGCTCTCCCGCTTCGGCGACGGCACCAGGCTGGCCGAGCGGTACCGCAGCGGCCGCGCCTTCCTGGCGGGCGATGCCGCGCACGTGCACCCGCCGACCGGCGGGCAGGGGCTCAATCTCGGCATCCAGGATGCCTTCAACCTGGGCTGGAAGCTCGCCGCCGCGGTGCGCGGGTGGGCGCCGGACGATCTGCTCGACACCTACCAGGCCGAGCGGCACCCGGTCGCCGCCGAGGTGCTCGACAACACGCGGGCGCAGATGCAGCTCATGGCGCTGGATCCGGGCGCGCGGGCGGTGCGGCGGCTGGTCACCCGGCTCATGGAGTTCGAGGAGGTGAACCGGTATCTGGTGGAGTCCATCCACGCGATCGGTGTGCGCTACGACTTCGGCCCCGGCCCCGAGCCGGTCGGGCGCAGGTTGCGCGATATCCCGCTGGGCGAAGGGCGGTTGTACGAACACCTGCACGCCGGGCGCGGGCTGCTGCTCGACCGGACCGGAGCGCTGTCGGTGACCGGCTGGGCGGATCGGGTCGACCACCTCGCCGCCGGTAGCGCGGAGCTGGATACGCCCGCGGTGCTGTTGCGCCCGGATGGGCATGTGGCCTGGGCCGGTTCCGAACAGCGGGAACTGGATCGGGCGCTGGCCCGCTGGTTCGGCCGCCCGAGCTGACCGGAGGTGACCACGCTGGCGCTCGCCGGTAGACGATAACGCGTTCTGCCCCCGATCGCGGGCCGGGTGCGCTTGGATGGACGGCATGGATCTGCAGACCATCGCCGACCGGATCGAGATCACCGACCTGCTCACCCGCTACGCGCACGCGGTGGACAGCAAGGACTGGGAGCTCTACCGGACCGTCTTCACCGCCGACGCGCACATCGACTACGGCACCGCGGGCGGCCCGGTCGGCGACCTGGAGAAGGTGATCGAAGGGCTCATCACCGGACTCGGATTGTTCAGCCGCACACAGCATTTCATCTCGAACATCGGCGTCGAGCTGGACGGTGACAGCGCGCGGGTCCGCGCCATGTTCTTCAACCCGATGGTGGTGACGCCGGGCAAGCAGTTCTTCTGCGGCGGCTGGTACAACCACGAGTTGGTGCGTACCGGGGCGGGGTGGCGCAGCCGCAGGCTGATCGAGGAGGCGGCGTGGTTCGACGGACTCGAGGCCGCCTTCACGCCGGATTCCGCCCCGGAAAACTAGAACACGTTATTCTGTCGCGATGGACCTGGTTGCACTCGAGGCGATCCGCGGGCTCAAGTACCGCTACTTCCGCACGCTCGACCTGAAGCTGTGGGACGAGTTCGCCGACACCCTGGCCGAGGACTGCCGCGGCCGGTACGGCACGCACGCCCTCGGCGAGCCGCCGGTGCTGGACGGCCGCGCCGCCATCGTCGCCTTCATGCGGGAGAACCTGGGGCCGGGCATCGTCACCACGCACGTCGCCAACCACCCGGAGATCCGGGTCGACGGCGACACCGCCACCGGCAGCTGGCTCTTCGAGGACACCGTGCTCGCCACCGAGTGGGGTGCGCTGATCCGCGGCTCCGGCTACTACGCCGACGAGTACCGCCGCGACCCGGACGGCGCCTGGCGGATCACCGCGACCGGCTACCGCCGCATCTACGAGTCCTCGCAGTCCCTGGCCGACACCCCCAGCCACCGGCTGCTGACCAATATGTGGGCCGAGCCGAGCTGAGGGCGCCGGGCGGTCAGCAGCCGTCCGCGAAGTCCCATGCCGGGGCGGGCGCCGCGTCGACGAAGGACTCCACCGAGCAGGCCCAGGCCCGCATGGTCTCCGCCCCGAGCAGGGTGAGCAGCTCCGCGGTCTGGGTGGCCTGGGCGCGCAGCGCGACCAGTTTGCGGTCGGCCAGCGCGTCGTCCAGCCGGAGCTCGATCGCGACGCGGTCGGGGGCGGCGCGCCACGGCAGGTCGGCGGAGTCGAACAGCCGGAGCCGGTCGTAGACGTGCTGCCAGGTGTCGGCGAAGGCCGCGGTGAGCCGCGGGTGCAGCAGCCGGGCCGCGGGGGCGGCCCGGTTCCTGGCGGCCTCGGCCCAGGCCGAGACCATGCGGTGGTCCGGGTGGCCGGTGAAGCCGTCCGGGCCGAAGGTGAGCACGATCTCGGGGCGCACCTCGGCCACGATGGCGGCGAGCCGGGTGACCACGGTGTCGAACGGCTGCCTGGCGCAGCCGCCGTCGGGGAGGCCGAGCTGGTGGTGCTCGGTGACGCCGAGCGCCGCGAGGCTCGCGGTGAGCTCGACCTCCCTGACCGCGGCGAGCCGCTCCGGCGGCCAGTGCCCCGGGTCGTCGGTGCCGTGCTCGCCGCGGGTGGCGGTGACGCAGACGACCCGCCTGCCCGCGGCCCGCGCGGCCGCCATCAGCCCACCGGAGAGGTAGACCTCGTCGTCGGGATGGGCCCAGATTCCCAGCACGGGGCCGGTTCCGGGCAGCGGGTTCGTCATGGCAGCGCCGTCTTTCTCAGTGGGTGATCTCGTAGAGGATGTTGAACGGGTTCTCCATCTCGACCCGCCGGACGGTGCCGAAACCAGCCGCCGCGCACAGTTCGCGCGCCGTGTGCTCGGGGAACCCGCAGGTCCCGAGCCCGGCGCCGCCGTGCGCGAGCGAGGTGGTCATGCAGTAGAGCACGCTCACACCGTAGAAGTAGGCGGCGATCGGGCCCCGGTTGTCCTCGAGGCGGTGGCTGGAGTTGATGTCGAGGCACAGGTAGCGGCCGTCCGGGCGGAGCGCGGCGTGGACGGCCGCCAGGATGCCGCGCGGGTCGGCGGCGTCGTGCACGACGTCGAAGGTGGTGATCACGTCGTAGTCGCCGGGCAGCCCGCCGGAGACGTCGAGGCACTCGAAGCGCACCCGGTCGGCCACGCCCGCCGCCCGCGCCGCGGCCTCGGCCGCCGCGATGGACTCCGGGTGCACGTCGAAGCCGGTGTAGCGGCCCGCGGGGTAGCGCTCGGCCAGCCGGATCAGCGCCCGGCCGTGGCCGCAGCCGATGTCGGCGACGTCGGCGCCGCGGCGCAGCGCCGCCTCCAGCTCCGGCAGCGCGGGCAGCCAGACCTGCGGCAGCAGGTGGTCGAACCAGCCCGCGCTGAACCGCTCCAGCCCCTGGAACCAGTCCCGCGGGTAGGCGCCGATCGGCACGCCGCCGCCGGTGCGGAAGACCGCGAGCACCCGGTCGAGCATGCCGGTGAGGCCGTAGAGCGCCTGGTGCAGCCCGCCGATGTAGGCGGGGCTCTCGGTGGCGAGGACCGGCACGTGGGCGGGCGGGAGCAGGTAGGTGCCCGCGCCGGGGTCGTGGGTGAGGTAGCCGTGCGCGGTCATGGCGGCCAGCCATTCGCGCAGGTAGCGCTCGTCGGTGCCGGTGCGCGCGGCGAGTTCGGGGCTGGTCACCGGGCGGGAATCGGCCAGCGCGCGCCAGAGCCCGAGCCGGTCGCCGAACATGGTCATGGTGGTGGCCATCCAGGTGGCCGCGTCCGCGACCGCCCGGCCGGCGAAGGCCTGCACCTCGGCCGGGTCGAGCTCGAGCTGCTCCGTGGTACTCATCGTCTCCAACCTCCTGTTGTGATGTCGTCGATGCGAGGATGGGGCGACCCTGTTGCCGCGCGGTTGTGGCACGGTTGCGGGCACGGAATCGGGGCCGGATGGAGTTCGAGGTACTCGGCGCGCTGCGGGTGCGGCAGGCGGGCGGCGCCGTCGCGCTCGGCAGCCGCGCGCAGCGGGTGCTGCTCACCGTGCTGCTGGTGCACGCGGGCACGGTGGTCTCGACCGATCGGCTGATCCAGGCGCTGTGGGGCGAGGAGCCGCCGCCCACCGCGCTGCGCACCCTGCACAGCCACATCGCCCGGCTGCGCGGCGCGCTGCACGCCGACGGCGTCGAGCGGCTGCACACCCGCCCGCCCGGCTACCTGCTCGACGCCGACGTACTGGACGCGGCCGAGTTCGCGCGGCTGCTCGGCGCGGCCCGCGACGCCGACCCGGAACGCGCGCGGCACCTGCTCGACGCCGCGCTCGCGCTCTGGCGCGGCCCCGCCTACGCGGAGTTCGCCGAGCTGGACGCCGTGCGCCCCGAGGCCGACCGGCTCGGCGCGCTGCGGGTGGAGGCGGTGGAGGAGCGGTTCGAGGCGGCGCTGGCCGCCGACCGGCGGGACGGGCTGGTGGCGGCATTGCAGGCGCACGTCGCCGAGTTCCCGGTGCGGGAACGTCCGGTGGGGCAGCTGGCGCGGGCGCTGTACCGGGACGGGCGCCAGGCCGAGGCGCTCGCGGTGCTGCGGGCCTTGCGGGAGCGGCTCGACGCCGAGCTCGGGGTCGAGCCGTCGGCGCCGCTGCGGGCGCTGGAAGTCGCTGTGCTACGGCAGGATCCGACGTTGACGGCGGTGGTCCGGGTGCGCGGGCTGCCGCTGCCCGAGACCGGGCTGATCGGCAGGGAGGCCGAGCTGGCCGGGGTCGTGGCCGGGTTGGCGGAGCATCGCGTGCTCACGCTGACCGGTCCGGGCGGGGTCGGCAAGACCACGCTCGCGCTGCACGCCGCGCACGGGTCGGGGCTGTCCGCGGCCTGGTGCGAGTTCGCCCCGCTCACCGGCGATGCCGTGGTCCAGGCGGTGGCCACCGCGGTGGGCGCGCGGCGTCAGCCCGGCACCGGCCTGGTCGACTCGCTGCTCGCGCTCTTGGCCGAGCGCGAACTGCTTCTGGTGTTCGACAACTGCGAGCACGTCCTCGACGACGCCGCGCGGCTGGTCACCGCGATCGTGCGCACCTGCCCCCGGGTGACCGTGCTGGCCACGAGCAGGGCGACACTCGGCGTACCGGGGGAGTGGCTGCACCCGATTCCGCCGCTCGGCCTGCCCGATTCGCCCGAGGACGACACCGCCCCGGCGGTGCGGCTCTTCGCCGAACGCGCCCGCGCGGTCCGGCCCGGGCTGGAACTGGACCGGGCGAACCTACGGCATATCGCCGAGGTGTGCCGCAGGCTGGACGGGCTCCCACTGGCCCTCGAGCTGGCGGCGGCCCGGGTGCGGGTGCTGAACCCCGCCGACCTGGCGGCCCGGCTCGCCGCCCGCACCGACCCGCTCGGCGCCGCCGGAGCCCGCAGCCTGCGGGCCGTGCTCGACTGGTCGTACGCGCTGCTCGGCCCGGCCGAACAGCGGCTCTTCGCCCGGCTCTCGGTCTTCCACGGCGAATTCGGAGCCGACGCGGCCGCGACCGTGAACGGCGCTCTCGCGCTCGACCCGCTGACCGCCCTGGTCGACAACTCGCTGGTCACCGTCGCGGAATCCGCGGGAGCGACCCGGTTCACGATGCTGGAGACGGTCCGCGAGTACGGCGCCGGCCTGCTCGGCCGGCGCGGCGAGGCGGCCGCCGTGCTCGACCTGCACGCCGCGTGGTTCACCGAACTGGCCGAGCGCGCCGACGCCGGACTGCGCGGCCCCGACGAGGCGCACTGGTACGCCGTCGTCACCGCCGACCTGGACAATCTGCGGGCCGCGCACCGGCACACCGTGGCCGCAGGCGACACCGATCGCGCGCTGCGGCTCAGCGCCGGGCTCGCGCTCGCGGTGCTCTACCGCTTCCCCGACGAGGTGGTCGCGTGGGGCGAGACCGCGCTCACCCTGCCCGGCGCGCCCGCCCACCCGCGCTACCCGGCGGTCTGCGCCGCCGTCGGCGAGGCACTGACCTTCGGCGGGGAGCACGATCGCGCGCTCGCCGTCGCCGACGCCGCGCTCGCTCCGCTGCCGCCGGCGGCAGCGGAGCGGATGCCGCTGCTCAAGATTCGCGCGGCGGTCGCGCTCTACCAGGGCAGGCTGGACGAGTGCGGCACCGCCACCGCCGAACTGCTCACACTGGCCGAACATTGCGGCGCCACCTGGTACCGGGCCGAGGCGCTGCTCTTCGCCGGGCTCGCCCGCAGCTACGCGGGCCACCCGGCCGACGGGCTCGCGCTGGCCGAGCGGAACCTGCGCGCCGCCGCCGACGCGGGCAATCCGAGCCTGCGCGCCTGGGCGCTCTACAACCGGGCCGAGGCGCTGGCCGTGCTCGATCCGCCGGCGGCGCTGCTCGGGTACAGCGAGGTCGTGGCGTTGGCGGCGACCGTGTACAGCGTGTTCGCGGCCAATGTCGCGCACGTCGGGCTGGCCGCGCTGCACCTGCGCGAGGAGCGGATTCCGGAGGCGCTCGACGCGTTCGGGGCGGCGGTGCGCGGGTGGCGGGCCATGCAGGTCTGGCATCACCAGCGCACCACGCTGCGCGCCCTGCTCCCGCTGCTGGCCGGGGTCGCCGAGACCGAGGCCGCCCTGCTGCTCGGCGCGCTGGAGAACGGCGATCCCGGATTCGGCGCGGACGCCGAGGCGGTGGCTCCGGTGGCGGCGACGCTGCGGGCGGCGCTCGGCGAGGTCGCTTTCGCGCGGGCAAGGGCGCAGGGGTCGGTGCTCAGCCGGGAGGCGGTCGTGGACACCGCGCTCGCGGCGATCCGGGCCGGCTCGAATGTCCCTGTACCGACCCTCCGAGAAGGATGAGAATGTCCCGCATCGCACTCGCCGGCCGCACCGTCGCGATCACCGGCTCCACCGGCGGCCTCGGCCGCGACCTCGCCACCGAACTCCGCGCCAGGGGCGCCCACCTGGCATTACTCGATCTCGACCAGGACGCCGTCGACGAACAGGCGATGGCACTCGGCGGCAGCGCCGTCGCCCGCGGCTGGCGGGCCGACGTGCGCGATCTGACCTCGCTCGAGGCCGCCATGACCGCGGCGGCCGCGCACTTCGGCCGGCTCGACGTGGCCGTCGCCAACGCGGGTGTCGGCGCCATCGAGTCGCTCGCCACCGGCGACCCCGCCGCCTTCGAACGAACCGTCGACATCAACCTCACCGGGGTCTGGCGCACGTTCCGCGCCGCGCTGCCCCCTGTGTCGGAGCAGCGCGGGCATCTGCTGGCGGTCTCGTCCATGGCGGCGTTCGTCCACTCACCGCTCAACGGCGCCTACACCGCGAGCAAGGCCGGGGTCTGGGCGCTGTGCGACTCGATCCGCCTCGAGCTGCGGCACACCGGCGTCACCGTCGGCTCGGTGCACCCCACGTTCTTCGACACCCCCATGATGGCGGGCGTCCTGGACGACCCGGCCGGGCGCGCGGTGTGGGGCGAGCACCGGAAGGCGCCGTGGAAGTTCGTGCCCCGCGCCACGGTGGTCACCGAGACCGCCGACGCCATCGAGCGCCGCGCCGAGCTGACGACCGTGCCGCGCACGCTCACGCTCGCGGCCCGCATGGCGGGGCTGATCCGCAAGCCGATCGAGGCCATCGGCTTCTCGGACGACTCCATCCGCACCGCACTGCGCCACGCCGAGCAGCGCCCGCGGTGAAGCCGCCGGGAAGTGTGTGCATCCCGCCCCGAGGCGGGGGTGAATACCTCCAACAGGCGCGGATGTGGAGCCGAACGCGCGAGTCCGCCTGAGATTCTCCTTCGCATGAAGGAGAATCAACCTCTCAGGGCGTTCCTGGTCCTGATCGCCGCAGTGGCGACCTGTCTGCTGGCGGCACCCGCAGCGGCGCACGCCGATGAGCCGGGACCGGCGCCGATTCCGTCCGCCGGCTGCGCGAGCAAAACTCCGCTCGAGCAGCGAGCCACCGTCGAGTTCCAGGGCAGCGCGAAATCGGGGCAGTACCGCCGGATCGTGCCTGCCGCCGCCGACCGGCCGCTCCCGGTCGTCCTCGCCCTGCACGGCCTGCTGGAGAACATCGACATCGCCGAACTGGGCAGCGGGATGGGCGAGTACGGGCTGCGGCAGGGCTTCGTCACCGTCACCCCGCAACTCGACCGGTTGGCGCCATCCCAGTGGGAATTCGGCCCCGGCTCGGCCGACATCACCTGGCTGGGCGAAGTGCTGACGCACGTCGAGTCCACGGTCTGCGCCGACCTCGGCCGGATCTACGTCACCGGCCTCTCCATGGGCGGCTTCGCCACCAGCTCGGCCGGCTGCCGGTTCGCCGACCGGATCGCCGCCATCGCACCGGTCGCGGGGCTGCGGGACTTCAGCTGGTGCCGCCCGGCGCGGCCGGTGCCGGTGATCGCGTTCCACGGCACCGACGACCCCATCGTTCCGTACACCGGAACGGCGGGCACCGGATCGGCGACCGGTGACGAGAACTCCGGGGCGAGCCCCGGTGCGGTGACCGCCGCCGCGCAGAGCTGGGCGAACCGGAACGGCTGCACCGGCGGGGCGCAGCGGACGACGATCGCCGCCGACGTCGTGCTCGACCGGTACGCGTGTCCCCCCGGAGCCGACGTGCAGCTGTACTCGATCCTCGGCGGCGGCCACATCTGGCCGGGGAGCAGGTCCCCGCTGTACCCGGCGTTCATCGTCGGCGCGAACACGACCTCGATCGACGCCACCGTGCTGATCTGGGACTTCTTCCGCGCACACCCGGGACCGGCGGCCCGCTGATTCGGATCCGCTCGAGCGGGACGGCGGACCCGCCCGGGCGCACTGGCTAGCGTGGTCCGGGTGGATCTGCATCTGGAGGGTAAGCGCGCCATCGTGACCGGTGGCAGCAAGGGCATCGGGCTGGCCGTCGCCCGCGGGCTGGCGGCGGAGGGCGTCGATGTCGTGCTCGCCGCCCGCTCGGCCGAGCCGCTCGCCGCGGCCGCGCGCACGCTGGCCGCGGC